>NZ_JBKKAD010000073.1:0-5297 GCF_046714715.1 Conyzicola sp. | reverse complement strand
AGGTGCTCTAGCGGGGCATCCGGAGCCTGAATAGCGTGGACGAATGCTTCGGATGACACGGACTCTCGCCCTCGCGGCCGCGGGTGTCGCGCTGCTCCCGGCTCTCGCCGGCTGCAGTTTCGGCGCGGGCACGGCCATCGGCTACATCTATGCCGTCGACGTGCACGCGACCGGGGAGTTCGCATCGCTCGAGGTGTGCGTCGATGACGCGTGCGTCGCCTCCGCGGGCGGCGAAGCATCTGAGGCGGTGCAACCGCCCGAGGGCGAGTTGCCTCCGTTTGCTCTGGAGCGGCGTTCCGACGAGCTGTGGAGCGTCACCTCGTTGCGGTCCACGCCCGACCGCCTCACCGTACGCGCGCTCGACACGACCGAAGCGGTGGTCGCGGAGCGCGGCTACGAGCTGGAGTGGACCAGAACGGGCGGCTCAGAGCAGTGCGGAGGTCCCATGGAGACCCCCGCACTCGACTTCGCCGCGTCTGCGGACTAGCGGCTGATAGCGCGCTTGCGCTGCGAGATGCGCTTCATGATCACGTTCTGCATGTCGCGGAGCGGCTCGCCGTCGGAGGTACGCGAGTGGCGCGTCCACTCGCCGTCGCCGTCGAGCCACCACGACGAGGTGTCTTCGGCGAGAGCGAGTTCGAACAGCTCGTCGATCTGGCGCAGTTGGTCGGGCGCCACGAGCCGCACGAGCGCCTCGACGCGGCGGTCGAGGTTGCGGTGCATCATATCGGCGCTGCCGATGTAGACCTGCGGGTCGCCGTTGTTGACGAACGTGAAGATGCGGGCGTGCTCGAGGTAACGCCCGAGAACCGAGCGCACCCGGATGTTCTCGCTCAGCCCGGGAACGCCGGGGCGGAGGCCGCAGATGCCGCGCACCACCAGGTCGACGGGAACGCCCGCGTTGCTCGCCTGATACAGAGCGTCGATGATCGCCTCGTCGACGATGGAGTTGAGCTTGATGCGGATGCCGCTCGGCAGGCCGGCCTTCGCGTTCTCGGTCTCGGTCTTGATGTGCTTGAGCAGGCCCTTGCGCAGGTGCAGGGGGGCCACGAGCAGGCGCTTGAACTTCTTCTCGATGGCATAGCCGGAGAGCTCGTTGAACAGGCGGGTGAGGTCTTTGCCGACCACGTCGTCGTCGGTGAGCAGGCCGAGGTCTTCGTAGATGCGGCTCGTCTTCGGGTTGTAGTTTCCCGTGCCGATGTGGCTGTAGTGCTTGAGCACGCCGTGCTCCTGGCGGATTACGAGCGCGAGCTTGCAGTGCGTCTTTAGCCCCACGAGCCCGTAGACCACGTGCACGCCGGCCTTCTCGAGCTTGCGCGCCCAGTTGATGTTGGCCGTCTCGTCGAAACGCGCCTTGATCTCGACGAGGGCGAGCACGGCCTTACCGGCCTCGGCCGCCGCGATGAGCGCCTCGACGATGGGGCTGTCGCCGCTCGTGCGGTAGAGCGTCTGCTTGATGGCGAGAACGTTCGGGTCGGCCGCGGCCTGCTCGAGGAAGGTCTGCACGCTCGTGGAGAACGACTCGTAGGGGTGGTGCACCAGCACGTCGCTCTTCGAGATCGAGGTGAAGATGTTCGGTGCCGCGTTCGGTTCGTTCGGCAGCAGGTTCACGCTCGTGGTCGGCACGTGCTTGGCGTACTTGAGCAGCGGGCGGTCGATGCGGTTGAGCTGGAACAGCCCGCCGAGGTCGAGCGGCGCGGGGAGGCGGTAGACCTCCTGCTCGGTGATGTCGAGCTCGCGCACGAGCAGGCCGAGGGTGAGGTCGTCCATGTCCTCGGTGATCTCGAGCCGGATGGGCGGCCCGAACCGACGGTTCAGCAGCTGCTTCTCGAGGGCCTGGATGAGGTTCTCGGACTCGTCCTCGTCGACCTCGACGTCTTCGTTGCGGGTCACCCGGAACTCGTGGTGCTCGAGGATCTCCATGCCGGGGAACAGTTCGCTCAGGTGGTTGGAGATGAGGTCTTCGATCGGGATGAAACGCAGGCGACCGGTTCCGTCGTTGGGCAGCTGCACGAAACGCGGCAGCACGGTCGGCACCTTGAGGCGCGCGAACTCCACCTTGTCGGTCTTCGGGTTGCGCACGCGCACGGCGAGGTTGAGCGAGAGGCCGGAGATGTACGGGAACGGGTGCGCCGGGTCGACGGCGAGCGGCATGAGCACGGGGAAGATCTGCAGCGAGAAGATCTCGTGCGCACGGTCGCGGTCGGCCTCGTCGAGGTCGCTCCACACCTCGATGTGGATGCCGGCCTCGTCGAGCGCGGGCTTCACGTGCTCGCCGAAGGCCACGGCGTGACGGTGCTGCAGCTCGTGCGCCTTGGCGCTCACGGCGGCCAGCACGTCTTCGGGGGCGCGACCGACGTTGGTCGGCACGGCGAGCCCGGTGGCGATGCGGCGCTTCAGGCCGGCGACGCGCACCATAAAGAATTCGTCGAGGTTGGAGGTGAAGATGGCCAGGAAGTTCGCGCGCTCCAGCAGCGGGAGCGTCGTGTCTTCGGCCAGTTCGAGCACCCGCTGGTTGAACGCGAGCCAGCTCAGCTCGCGGTCGAGGTAGCGGTCGTAGGGCAGCGATCCGTCGTCGATGCTCGACGACTCTTCGATGTCGTACTCGTCGAGCGATTCGCTCGGGGCCGGTGCGTCGAGGAGGGTGTTTTCGCTGTCCATCACGCCATCATCCCACTGTCGCGTGAATGAGCGGTTAACGAGTCAGCCGCAGGCTACGCCGTCGCGTACTGGACGTCGACGGCGTAGTCGTCGAATCCGAACGACCGGTAGAGGCGCAGCGCGGGTTCGTTGTCTGCCTCGACATAGAGACTCGAGACGCGGATGCCGCGCTCGGCCAGACGGGACAGCCCCGCCTCGACGAGACGGCGGCCGATGCCTTCGCCCTGACGGTCGGGAGAGACACCGACCACGTAGAACTCGCCGATGCCGTGCTCCACCTTGAGCCAGCAGTAGCCGAGCAGCGTCTCGCCGTCGCGCAGCAGCAGGAGGTCGTCGGCGTCGAACCACGGCTCGGCCATCAGCACGTCGAGGTCGGCGCGGGTGACGGCGCCCTGCTCGGGGTGGGCGGCGAACGCGCGGGCGTTGAGCTCGAGCCACGTTCCCTCGTCGGAGCCGGGGCGGAAGGTCTCGATACGGTCGCTGAGCGACCTGCTCGACCGGCTCTGCTGATTGAGTAGGCCGTCCACGGCCGTATCGAAATCGACGCCGCTCACCCGCAACTGCAGCAGCTCGCGTACCGCCGTCAGTCCGTGGCTCGCGGCGAGCGCCCGGGCGGCCTTGTGGTCGCCGTGCGCCCAGACGAGCAGCCGCGGCGAGCGTGACAGCAGTTCCTCGAGCAACGCCGTTCCGTGACCGTGCCGCCGGGCATCCGGATCGACGACGAACTCCGCCTCGCCGTCCCGAACCAGCGCCGCCGCGACGTCGCCGATCACGAGCAGCTCGCGCGCTCCCGTGGCGAGCTCGACGAGGCTGCCGTCGGAGAACGGGGGTTGGCCGTCGGCGCGGGTGGCGCGCTGGATGAGCACGTCGAGCCAGTCGGGGCGAGAGGGCAGGGTCTCGACGACATTCATTTCGAAAAGCTCAGTGAACGTGTTCGTCAGTTGGCGAGGGGCGCGGGGAAGCGCTCGTTCTCGTCGTCGTACACGTTGAAGCGGTACCCGACGTTGCGCACCGTTCCGATGAGCGACTCGAGGTCGCCGAGCTTGGCGCGCAGGCGCCGCACGTGCACGTCGACGGTGCGGGTTCCGCCGAAGTAGTCGTAGCCCCACACCTCGCTGAGCAGCTGCTCGCGGGTGAAGACGCGCGAGGGGTGCGTGGCGAGGAACCGCAGCAGCTCGAACTCCTTGAAGGTGAGGTCGAGAGGTTTGCCGTGCACCTTGGCCGAGTAGCTGGCCTCGTCGATGACGACTCCGGAGGCCTGGATCTTGCTGCTCGACTTGTCCTGGGCCTGGCGTCCGATCGCGAGCCGGATGCGGGCATCCGCCTCTGCCGGTCCGGCGCCCTCGAGGATGACGTCGTCGACACCCCAGTCGGCGCTGACGGCGGTGAGGCCGCCCTCGGTGAGTATGAGGATGAGCGGAACGGTCACGCCGGTGGTGTTCAGGATCTTGCACAGCGACTTCGAGCTGGCGAGGTCGTAGCGCGCGTCGATGAAGATCAGGTCGCACGTGGGCGCGTTGATGAGCGAAGCCGGCTCGGCCGGGATTTGTCGAGTTTTATGACTGAGTAGCCCCAATGCGGGGAGAACGTCATTGTCGCCCGCAGAGGTCAGGATAAGCAGCTGCGCCACGGGTCCTCCAAAGTGCCTCCGCACAGTCTACAAGCGCCTTAAGATTGCTTTGTGACCTGGCAGCTGGCAAGCATCCTCCCCGTGTGGGCCCTCGCGATCATCGGAAGTGTCGTGATCGGAGTGTTTTCGACCCCCGGGGAGTACTTCACCTGGGTGCCGATCGTGTTCGCCGCGGCGATCCTTTCGGCGTTCGCCATCCAGCTGGCGATCCGCCGCAAGGAGGGCTTCGTGACCAGGGTCATGACCTCGACGGGCGGCGCGCTCGTGGTGCTCGTCATCTCGACCGCGATTTTCGCCGTCGCATCCTGAGCTCGCGCGCCAACAGCGGTTAGGCTGGTCCCATGGTCATCGCCCTGGAACTCTTCTTCACCGGACTCCTCATTCTGGCGAGCCTCGCGATCGGGTATACCTCGATCGTCGTGCTCTACAACCTCTTCCGCGGCCAGCGCTAGTCTTCGGGGCGCTTCGTGATCGAGCTCAACTCCGACCTGCCCGCCGAGCTCGTCCCTCTGTCGTGGCTCATCGGCCTCTGGGAGGGCACCGGTGTCGTGCACTACGCGGTGGGCGACGAGATCCGCGAGCATGAATTCGGCCAGCGCCTCAGCTTCACCCACGACGGACTGCCCTACCTGAACTACACCTCGTACACGTGGTCGCTCAACGATGAGAACACACCCCACGTCGCCGAGACCGGCTACTGGCGCCTCAGCCGTCCCTCGCACGCGGGCGACTCCGGGCCGGGCATGCTGCCGGGCGTGGGCGCGAAACCCTACGCCGACGCCGAGTCGGTCGAGACGCTGCGCAACGCCAACGGCGGCTTCGACATAGAGGTGTCGCTCGTGCATCCGCTGGGTGTGAGCGAGCTCTACATCGGCCAGATCAAGGGGCCGCGCATCGATATAGCGACGGATGCCGTGCTGCGCACGGCCACGGCCAAGGAGTACACCGCGGCGACCCGCATCTACGGCCTGGTCGACAGCAAGCTGCTCTGGGCGTGGGATATCGC
>NZ_JBKKAD010000072.1:0-14018 GCF_046714715.1 Conyzicola sp. | reverse complement strand
TCCCGGTGTGTGCCGGGTGGGGTGCTACTTGGTGTTGACGGTGATCTTCGCGATGCCGACGACGAGCTCGTCGGTGACGGCGTCGGTGCCGAAGGTCTCGTTCAGCAGGGCCGCGGCGTCAGAGCTGACGAGCACGGTGGTTCCCTCGAGAACGGCGTTGCCGTCAGCGTCTTCGCTCAGCGGGTTCAGGGTCGAACCGTCGAGGTTGAAGATGAAGACGTCGGTGCCGACCTCTTCGCCGTTAGCGGTGACCGTGCCGGTGAGGCGGCTGGTGCCCGGGTCGATCTTGAAGTCGGAGAGTCCGACGACGATGTCGCCACCCGTGAGGGTGATGCCGGAGCCTTCGTGGTCGATCTCGCCCTGGACGTAGGGGCGGTAGTCGAGCTCGGGGTCGTAGTAGTCGACGTTTCCACCCGTGATCGGGAAGGCGAGGGTGCCGGTCGCAGCGTCGAGCGTCGCGCCGCCGGTTACACCGGGGGTGAGGCCGAGGGTGCCGAGGGCCTCTACGAAGCCAGCATCGAGGGTGACCTGGGTGTCGACGCCGTCAAGGGCGGGGATCGAGGCCAGGGGCGTGGGGTCGGCTTCCTCGGATGCGGACGGCGACGTCTCGTCGCTCGAAGACGACTCGGTGCTGGTGGAGCAGGCGGCGAGGCCTCCGACGAGGAGGGTTGCTGCGGCCATGCCGACGGTGACCTTGTAGAACTTGCGCATGATGTGATCCTTTGCTGTTTGGGGCGAACTTTCGGTCGTGATGAGAGTTCGGTCTCCTCCAGAAAAGGGTTTGGAATGAGTCGCTTCTGTTACCGTTCCGTTATTCTCTCGGGGCAACTTCCGCGGAATCCCGGGGGCTGACGATCACCCACCCGGCCCGTCGAACGCTCATCACGAGGATGAACACGACCGCGACGGCCACCGAGACGCGCGCCAGCTCCACCGACGGGATGAGCAGACGCTCGGTGAGCGCCAGGGGAACCGCGAGCCATTCCCAGCGCCCCGTCATCGCGATCATCGGCACGAGCAGCAGTGCGTACCAGGGGTACCGCGGCGTGACCACGAGCAGGGTGACGCCGATCATCACGAGCTGGCCCAGCCACGGGTTCGCCGGGTCGGTCTTCCACCAGACCAGCGCGCCCGTCGCGGCGATGAGCACCGCCGCGAGCACGAGGCTCGCCGAACCCGGGGCGACGAGCGACAGCATGATGAACCGGGTGCCGCTCTCGTAGCCTTCCTCGGTGAGGTAACCGGGCAGGTAGCCGAGCACCTGGATGCCGTCGGCGATCACATAGGGGATGTAGAGAACGAGGAAGACGGCGATGGATGCCACGATCACCCGCAGCGGGCGCCGGCCGAGCAGCGCGGGCGCACCGATCACCGGGATCAGCTTCGTCGCGATGGACACGCCGAGCGCCGCGCCCCCCAGCCACCGGCGGCCGGACGCCACGAGCAGGCTGGCCACCAGCAGCAGCAGGGCGCTCACGATGTCGATGTGCGAGTTCGTGATGCCCTCCGTGGCCACGAGCGGGCTCCAGCCCCACATGGCGGCCCAGCGCGGGTCGCGCCCCGACTTCTGCAGGGCGCGCAGCAGCAGCACCGTGACGCCGAGGCTCACGAGCAGACCCAGCAGCTGGGAAGGCCAGTATTCGGGGCCGGATCCGGTGAGCGCGCGCACCCCGGCGAACACGAGCTCGCTTGCCGGGGGATAGATGGTGGGCACGGTGGCGCGGTTGATGGCCGTGCAGACGAGATCGCCGGTGCCCGGTTCATCCACCGTCATGATCCGCTCGCCCACGCACTCTCCGTCGACCGGCGCCGGGAACAGCCAGTCGGTGCGCAGTTCTTCGAGGGCCGGGTCCGAGGGAACGTAGGTATAGGGGGAGATGCCGGCGTTCTGCACGATGCCGTCCCAGGCGTAGCGCGCTGAGTCGGTGCTCGTGTTCGGCGGGCCGGCCATCGCCGCGACACCGATCGCGAGGCTGCCGACAAGAACCAGAACCACGGATGCGCGCCCGCTCACCCCGCGCAACGTCACGAGCGACAGCGCGAACAACACCCACAGTCCCGCCGTCACGAACACGAGCGGTTCGAGTTTGCCCTCGGGCGGGTCGTAGTAGGGCAGAGCCGACACGGAAAGCGCGGTGGCGAGGGCGCTCAGCGCGAGGACGACGGCGGTGAACACGATTCGCATAAGATCATCCTGTCGGATTGGGCGGGGGCTACGAATCATGGACATGATCATTCCGGCGGTGCACAGACTACTGGGCGCATTGCGGCGCTCGCTCGCGGCGCCCTCGCGCAACCCGCGCATGGCGGTCGTGATCGGCCGGCTGCTCGCCATCGCGTTCCTGCTGTGCTTCGGCACCGGCATCTACAGCCACTTCCTGCAGGACCCGCTGCCGTGGATGGTGTTCCCCACCCGGCCGACCACGCTCTACCAGGTGAGCCAGGGCGTGCACATCACCGCCGGCATCCTGTGTTTCCCGCTGCTGCTCGCGAAGCTCTATATCGTCTTCCCGGAGCTGTTCCAGACGCCGCCGGTGCGGTCGTTCCCGCACTTCCTCGAGCGGGCGTCGATCGCGCTGTTCGTCTCGTCGTCGATCGTGCAGATCGTGATCGGCCTGCTCAACACCTACCAGCTGTACGCGGTGTTCCCCTTCCCGTTCCGCCAGACGCACTACGTGCTGTCGTTCGTGATCATCGGGTCGCTCGCCATCCACATCGCCGTGAAGCTCGACGTGATCGCGAAGCACTGGCGCAAGGAGGACGCTTCGGCCGCTTCGGTCGCCTCGGTCGCCTCGGTCGCTGAGCGCGTCGAAGCGCATGTCGAAGCGCCCGCCGACCTGGTTTCGACAAGCTCAACCAGCGGGGGTCCCAAGCTCACCTCCTCGCACACGCGCAACGCCATCATCCGCACCGAGGGCGTCACCGGCAGGCTCTTCCGCTGGATCGACGAGACCCCGCCCGCCGCCCCGCGCACCAGCCGCCGCGGCTTCCTCACCATCGTCACCGTCGCGAGCGCGGCCCTGGTCGCCCTCACCGCGGGACAGTCGTTCAAGCTGCTCGACGGCGCGAACGTCTTCGGTCCCCGCAAGCAGGGCGTCGGACCGAACGGCCTGCCCGTCAACCGCACCGCCGCCGCCGCGAAGATCGAAGACACCGCGACCGATCCCGACTGGGTGCTCACCGTTCTGAACGGCACCGAGTCGAAGGTGTTCACCCGCGCCCAGCTGCTCGCGCTGCCGCAGCACACCGTGGAGCTTCCGATCGCCTGCGTCGAGGGGTGGAGCCAGATGGCGACCTGGCGCGGCGTGCGCCTCGGCGACCTGGTCGATGCCGTCGGTGCCCGCGGCGGAACCGCGATCAAGGCGACCAGCCTCGAGCAGAACAGCTCGTACGCGATCATGCACATGGGGCCGGAGTACGTGCGTGACGACCTCACCCTCGTCGCCCTCGAGCTGAACGGCGAAACCCTGGATCTCGACCACGGCTACCCCGCCCGCATGATCGCCCCCGGCAGGCCCGGCGTGCTGCAAACCAAGTGGCTGAGTTCCCTGGAGGTGCTGGCATGACCGCCATCCGACGCTGGCAGATCGGCCTGATCGTGACCGGACTCGCGTTCTTCGTGGTCGGCGGGATCACGCTGCTCGAAGACGTGAGCCCCGCCCGCTACCTCGGCATCGGCATCTGGCTGCTGGGTGCCCTCGTCATCCACGACGGGATCATCTCGCTCGCCGTGTTCGGCGCGAATATCGTGACGCGCAAGACCGCCGGACGCCTCCGCGTGCCCCTGCCGGCCGTGCTCATCCTTCAGGGCGCTCTCGTGGTCGCGGGCATCATGACGCTGATCGTCGTGCCGGCCGTGCTGAAGAAGTCGATGGGAACCGGTAACGAGACCCTCCTGCCGCTCGACTACGGGCTGCACCTCGTGGTGTTCTACGTGGTGCTGGCCGTGGTGACGGCTCTGGCGCTCGGCGTGTACGCGCTGCTGCGCCGCTCGCGTAGACGCGCCACCGCTGGTTGAGTAGGCCGCCCGCGGCCGTATCGAAACCCCGCCCTCGCGCGCGAGAGTGCAGCTGTGGTGGGTGCGGGCGCATCCGCACTGTGCGTAAGTGCACTTTCGAGGCGGCGGGCGGGGTTTCGACATGCTCAATCGGCGGGGGCGACCCAATCGGCGGGTCGGCCCGTGTCGCTGGTTGAGTAGGCCGCCCGCGGCCGTATCGAAACCCTGCTCGCGCGCGAGCGTGCAGTTGTGGTGGGTGCGGGCGCATCCGCACTGTGCGCAAGTGCACTTTCGGGATGGCGGGCGGGGTTTTGACGGGCTCAACCAGCGGGCGAACCGGGGAGGGCTAGGCCAGGCGGCAGAAGGTGCGGCCGTCGATCGTCCACGACTGCAGTAGCGCGAAGCCGAGCTGCGCCGCGAGCGACGTCATGGGGCGCAGGCCGATCTCGGCCCACGGGAAGAGTTCGCTCTCGCCACCGCGCGCGTCGACGAGACGGCCCGTGTAGGTGTTGTCGCGACCGGCGTCGGGGTGCAGTTCCACCACGATCTCGCCCGTCGCCGTCAGCAGCGCGCGACAGCGGGACAGCAGGGCGCGCACGTCGCCGCCGATGCCGATGTTGCCGTCGACGAGCAGCGCCGTCTGCCAGGCGCCCTCGCCCGGAAGCGTGTCGAACACGCTGCCTTGGAGCACCGGCAGGCCGGCCTCGGTGGCGATGGCGATCGCGGTGGGGGAGACATCCACGCCGAGAACCTCGAGTCCGAGATCGGCGGCCGCGCGCACCATGCGTCCCGGCCCGCAGCCGATGTCGAGCACGGGGCCCGCGACCGAGCGCAGCAACGTCAGATCCGCGTCATCCGCCCCCGCATTCCAGCGGGCGACATCCATCGTCGATCGCGTCGCGGCGCCCCGTTCGTCGTCGCGCAGCAGCAGGGTGACGGCGTCGTTGCGGCGCAGGGCCTCGGCGTACGGCTCAGCGCCGCCCGATCCGAACGTGTTGGGCGCGAGCGAGACCGTGCTCACGCGTGCACCAGCACCGCGTCGCAGAACAACGCGACGGCCGCGGCGAAGGCGGTGTGCGGCGCGAGGTCGGCGGCCTCGAGGGCGTCGTCGAACGTGTCGACGTCGGTGAGTTCCGTGAGCATGGAGACATTCAGGCCGGCATCGAGCAGACGTTCGAGCTGGATGCGCCCGGTGTCATGGCGCGACATCGGCACGCCGCGGATGAGGTCTCCGCGCGGCTCCAACATGCCGAGCGCCCAGAATCCGCCGTCGTTGGCGGGGCCGAAGAACGCGTCGACGCCGTCGGGCCACGCGAATGCGGGCGCCAGATCGAGGGCCGAGACCTGAGGGGTGTCCATGCCGATGAGGATCGTGGGACCCTCCACCTCGTCGAAGATGGCGGCGAGCCGCTCGTCGAGATCGCCGGAGACCTGGTGCACCACGTCCCAGCCGTCGATGCCCTCGGGCGTGACCACGCCGTCGAAGAGCAGCACCCGGCGGCTCGCCGGCAGGTGCGCCACGGCGGCGAGCGTGTCGCTGATCGAGAGCGCGGCGAGCGTCGCGGCCTGTTCCAAGCTCAGCGGCGGGTGCAGGCGCGTCTTGACCTTGCCCGGAATGGTCTCCTTGGCGATGAGGATCAGTGTGGTCATGGTGTGTGCCCTCCCAGTAGGCCGTCCGGAGTCGTGCCGGACATCACTCATTCGGAGCCGTACGGCTAACGGGTTGCCCGGTTCTGCGCGCGCAGCAAGCGGCTCATGTCGAGCACGGCGATGGCGGTGCCCCGGATCGTGCCGGTCACTTTCGAGCGGCCGATGCGCGGGGCGTACGGCGAGTCGACCTCGACGATGCGCCAGCCCTCGGCGTGGGCGCGCAGCACCTGCTCGAGCGGATACCCGCTGCGGCGGTCGCGCAGGTCGAGCGCGAGCAGTGCCTCGCGGTTCGCGGCGCGCATCGGGCCGAGATCGTGCAGGTCGAGTTTCGTCGCGCCCCGCATGAGGGCGGCGAGCGCGCGATTCGCGATGCGGGCGTGCAGCGGCCAGGCTCCACGGGTGGTCGGGCGGCGGCGGCCGAGCACGAGGTCCGCCGTGCCTGCGGCGACCGGGTCGACGACGCGGGGCAGGTCGCGGGGGTCCATCGAGGCATCCGCGTCACAGAAGGCGACGACCGGCGCGGTCGCGGCGAGAAGTCCCGCGTGCGCAGCCGCGCCGAAGCCGCGACGCGTCTCGGTCACCACCGTCGCGCCCAGCGAGCGCGCGACCTCGGCGGAGTTGTCGGTCGACCCGTTGTCGACGACTATCGCGCGGTACCCCTCGGGCAGCCGGCCGAGCAGCCAGGGCAGGGCGCGCTCCTCGTTCAGGCAGGGGAAGACGACGTCGACGGTCATCTGACGGCCGCCCGCAGCGGTGCCGTCGCGAATTCGCGCATGCCCGCCTCGAAGGTCACGAGCGGGGCCCAGCCGAGCTCGTTTTTCAGGCGGTCGGATGACGCGGTGATGTGCCTCACGTCGCCGAGCCGGTATTCGCCCGTGACTATCGGTGCCGGCCCGCCCGAGTGGTCGCTGAGCTGATGCGCGATCTCGCCGATCGTGTGCACCACCCCGCTGCCGACGTTGAAGGCGCGCGAGCCCTGCGCCCGCCCGGTGAAGTCGATGGCGGCGAGGTTCGCCGCGGCAACATCGTGCGAGTGCACGAAGTCGCGGCGCTGCCGGCCGTCTTCGAAGACCCGCGGGGCCTCCCCGCGCTCGAGCGACGAGCGGAAGAGCGACGCGACCCCCGCGTAGGGCGTGTTCTGGGGCATGCCCGGCCCGTAGACGTTGTGGTAGCGCAGGCAAGCCGCGACCCCGCCCGTCGATCTGGCCCAGCTGGTCGCGAGGTGCTCCTGGCTGAGTTTCGAGCTGGCGTACACGTTGCGCGGGTCGAGCGGGGAGTCTTCGACGATGAGCGCCGGTTCGAGCGGGCCGCCGTCGTCGTCGAGCGGGTCGAACCGGCCGGCGTCGAGGTCTTCGACCCTGCGCGCTGCCGGTCGCGTCAGGCCCCGCGCGCCGAGGTAGGCGCCCTCGCCGTAGACGACCATGGAGCTGGCCTGCACGAAGCGCCGGATGCCGGCCTCCGCCATCGCGGCCAACACCACGGCGGTGCCGAACTCGTTCGTGCTCACGTAGTCGGGCGCGTCGGAGAAGTCGACGCCCAGCCCGACTTTCGCGGCCTGGTGGCACACGACGTCCACACCCGCGAGCGCGGCCGTTACCGTGTCTGCGTCGCGCACATCGCCGCGGATGAAATCGACGCCGTCGGGTATCACCGGCTCGCCGCCGTGCACGTCGGCGCGCAACGAGTCGAGCACGCGCACCTCGTGGCCCGCCGTGAGCGCGGCCTCGACGATCGCCGACCCGATGAAGCCGGCCCCGCCGGTGACGAGCAGTCTCACTGTGCCATCACCTTCGCGACCTCGGCCGGGTCGATGAGCTCGCGCCCGGCGTAGTCTTCGGGCAGCGCGCGGATGATCGCCTCGATCGCCGCCACGATCCGCGGCTGTGCCTCCTTGAGCCGTGAGAACACCAGAGCGGCGCTGAGCGGTTCGCCCTGTTTCTCGTCGTCGGCGACACCGGCGTCGGAGTCGGTGACGTAGCTGAGGTTGACCGTGCCGATGTTCAGTTCGGCGGCGAGCGGCACCTCGGGGTAGAGCGTCATGTTGACGGTGTGCGCGCCGGCCGCGCGGAACCAGAGCGACTCGGCGCGGGTGGAGAACCGCGGCCCCTGGATGACGACGACCGTGCCCGTGGTCTTCACGTCGTCGTCGCCGTTCAGCGTCGCCGCGGCGATCGCGTGCAGCTCGGGGTCAAACGGGTCGGCACTGGCCAGGTGCTGCACCGACACCAGATCGAAGAACGTGTCGCGACGCCCGTGCGTGCGGTCGATGTACTGGTCGGTGAGCACGAGCGTGCCGGGCAGGTAGTCGGGGCTGACCCCGCCGACCGCCGCGCTCGACAGGATCGCCTTCACACCGAGCGAGGCGAGCGCCCAGATGTTGGCGCGGTAGTTGATGAGGTGCGGGGCGACCGAGTGGTTGGCGCCGTGCCGGGTGAGGAAGGCGACGGTGCGACCGCCGAGCTGCCCGATCGTCACGTCGGCCGGTCCGTACGGCGTATCGATGTGCCGTTTCTCGCTCGCCTCGGGGTCGAACAGCGAGTAGAGGCCGGAGCCGCCGATAACGGCTATGCGCGCGGTCGATTCAGTCATGTGGTGCACCATTCCCAGAAAATGCTCGGGGACGACGTGTCCCCACAAGGGATTCGGCGCCGCGCCTCAGGCGGATTGGCCGGTGCGGCTACTCGGGCAGAACGTGCTCCCGCGCCAGCCGCGCGTACCAGTGCGCGCTGTCCTTCGGCAGCCGCTCGAGCGTCGCGTAGTCGACCCGCACGATGCCGAAGCGTTTCGCGTATCCGTAGCCCCACTCGAAGTTGTCGAGCAGCGACCACACCTGGTAGCCGCGCAGGTCGACGCCGCGCTCGAGGGCACGGTGCACCGCCGTGATGTGGCGGCGCAGGTAGTCGATCCGCTCGACATCGTGCACCGCGCCGTCGACCACTCGGTCGTCGAACGCCGCACCGTTCTCGGTGATCATCAGCGGCAGCTGCGGGTAGCTCGCGTGCAGCCCCATGAGCAGGTCCTCGAGGCCGGAGGGGTCGATGTTCCAGCCCATCGCCGTGTACGGCCCGGGCTGCGGCAGAAACTCGACGTTCTCCGATCCGGGCCACGCCGATCCGCTCGCCGCCTTGTGCCCGTCGGCCATCTGCTTCTCGCTGACGCCGTCCCACTCGCGCACCAGGTTGGTGGAGTAGTAGTTCACGCCGAGCACGTCGAGCGGCTGGTGGATGAGCGCAAGGTCGCCCGGGAGCACGAACGACCAATCGGTCACGCCCGACGTGTCGACGAAGAGGTCGGCGGGATACGCGCCCTCGAGTATCGGGCCGAGGAACGCCCGGTTGGCGAGCGCGTCGAGTCGGCGCACGGCCTCAGCCTCGCCCCGGAACACGTGCAGGTTGAGCGTGACCGAGAACTGCGGGTCGTCGGTCACCACGTCACGGAGGGCTGAGACAGCGAGGCCGTGCGCGAGGTTCAGGTGGTGCACGGCGGCGAGCGCGGCCGCCCCGTCGGTGCGTCCCGGCGCGTGCGCCCCCGAGCCGTAGCCGAGGTAGGCCGAGCACCACGGCTCGTTCAGCGTCGTCCAGGTGTGCACGCGGTCGCCGAGCCGCTCGCCGACTATGCGCGCGTACTCGGCAAACGCGAGCGCGGTCGCGCGGCTCGTCCAGCCGCCCTCGTCTTCCAGCGCCTGCGGCAGATCCCAGTGGTAGAGCGTCGCGATGGGGCGGATGCCCCGCGCGAGCAGTCCGTCGACCAGACGTTCGTAGAAGTCGAGTCCGTCCTCGTTGGCGGGGCCGCGCCCGGTGGGCTGGATGCGCGACCACGAGATGGAGAACCGGTAGGCCTCGAGCCCGAGGGCCGCCATCAGGTCGAGGTCGCCCTCGAGCCGGTGGTAGTGGTCGGCCGCCACGTCGCCGGTGTCGCCGTTCCAGGTCTTGCCCGGGGTGTGGCTGAAGGTGTCCCAGATGGAAGGACCGCGGCCGCCCTGGGCCGCCGCGCCCTCGATCTGGTACGCCGCCGTGGCCGAGCCGAAGATGAACTCGGGCGGGAAGACCAGGCCGGCGTCGCGGTAGTCGGCGGCGCTCACAGCGTCACCGTGCCGTCGGTGCTGCCGGTCGGCTCGCCACCGGCGAGAACGGCGCGGAACGCGACATCCGCCGGCCCTGAAATCGTGATCGAGTCTCCCTCCGACGCGGCCGTCAGCGTGACAGCCGTGCCATCGAGCGGGTTGTCGATCACGATGCCGCGGCTGCCCGTGAACCCCGGGTAGACGGTGACCAGCGGGTCGACCGTGTAGTCGTAGTCGGGCCGGTCTTCGCGCGAACCGGTGACGATCACGGCGCCCTCGCGCACCCAGATCGGCAGGCTGTCGAAGCCGTGCTGCTCGGTGCGCCACTTCGGGCCGTCGGCGGTCTCGCCGGTGAGGTGGTTGGTCCAGCGTCCGGCGGGCAGGTAGTACTGCACGTCGCCCGACGCGCTGAAGACGGGCGCGACCAGCAGGTCGTGGCCCAGCAGGTACTGGCGGTCGAGGTAGTCGACCGAGGGGTCGCCCGCGAACTCGAGCTGCATCGGACGCATGAACGGCGTGCCCGTCTCGTGCGCCTCGATGCCCACCCGGTAGAGGTAGGGCATCAGCGCGAGCTTCAGCTTCGTGAACCGCCGGGTCACGTCGACGGCGCTCTGGCCGGGCGCCTCGGTGCCGTCGTCGAACAGCCACGGCACCCGGTAGTTCGACGAACCGTGCAGCCGGGAGTGGCTCGACATGAGGCCGAACGCCACCCAGCGTTTGAAGACGGCGGGGTCGGGGCTGCCCTCGAAGCCGCCGATGTCGTGGCTCCAGTAACCGAAACCGCTGAGCGCGAGCGAGAGGCCGCCGCGCAGGGTCTCGGCCATCGACTCGAAGCTCGACGAGTTGTCGCCGCCCCAGTGCACGGGCTGCTTCTGCCCGCCGACGGTGGCCGAGCGGGCGAACAGCACGGCGTCACCCTCGCCCCTGTGCTCCTCGAGAACCTCGAAGACGGCGGCGTTGTAGAGCTGCGCGTACCAGTTGTGCATGACCTCGGGCGAGGATCCGTCGTGCCAGACGACGTCGGTGGGGATGCGCTCGCCGAAGTCGGTCTTGATCGCGTCGACCCCCTGCGCGAAGAGGACGCGCAGCTTCTCCTGGAACCACCTGGTCGCATCCGGGTTCGTGAAATCGACCAGACCCATGCCGGCCTGCCACATGTCCCACTGCCAGACGTCGCCGTTCGCCTTCTTCACCAGGTAGCCGGCGTCTTTCGCCTCGGCGAAGATCTCGGCGCGCTGGGCGATGTAGGGGTTGATCCAGACGCTGACGTGCAGGTTCTTCTCGTGCAGGCGGCCGAGCATGCCCTCCGGGTCGGGGAAGACCCGCGGGTCCCACTCGAAGTCGGTCCAGTTGAACTCGCGCATCCAGAAGCAGTCGAAGTGGAAGACGCTCAGCGGAAGGTCGCGTTCGGCCATGCCGTCGATGAAGGATGACACGGTCGCTTCGTCGTACTCGGTGGTGAACGACGTCGACAGCCACAAGCCGTACGACCAGGCCGGCACCTTCGCCGGGCGACCGGTGAGGCGGGTGTAACGCTCGAGGATCTGGGCGGGGGTGTCGCCCTGGATGACCAGGTACTCGAGGGTCTCGCCCGCGACCGAGAACTGCACCTCCTCGACCGACTCGGTGCCTACCTCGAACGACACGTGCTCGGGATGGTTGACGAGCACGCCGTAGCCGCGGTTGGTGAGGTAGAACGGAACGTTCTTGTACGACTGCTCGCTCGAGGTGCCGCCGTCGGCGTTCCAGATGTCGATGGTCTGGCCGTTCTTCACGAGCGGCCCGAAGCGCTCGCCGAGTCCGTAGACCAGCTCGCCGACGCCCAGCGAGAGCCGCGCGTGCAGGTAGGCGGGGGCGGCGGCGAGGCCCGTGGTGGTGACACCGGAGACGCCGGCCGGCTCGGCCGTCACGGTAGCGTCGGCGCCGAGCTCGATGTGGCCGATCGACTTGTGGCCGCTCGTCGTGAGCACCCGGCCGCCCGACTCGAACGACAGATTCCACGGCGAGCCCGCCGCGATGCGCGCGCTGAGCGGACCCGAGGTGATCACGCCGCCGGCCTCGTCGATCGCGATCGTGGGGGCCTCGTTCGTCGCGCCATCGAGCTCGAAGCCCTGGTTGCGCGCGCCGCCGGTGTTCTTCTCGATGCGCACCCGGACGATGCCGGGCAGGGGAGCGGAGAGCGTCACCGAGAGCACGGCACGGTTGAGCACGTCGCCGCGGCGCTCGATCACCTTGGTCGGAGCGGTAATGCGGATGGCGTCGTCGCGGTGTTCGATGTCGTACGCCTCCTGGGCGTAGCGGGCGTCGACCCCGGGGCGGGCGTGCCAGAATCCGTCGGTGAATTTCATGGTTACTTGACTGCTCCTGCGGTAATGCCCCTGGTGAGGGTTCGTTGGAAGATGAGGAAGAAGATCAGGGTCGGCAGCAGTCCGAGCAGCGCGGACGCGCTCGTGGTGGTGACGTCCATCAGGCGGTCGCCCTGCAGTACGGCGATCGAGACCGGCACCGTCTGCGTCGCATTGCTGACCAGGAAGGTGAGCGGGATGAGGAACTCGTTCCAGGTCCAGATGAAGAAGAAGATGAGCAGCACGCTGAGGGTGCCGCGCGAGATCGGGAAGACCACGCGCCACAGGATGCGCCAGCGGCTCGCCCCGTCGATGGATGCCGCTTCGAGGATCTCCTTCGGGAACGTGCCGTACACCGAGGCGAGCAGATAGGTGCCGAAGGCGCTCTGGATCACCACGAAGACGATGATGACGGCCCACTGGTTGTCGTACAGTCCCACCGACTTGAACATGAAGTAGAGCGGGTAGAGCAGCACCTCCTGCGGAAGCATGTTCGCCAGCAGGATGAGCACGACGATCCACGTGCGGCCGCGCACCCGCCCGATGCCGAGCGCGAAGGCGTTGAGCATCGAGATGAGAACCGCGGCGACGGCGACGATGCTCGAGATGAAGAAGCTGTTCCACAGCTTCTCGGGGAAGTTCACGCGCTCCCAGAAGTTCGTGAGGCCGCCGAAGTCGAGACCGGTCGGCAGGCTGAGCGGACCGTTGGCGTTGTAGTCGGCCGGCGACTTGAACGAGTTGAGCAGGATCATGAAGAACGGCACGGCGATGAGCAGGCCGAGCAGGATGGCGACGACCAGGATGCCCCAGTCGCCCGGGGTCTTGCCCTTCGGCCCGCCCCGCTTGCGCGCAGGCTTCTTCACGAGGGGCGCCGCGACGACCTCGGTGTCGGTGCTGAGTGTGGAAGTCATCAGATTTCCTCTTCCTTACGCTCGAGCCGCGTCTGGAAGACGATGAAGACGATCGAGACGGCGGCGATGACGACGGTGAGAGCGGTGGCGATCGTGGCGCCGTAGCCCACCTGCTGCGACTGGAAGAACTCGCTGTAGGCGTAGTAGGCGGGAACGATGGTGGACGTGCCCGGGCCACCGCCGGTGAGGGTGTAGATCGGCCCGAACACCTTGAGCGCGGCGATAGTGCAGGTGAGGGTGACCACGAAGATC
This sequence comes from Conyzicola sp., assembly GCF_046714715.1. Classification (GTDB taxonomy): domain Bacteria; phylum Actinomycetota; class Actinomycetes; order Actinomycetales; family Microbacteriaceae; genus Conyzicola. The sequence continues at coordinate 800 of NZ_JBKKAD010000072.1, read as the reverse complement.
TCGGGCCGGATGATCGAAACGGTGATCGAGCGGAAGCGCTGGATCCAGTTGGCTCCGTCGAGCTCCGCCGCTTCGTACAGCTCGGGATCGACGCGCTCGAGGGCGGCCATGAAGATCACGATCGGGTAGCCGAGCTGCACCCAGATCATGATCACCATGATGCTGGGCAGCGCGGTGTCGGGGCTGCCCAGCCAGTTGTGTGCGAGACCGCCCAGGCCGACGCCTTCGAGCACCTCGTTGAGGGCGCCGTTCTGCGGGCGCAGGATCCAGCCGATCACGATCGCGGCGATGACGCCGGGGAGGATCTGCGGCAGGTAGTAGGTCGCGCGGAAGAAGCTGGCGAGCTTGCCGCCGAACTTCTTGCCGATGAGGTCGAAGAGCATGGCCGCCAACACGAGGCCCAGCAGGGTCGGCACGACGACCATGGCGACGACCATGGCGATGGAGTTGCCAAAGCTGGTCCAGAAGACTTCGTCGGCGAAGAGCTTCTCCCAGTTCTCGAGGCCGATCCATTCGGGCGGGCGGATGCCGCGATAGCTCGTAAAGGTGAGGTAGATGTTCCAGACCAGCGGCACGATGACGATGAGGGTCAGCAGTGCGAGGCCCGGCAGGAGGTACGGCCAGAACGCGCGTGCCGCGCTTCCGGGGATGAGGCTGGGGAGCAGCCGCGTGGGCGGCGCCGAGGTGGTGCGTGACATCACCATACGAGTGGCCTTTCGTGGAGGGCGGATGAAGGGGGTCGGGGGCCCCGCCGCGGCCCCCCCCCGCGAGGCGCAAACCCGCACAATAGGCGGCACCAG
>NZ_JBKKAD010000071.1:0-3905 GCF_046714715.1 Conyzicola sp. | reverse complement strand
GCGGCAGCTACTACAACAGCTAGACCCGCTGCGCCAACAGCGCCACTCGCTTCCCCGCCACCCGCGTGAGGAAGAGGGTGGCTTTGTTGTTTCCCTTGAGCGACAGCTTGGCGCGGAACTGCGCCGGGTCGACGTCGACGCCGCGCTTCTTGATCTCGAGTGTGCCGATGCCGAGCGCCTGCAGCCGCTTCTTGATCACCCGTTCGTCGAGGGGGAGCGTCTCGGTGATGCGGAAGCCGACGGCGAACGGCGTCTCCACCGGGGTGTCGGTGCTGAGGTAGGCGATCTGGTCGCTGATCATGCGGGCGTCGATGCCGCGGGCCAGGTCGCCGATGAGGCGCGCCCTGATCACCGCGCCGTCGGGCTCGTAGAGGTATCCGCCCAGGTCGCCGAGCTCGACGTCGGGGCTGTCGGCGGGGGCCGTGAGCTCGGCGGTGCCGTGGTCGCCGATCACGAGCGCCGCGCGGCCGACACCGGGGCGAGCCGCGGCCCCGAACCACACGCCGAGCTCCACGACGTCGCGGTCGACCGACACCCACTGCGCCTCGACCCCCGCGGGAATCAGGTCGCGGTCGATGCCGGGGCCGAGCTTGACGCCCGTCGGCAGCCTCTCGCCGACCGCGAAGGCGAAGTCGAGCGAGGGCGACCAGTCGGCCGGGTCCGCGAGGCGCCGGGCGTCGTTGCGCCGGGCAGGGTCGAGGTAGACGCCCTCGAACCCGTCGAGATCGATAGCCGTGGCATCCGCATGCTCGATCGTCGCGTTGGTGAACGGTGCCAGGTTGTAGGCGGCGATCGCCGCGGTGACCTCGTCGCGTTCGACGCCCGTCACCTCGATGTCGATCGCGGCGAGGGCGAGGGCGTCGGCGCCGATGCCGCAGCCCAGGTCGGCGACGCGGGTGACTCCGGCGTCGCGGAACCGGCCGGCGTGCAGCGCGGCCACCTTGAGCCGGGTGGCCTGCTCGAGGCCCGCCTCGGTGAACAGCATGCGCTCGGCGAACGGGCCGAACTTGGCGACGGCCCGCGACCGCAGCTTCGACTGGGTGAGCACGGCGGCGACGAGCGCGGGCGAGTGCCCGGCCTTGCGCAGCGTCGCGACGGTTCGCACGACATCGGCGTGGGAGTCGAACGGCGGCAGCGAGTCGAGCAGTCCGAGCCCCTCGGTCGACATCAGCTCGCGAAACTCGGTGGCGTCCATAGCCTCATTCTCCCAGCCCCGCGCCCGCGCCCAGACCTGCCAAATGAAGGAGAACCTGGGGTCGAGTCACACATCGGCGCGGATGCGCGGCCCTCCGTCGCGAAATCTCCTTCATTTGGCAGGAAGAGGGCGGGCGGATGCCGCGGCGATTGGCACTCGGATTGATCGAGTGCCAGCATCCGACGTATAGTTGCTCTGGCACTCTCACATCGAAAGTGCCAACCCAAGAATTTAGAAAGAGGTCAACTGTGTCGGTCTCCATCAAGCCGCTCGAGGATCGCATCGTGATCAAGCAGGTCGAAGCAGAAACGACGACCGCCTCCGGGCTCGTCATTCCTGACACCGCCAAGGAAAAGCCCCAGGAGGGCGAAGTTGTCGCCGTCGGCCCCGGCCGCATCGACGACAACGGCAACCGCATCCCCCTCGACATCGCCGTCGGCGACAAGGTCATCTACTCCAAGTACGGCGGAACCGAGGTGAAGTACGGCGGAGAAGACCTCCTCGTGCTCTCCGCTCGCGACGTGCTCGCGGTCGTCGTCCGCTAACCAGCGAACACAGGCAGCACCAGTACTACCCGGAACGCCCGGTGGCCCAGCCACCGGGCGTTCCGTCGTTACGCCCGCCGATAGGGTGGAGGGCGTGCCACCAGCCGTAACCGTCCCCGCGTCCACCGCCTCGCCGAGCGACGGCCTCCCCATGGGTCGAGGTCTGCTGTTCGGCATCGCGGCGTACGCGCTCTGGGGCGTGCTCCCCCTCTTCTTCCTGCTGCTGCGGCCGGCGACGGCGTTCGAGATCGTCGCCTGGCGCATCGTTCTCTCGCTGATCTTCTGCGCCCTGCTGCTGACGGTCACCCGCGGCTGGCCGGCGCTCATGGTCATCGTGCGCGACCGGCGCACGACGCTCATCCTCGGCGGCGCCGGCCTGCTCATCCTGGTCAACTGGCTCGTCTACGTGTACGCGACACTGAGCGGCCACGTGGTCGAGGCGGCCCTCGGCTACTTCACCAACCCGATCGTGACCGTTCTGCTGGGCGTCTTCGTTCTGCGCGAGCGGCTGCGGCCCCTGCAGTGGGTGGCGATCGGCGTCACCGTGGTCGCCGTGCTCATCCTCGCCCTGAACTACGGGCAGTTCCCCTTCATCGCGCTCGCCCTCGCGTTCTCGTTCGGCCTCTACGGGCTGGTGAAGAAGCAGGTGGGCGGCCGCGTCGACGCGGTCAGCGGGCTCACCATCGAAACCGCGTGGCTCACGATCCCCGCCACAGTGATGCTCGTCGTGCTCGGCGCCAGCGGGCTGCTCACCATCGGCACCGAGAGCGTGCTGCAGACCGTCGCCATCCTTTTCGCGGGCGTCGTCACGGCCGTGCCGCTGCTGTTCTTCGCCGCCGCCGCTCGCCGGTTGCCGCTCACCTACCTGGGGCTCACCCAGTACCTCGCGCCCATCCTCCAATTCCTCATCGGGGTCTTCGTGTTGCAGGAATCGATGCCTCCCGCCCGCTGGTGGGGTTTCGGTCTCGTCTGGATCGCACTGGTAATTCTCACGATCGACATGTTCCGTACCCAGCGGGCAACTCAATCCGAAGCACGCACGAGGTAACGGAATATAACGATCGAGCCGTGTTACATGGTTGTAACACCCATGTATTGTGCCGGTGCGGTTCGCCCAATAGCTTTACACCACGCACACAGCACCGCTGTGTCAGCAATCACAATCACACTTCACTTCATCAAGGAGCAACATGGGTGCATTCTCCCGGGCCAACTCGGCCACTCGCTCGAAGACGGTTAAGGCTGCGCTCAGCGGCATTACCCTTCTCGGCGTGAGCGCGCTGGTTCTCAGCGGCTGTGCCTCGTCGACGGACACCGACACCGGTTCCTCCGAAGAGCTCGACCTCAAGATCGGCACGATCCTCCCGCAGACCGGAACCCTCGCGGTTCTCGGCCCGCCCGAGTTCGCCGGTGTCGACCTCGCTATTCAGGACATCAACGACGCCAAAGCCGGCCTCACGATCTCCGTAGAGCACAAGGACTCGGGCGACACGACGACCGACCTCGCGACGCAGTCGGCGACCGCGCTTCTCGCGGACGGCGTCAGCGCCATCATCGGTGCGGCATCGTCGGGCGTCTCGAAGACGTTCATCGACCAGGTCACCCAGGCCGGCGTGGTTCAGATCTCGCCCGCCAACACGTCGCCTGACTTCACGGACTACCCGGACGACGGTTTCTACTTCCGCACCGCTCCCTCCGACGTTCTGCAGGGCCGCATCCTCGGTAACAAGATCGTCAACGACGGCAAGACCGACGTCGCGATCCTGTACATGAACGACGCCTACGGCACCGGTCTGTACGACAACCTCAAGACCAGCCTCGAAGACGGCGGAGCATCGGTTGTGGGCGAAGAGATCTTCGAGCCCGCGTCGACCGACTTCACCAGCGCCATCCAGGCTCTGCTGGCCACCAACCCCGACGCACTTGTCGTGATCTCGTTCGACGAGATCAAGACGATCGCCGAGCAGCTCGCCGGCCAGGGCTTCGACTTCTCGAAGCTCTACGGCGTTGACGGCAACTACGGCGTCATCGGAGAGACCGACACCAACGTCGACATCGCCGGCGCCCAGTTCACCAACCCGGGTGTTCTCGCTACCGACGACTTCCAGGCCAAGCTGCAGGAGCTCGTCGCAGAGCAGGGTGAAGACGAACTCACCGTCTTCAGC
>NZ_JBKKAD010000070.1:0-6340 GCF_046714715.1 Conyzicola sp. | reverse complement strand
AGCCAGACCAAAGCACCGAGCGGAAGGACAACGACGCCGAGCATGGCGAGCCACAACGCGACCCGCAGTGCATCCGTGCCGTCGCGGCGCGGTCGGCGCCGACGGGCGAGGGCCCCGGGGCGGGGGCCCCGGGGGGGGGGGGGCGGGGGGGCCCCCGCCCCACCCCCGTGCAGAACTCCCCCCGCCCGCGCCCTCGCGCCGACGGCATCGACGCACTGCGCGTGGCGCTGTGGCTGGTCTGCGCCGGAGTGGTGCTATTGCCCCTCGGCGCGATCGTCGCGCTCGCGACATCCGGCAATCATCTTCCTCTGCTGCTGAGTGGCGACATCGCGGAAGCCGGCCTGAACAGCCTCGTCTCCGCCTCCGTCTCGGCACTCGGCGCCGTCGTCATCGGCACACTGCTCGCGCTGCTGCTCGACCGCAGCGACCTGCCCGGCCGACGCGTGCTGCGCCTGTTCGCCCTCACCCCGCTGCTCGTTCCGCCGTTCGTCGGCGCCATCTCGTGGATCGGGATCGCCGGCCCCACCGGCCCGCTCAACGTCGCCTGGACCCAGTGGTTCGGCGCACCCCTCTGGAACATCTACGGCGGCGACGGTGTCATCTTCCTGCTCACGGTGCACTCCTACCCGGTCGTCTACATCATCGTGTCGGCCGCACTGCGCCGCATCCCGAGCGACCTCGAGCAGGCCGCGCGCATCAGCGGCGCCTCAGCCATCCGCGCCGTCGGCAGCGTGACCCTGCCGCTGCTGCGCCCCGCGATGCTCTCCGCCTTCACCCTCGTCGCGGTCGGCAACCTCGCCGACTTCGGCATCCCTTCGATCATCGGGCTGCCCGAGCGCTACGTCACGCTGTCGACCCTCATCTACCGCTATATCCAGTCGGGAACCGTCGAGTCGCCGCTCGAGGTCATCGCGACGATCGGCGTGGTGCTGCTCGTGGTTGCCGCCGCCGCGATGGTCGTCGACCTGCTGGTCTCGCGTTCGCGGTGGGAGCTGGATGTCTCGGCCTCCGCCGCGCAGGTGCTGCCGCTCGGCGGCGCCCGCATCCCCCTCACGCTCGTCGCGTGGGGCGGCGTGCTCGCCGTGACCCTGCTGCCGGTGACCGCGCTGCTCAGCCAGGCGCTGCTGCCCGCCCCTGGCGTGCCACTCACGCTCGAGAACCTCACGCTCGACAACATCGTGCGGGCAACGACGATGCCCGCCACCCTCACGGGAGCGGTGAACTCGGTTGTGCTGTCGGTGCTCGCCGGTCTCATCTGCGGTGTTCTGGGTCTCGCCATCGGCACGGTCGTCACCCGCACCAGCGCGCGCTCGAACGCGGCGCTGAAGACGGTGGCGATGCTTCCCCAGGCGATCCCCGGACTCGTGATCGCGGTCGGCTGGCTCATCATCGCGCCGAGCATCGGGCTGTTCAACACCCCGTGGCTCATCCTCTGCGCCTACGTGATGGCGTTCGTCGCGATCGTCGTGCAGGCGGTCAGCGCCCCGCTGCGGTCAACGCCGATGACCGCCGAGGAGGCGGCGCGTGTCTCCGGCGCCAGCCGCCTGCGGGCGCTCTTCGACATCTCCTGGCGCATGGCGGTGCCCGCCGCGATCTCCGGTGCCACGCTCGTGGTGCTCACCGCTGTGCGCGAACTCACCATTTCCGTGCTGCTGCTCGCACCCGGCGGGCAGACCCTCGGCGTCTCGATCTTCAGCCTGCAGCAGGCCGGCGCGTACAACGCGGCGTCCGCCCTCTCCCTCATCATTACCCTCGTCGGCCTGGCCGGCCTCGGTCTCGCCGCCCGCCGCGCGCGCTGACCGGCACGAAAGGACACCATGTCGTCTGTCACTCTCACCTCGCTCGGACTCGTCTTCACCGACGGCACCGTCGGGCTCGAGAACATCGACCTGAGCATCGCCGACGGCGAGTTCATCGCGCTCGTCGGTCCCTCCGGCACCGGCAACACCACGCAGCTGCGTGCGATTGCCGGCTTCCTCGCTCCCACCTCGGGGTCGATACACCTCGGCGACACGCTCGTCGCCGGCGGTGCCGATGCCGGCCAGAATCGGCTGGTCGCCCCCGAGAAGCGCGGACTCGGCATGGTGTTCCAGCAGCACGCGGTGTGGCCGCACTGGAACGTCGCGCGCAACATCGCCTACCCGCTGCGGCTCGCGGGGGTCGCCAAGGCCGAGCGTGAGGAGCGCGTCGCCGAGGTGATGCGGCTCGTCGGCCTCACCGGCTTCCAGAAGCGCAACCCGACGACGCTCTCGGGCGGTCAGCGCCAGCGTGTCGCCCTCGCCCGCGCCATCGTCGGGCGCCCACGCGTGCTGCTGCTCGACGAGGCGCTGTCTGCACTTGACGAGCCGTTGCGCGACGCTCTGCGGCTCGAGCTGCAGACCCTCACCCGTTCCATCGGTCTGACCGTGGTGCACGTGACCCACGACCGGGACGAGGCTCTCGCCCTCGCCGACAGGGTGGTGGTGCTCGACGGCGGGCGCATCCAGCAGATCGGAACCCCGCCCGAACTCGTCAGCTCGCCGGTCTCGCCCGGCGTCGCCCAATTCCTCTCCGACGCCACCGTCTTCGACGGCGTCTACGGAGCCACCGGTTTCGCCGCGATCGGCCACCCGTGCGCGGTCGAGTTCGCCGCCGTCGAGGCGAATGGGGTCACCGGCCACGGCACGATCGCCGTGCTCCCCGACGACGTGACCCTGCACCCGGCCGACAACGGCGCGGGCACCGTCACATCGTCGCTCTACGGGCGCGCGGGCAACGACGTCATCGTCGACTGGAGCGGTGTAGCGCTTCGCTGCCGCGTGCCCGGGCGCCGACCGCTCGTCGGCGAACGGGTCGACGTCGTCGTGCGCCGCGCGATGTTCTACTCGGCGACGGGCGTCGACGCCAGCATGCCGAGCATGTACTCGTAGAACCTGTCGCCGTCGGCCTTCTCGATCGCCGTGACGTTGTCGTCGTCGGACTGCCAGTCGAACACCGTCGCGCCACGCGTGATGGTGCCCTCGGTCTCGACCTCGAGGCGGTAGCGACCCTCGGCGGTCGCGTAACCGCGGTCGATCGCGAGCAGCGCCGTGAGCGAGTCGCAGTGCGATGAACCGGCGAGGCCCACCCGGGTGTCGAAGTCGAAGGTCGCCTGGTTCGCGCGCACGAAGAAGCGCGACAGCGGGGTGTCGAGGGCCGCGATGCGGTCGATGCGCGCCTGGTCGAAGACGGCGTCGGTGATCGTGAGCGGGTCCCAGCTGATCACGACGACGTCGGCGAACCCGGCGGAGAAGACGATATCGGCCGCCTCCGGGTCGACGTAGATGTTGTACTCGGCGGCCGGGGTGATGTTGCCGCGCGCGTTGATCGAGCCGCCCATCACGTAGAGGGCTCCGACGCTCGCGGCGAACTCCGGGTCCTTCTGCACCGCGAGGGCGATATTGGTGAGCGGACCGATCGCGACGATGCGCAGTTCGCCCCTGTGCTCGCGGGCGATGCGGATCATCGCGTCGACCGCGTGTTCTTCGGATGCCACGTGCCCGTCGTCAGGGCGCTTGAGCCCGCCCACGCCGTCGCCGTGTACGTCTTCCGCGCTCAACCACGGGCGCACGAGCGGGTCGCGAGCGCCGAGGAACACGGGCACCTCGCCGAGGCGTCCGGCCAGCCCGACCGTGAGGAAGGCGTTGTCGACCTGCTGGTCGAATCCGACGTTGCCGGCGACCATCGTGATACCGCGCAGGTCGGCGCGGGGATCGAGGAGTCCGACGAGCAGGGCGAAGCAATCGTCCGCTGCGGTGTCGGTATCGATGAGGAGAGGGATCGGCACGGCTAGTCTTTCGTCAGGAGGGCAATCGACACAGCGTACCAGTTGGTACGAAGTCCCCCTAATTGCCGACGCCGATGTACCCCACAGCGCCGATGTACACCACAGCCATGGAAGGCGAACGAGTGCCCGACGAACGCGAACGACTGCTCGAACTCTCGGCGCGCTTTCTGCTGGAGCACGGAGTGCTCGACCTCAGCCTGCGCACACTCGCCGACGCGATCGGGTCGAGTCACCGCGTGCTGCTCTACTACTTCGACTCGCGCGAGACCCTCATCACCGACGCGCTCGACGAGGCGGCGCGACTCTCATCGGTGCGCGATGCCAGCCTGCTCGGCCCGAACGGCACCGACGCCGACGTCGAACAAGAGCTCGTGCGGGTGTGGCGGCTCGTCTCCGCCGACGACCAGCTGCCCCTCATCCGTCTGTTCGTCCAGGTCGTCGCCCTCGCCCTGCACAACCCCGGTCCGTACAAGAACTTCGTCGACGGACTGCAGACCGAATGGGTGTCGGCCTACGCCGCCTACCTGCGCCAGCACGGCGTGCGGCCGAGCGAGGCCGACGACCTCGCGGCGGAGATCGTCGGACTGCAGCGCGGCCTGCAGCTCGAACGCGCGATCGGCGGATCGTCCGACATGCTCGACCGCGCCTTCGCGGCGGCGGCCGGCCGCTGGGCCGAACGCGTCGCGTCGTTCGCGTAGAGGGACGGTCAGCGAGCGAGCGTCCAGGCCCGGCGCTTCGCGAGAACATGGCCGCGCTTGGTGGTGAGCCGCGTCCACGGACCGGTTTCGAAGATCTGCACGTCTTCGTCGCCGGAGAGGAAGCCGAGACTGAGTGCGGCAAAACCTGCTCCGGCCGGAACGTGTTCGAGCCCGCGGATGGGCTGGCCCCAGACCTCCGAACGAACGCGGTGCACGATCTGCTCGCCCGTACCGGTGGGGATGGCGCCGGCCACGGCATCGATGCCCGCACGCGCCACCTCGTCGAGCATGCGGCTCGAGGTGCCCGGCAGGGGCGTCCAGCCGCCGCGCGGGGGCGAGATGGCCGCCCATGACACGGTGTGCACCTGCATCGGCAGCGTCACGGTGACGGGAGCCGCGGCATCCGTCACATCGCTCTTCTTGTTGGCGAGGCGCTGCAACAGCGACCCGACGGGCACGACCGCGTCGAATGTCTCCTTCTCGGGCAACGAGAAGGTGCGCAGCCCGAGCACGGTGGGGCTCTCGTCGAGCAGGCCGGAGGGGTAGAAGACGGCGACGTAGACCGCGAGCACTCCGGAGGTGGCGATAAGGCGCACCGATCCGTCCTCGACGCGGCCCGCGCGACTCAGATAGGTGCTGAGATCGTCGAGGGCGAGGGAATCCTGGAGGGTGAATGCTTGGCTCATCTGCGTTCTAAACTACAGGGCATGAGCGACCCCGTGAGCGGCCTTCTGGCTGCACTCGACCTGACCGACACCGGCGCACGCACCAGCGAAGACATCTTCACCGGCCCGAGCCAGCCCCAACCGATGGGCAGGGTGTTCGGTGGACAGGTTCTCGCGCAGTCGCTCGTCGCGGCGATGCGCACCATCGACGAAGACCGCTTCGTGCATTCGATGCACGGCTACTTCCTGCGGCCCGGCGACGCCGCGCAGCCGATCACGTTCTCGGTCGACCGCATCCACGACGGGCGCTCGTTCTCGACCAGGCGCACGCAGGCCTACCAGAACGGGCTCCCGATCCTGTCGATGATCGCCTCGTTCCAGGTGCTCGACGAGGGCCTCGACCACCAGGTGACCATGCCGACGGGGCTGCCCGAACCCGAGTCGCTGCCGAGCGCCGCCGAGACCCTCGCGGGCATCGAGCACCCGGTCGCCGCCGACTGGGCGCACGGGCGCGCCTTCGACATGCGCCACGTGCCGTCGCCCATCTACTTCACCGTCGAGGGCGAGCACGTTCCGCACCAGGCCGTCTGGCTGAAGGCGAAGAGCGCCCTGCCTGACGACGAGAATCTGCACCGCGCCGCCCTCGCCTACGCGAGCGACTACTCCATTCTCGAGCCGATCATGCGCGGACACGGCGTGCCGTGGGCTCTTCCGGGCCTGAAGGCGGCGAGCCTCGACCACGCGATGTGGTTCCACCGTTTCGGCAGGGTGGACGACTGGCTGCTCTACGTGCAGGAGTCGCCGACCGCGGTGGGCGGCCGCGGCCTCTCGCTCGGGCGTATCTTCACGCGCGACGGCGTTCTGCTGGCGAGCGTTGCGCAGGAGGGCATGGTGCGAGTACCGTCGCGATGACCGGGCTCCCCCTCGCGGGAATATCTACGCCGGGCAGTTGTTGATAACGATAGTCAACAAGAAAGCTGGAGGGCCATGCAGGTACGTAATTCGCTCATGTCGCTCAAGAAGGCACCCGGATCGCAGGTTGTGCGCCGTCGCGGACGCACGTTCGTGATCAACAGCGCCAACCCGCGCATGAAGGCTCGTCAGGGCTAATACCCCCGACGGGCTCCGTGCCCGCCACTTGATAGAGCCCGCCGTTCACGAACGGCGGGCTC
>NZ_JBKKAD010000069.1:0-19702 GCF_046714715.1 Conyzicola sp. | reverse complement strand
GCAGCAGGTCGCTCGTCACCTCGCTCTGGAAGGGTGAGGGGGTCACCGACTTGTGATGCGAGTCGCCGACGATGAGGCTCCCGTCGGGAAGCTGGGTGTACATCTGGTTGAGGTCGATGGCGGCGAGGTCCGGCCGCTCGGTGTGCAGGCGTTCGCGCACGGCGGCGGCCTGCGGCAGCGTCGCGAACGCGCTGTAGCGGATGAGCGACCACCCGGTCAGCAGCGGCGCGGCCAGCGGCCGGGCGAGCGGGATGCCGACGCGCAGCATGTCCAGCGCGCAGCGCACGATGCCGTGGTGTTCGGCCAGTTCGGGCAGCAGCTGGTCGATGTCGTGGTTCACGGCGACCACGACCGTGTCGGCCGAAACGGTGCCCCTGCTGGTCTCGACGGTTTCCGTCGCCACCCGGCCGACCGAGGTGCGCATGCGGAATTCGACGCCCAGGGAGACCAGGTGCCGGATGATCGCGGGCGCGGCCGAGCGCGGATCGGTCTGCAGGTCGTAGGGCAGCAGGGCGCCCCCGACCAGCAGTCTTCCGTCGACGGGCAGGGCCGCCGCGGTCTCCGCCGCGTCGAGCATGCGCAGGGACGGCGCGTCGCCGAGGCCGGCGCCGAGGTGCTCGGCGGACGCCTCGAGCAGTGCGAGCTCGTCGCGGTGCCGGGCGACGACGTGGGTGCCGGATTCGCGCAGCCAGAATCCGGCGTCGCGCGCGAGGCGCATCCAGATCTCCCGCGAAGCGCGTCCGTACCGCAGCGCGTCGCCCGACTGCGGGGTGAAGCAGAGGTGCCCGAAGTTGCGCACCGTGGCGCCGACGGGCTCGGCCGTGCGGTCGATCACCACGACGCGCAGTCCGCGCTGGGCGGCGGCGTAGGCGGCACCGAGGCCGACGATGCCGGAGCCGACGACGGCCAGGTCGAAGCGGTCGCTCATCGGAACACCCGGCGCATCCACATCGCGAGTCCCTCGACGATCAGCACCGTGACCAGGATCATCAGCACGATCGCGGTGACCGTGGCGTAGTTGGAGCCCTGGCTGGAGTTGAGCAGGTAGTACCCGATGCCGCCGCCGCCCACGATGCCGAGCAGGGTAGCCGCGCGGATGTTCGTGTCGAGCAGGTAGAAGGTGTGGCCGAGCATCGCGCGGGACGCCTGCGGAACGGTCGCGCCGGCGTACACCTGCAGGCGGCTGGCGCCGGTGGCGGTCAGCGCGCGTTCCGGTCCGCTGTTCACTTCCTCGAGGGAGTCGGCGATCAGCTTGCCGAGCAGGCCGATGCCGCCGACCGCGAGGGCGATGGTGCCCGCCTGAGTGCCGAGCCCGCTGATCACGATGAGCACGATCGCCAGGATCAGCTCGGGAATGCCGCGCACGGTGACGAGCAGCAGCCGGAAGGCGCCGCGTGCCGTGCCGTTCGGCGCCACGTTGCGGGCGGCGAGCGAGCCGACGACGACCGACGCGACGACGGTCAGCAGCGCGGCGGCGAGGGCGATCACGACCGTCTCGCGCATCGCCTCGACCATGGTGGCCGCGTCGTAGCTGCCGAACGAGGGCGGCCAGAACTGCACGGCGACGGCCGGAACGCGGGCCCAGAAGGTCGCGAAGTCGGCCCAGCGGATGTCGCTGACGAGCACCGCCGCGACGACGGCGACCGCGGCGATCACGCCGGCGGCGGTGTTGCGCACGCGGGCCGGAGTCCAGGGGCGACGCAGCGCCGACTCCGGGGTGGACGCGCGGATGGCCGCCGGTTGGCGGGGCGACCTGGTGGGGCGGATGCGACGGAGGAGCCGGTCGATTGGGCTCGACCCCGTGTGGGCGGAGCCCAGCATGGCCGCGCGCACCGACCCGGAGATGATCTCCATGGCGACGCAGAGCGCGAAGATGACGATCGCGATGCCGAGGCCGCGCCCGTAGTCGAGCGACTTGAACGCGTACGACATCTCGAGGCCCAAACCGGCAACGCCGACGTAGCCGAGGATGACGGAGCCGCGCAGGTTGATGTCGTTGCGGTGCAGCACGGTGGCCACCCAGGAGGGCAGCACCTGCGGGAGCACACCCGCGGTGAACTCCTGGAACTTCGTGCCGCCCGCCGCGCGGATGGCGAGCCGGGGGCCCTCGTCGACCTGTTCGATCGCGTCGGCGAACATCTTCGAGATCATTCCGACCGAGTGGATGCCGATGGCGAGAATGCCGGGCAGCGAGCCGAGCGAGAACATCAGCACGAACACCATGGCGAGAACGACGTCGGGAACGGCCCGCGCCAGCACGCCGAGGAACCGCGCGAGCCCGCGCCAGGCATTGCCCGGCGAGGTGTTCGACGCGGCGAGGTAGGCGAGCGGCACCGACAGCACGGCCGCGAGCAGCGTGCCGGTGAGCACGAGACCGAGGGTCTGCGCCGTCAGCGCGACCAGTTCGGCGGGTTCGGGGAAGGTGATGGCTCCGACCCGCACGAAGAAGCGCTCGGCGTTCGACCAGCTCTCGATCATGCGGGGAACGGAGATGTCGATCTCGATCAGTGCCGCGATCGCCAAGACGACGAGCGCGCCGAGGGTGAGCACGGCGGCGATGCGCTCCGGCGAGCGGCGCGGGCGCGGCGCCCGCTCGGCGACGCTCGCCTCGGTCGGCCGTGCCGTCGTGCGCGGCGGGAGTGTGGTCGTCACAGCGCGGCCTCGGGAGACATCAGCTCGGACTGCACGGCGTGCAGTTCGGAGGTCGTCGTCGCGACCCGACCGTAGATCTCCATGACCTCGGCCTTGGAGAGCCCGGCGGCCGGCAGGTCGAGCACGACGGCGCCGTGGCGGAGGCCGACGATGCGGTCGGCCCACGCGATCGCGAGGTCGACCTGGTGCAGGCTGCAGAGAACGGTGAGGCCCTCTTCGGCCGCGATCTCGCGGATCAGCGCCATGACCTGGTCGCTCGACTCGGGGTCGAGCGAGGCGACGGGCTCGTCGGCGAGCAGGATTCTCGGGTTCTGCATCAGCGCCCGGGCGATCGCGACGCGTTGCTGCTGGCCGCCCGAGAGGGTGTCGGCCCGCTGGTACGCGCGGTCGAGGAGGCCGACGCGGTCGAGGTGCTGCAGCGCCCGCAGTTTCTTCGATCTGGGGTAGCTCCACAGTCCGAGGCGCGGACCGCGCAGGGTGGCGAGCGCACCGGTCAGCACGTTCTCGAGCACCGACAGCGAGGGCACCAGTTCGAACTGCTGGAAGATGAAGCCGACGCCGCCGCGCAGGGTGCGCAGGCGACGGCCGCCGAGGGTGGCGACCGCCTGGCCGAGCACCGTCACAGAGCCGCTGGTCGGCAGCTCGAGCGCGTCGATGTGGCGTAGGAGGGTGGACTTGCCCGACCCGGAGAGTCCGAGCAAGACGACGATCTCGCCGCGGCGCACGGTGAGGGATACCCCGTCGAGCGCGGTGGTCGAACCGAACTGTTTCGTGAGCGCTGCCAGCTCGACAACGGTCTCTGGCGCAGTGGGTGGTGTCGTCGTCATCGGATTCTCCGGATCGGGTTCGTCAGTACCGCTGGATGGTTACTTCTGGCACTGCGTGGCGTCGGTCGCCTCGCAGATGTCGCGGATCTGGTTGTAGTACTCGTCGTCGACCGGGGTGGTGGCGTAGAAGACGCTGCGGAAGCCGTCGGAGTCTGCGCTGTCGATGCCGGCAGCGACGATGTCGTCGGCGGTGACCTCGGAGAGGATCTCGCGCAGCTTGTCCTTCACGTCGTCGGGGAGGGTATTCGACTCCACGATCGGGGCTCCGGGCACCATCGTGCGGGCGATGACCTCGACCTTGTCGGACTTGGCCACTTCGCTGTCTTCCGCGAAGCCGGCCTCGCACTCGACGCCCTCGCCGACCTTCTGCACGCTCACGTCGTGCTTGCCCGCGAACACGGGGGTGATGTCGGCCTCGGGGTCGACGCCGGCCTCGATCAGGTTGTAGCTGGGGAAGAGGTAGCCGGAGGTCGACGACGGGTCGACGAAGCAGACCTTCTTACCCTTCATGTCTTCGATGGAGGCGATGTCGCTGCCCACGGGCACGATCGCCTCGGAGTAGTAGCCGGGCTCCTGGCCCTCGGCCGTGATGATCGACGAGATCGGGGTCAGCTCGGCGCCGTTGTTGGTGGCGGTGACGTAGGTGAAGCCCGAGAACGACGCGACGTCGATCTGGCCGGCGATCGACGCCTCGATGAGGGCGGCGTAGTCGGTCGACTCGTGGTACTCGACGGTCTTGCCGGTCTCCTGGGCGATGTAGTCCATGAGCGGCTGGTAGTTGGTCTCGGTGTCGACCGAGTCGGGCACGACGCCGAAGACGAGCGTCTCGGAGTCGACGGCGTATCCGCCCTCGGAATCGGCTGCGGAGGAGTCGGTGGAGGATGCTGCGCTGGAGCAGCCGGTGAGTGCGAGAGTCAGGGTACCGGCGACGGCGAGCGTCGCGAGCGAGATGCGAGAGCGGGTGATCATGATCGCCTTTCGGGCAGAGTCGGTGGGGACGTGCAAAATCCTCCCCGACCCCGTACTACTTGTATACCTATCTCGTCCAGTGTTTAGGACTTGTTCACCTAAGTGGCCGGGAGGAAGACACGGCGGGCCGCGACTGTCCCAAAACCCCGTTCCGAGTAGGGTGCCTACGTGGCCGACGTTATGTACAAGCAGATAGCCGACGAGTTGCGGTCGGCGATCCAGGCGGGGCGCCTCCGCCCGGGCGACGACGTGCCGTCGGAGAGCGAGCTCGCCGAACGGTGGAACACGTCGCGGGGCCCGATCCGCAATGCCTTCGCGGCCCTGCGCGCCGAAGGGCTCATCGAGACCACCCGCGGCCGACCCGGCCGGGTGATCGAACGCAAGGTGCACCAGGCCGTCGACGTTTCCATCCCGTTCACCCGGTGGGCCCTCGACATCGGCGCGAAGCCGGGAGCGGTGACGCAGCGGGTGAGCCTGCGCCGGTCCGACAGCGAACAGGCGGCCCTGCTCGGGGTCACCGAGGGCGACCTCGTGGTCGAGGTGCTGCGGCTGCGGTCGCTCGACGACCGACCGACGATGGTCGAGCGTCTCACCTACATCGAACCCGTCGGCCGGCACCTGTTCGACGTCGATCTCGACACCGTTTCGATCACCGAGTTTCTCGAGTCGCGCGGCTGGATGTCTGCCGAGGTCGACCACGAGATCGATGCCGTGGCCGCGGACGAGACGGACGCGTCGCTGCTCGGGCTGGAACCGGGCGCGCCCATCCTGCGCCTCCGCCGGATCACCCGCCACACCGACGGACGCACGATAGAGGCCTCGGATGATCGGTACCGCAGCGACATCGTGCGGTTCACCGTCTCGGCGTCAGGACGCCACCCCGAAGGGGACCACTTCATCCGGCCGCTCGGCCGCTGACCGCCCCCGCTCACCAGGCGAGCAGCAGCACCCCGCCCACCACCACGACCGAGGCCGCGACGCGTCGCACCGCCGAGCCCTCCCGCAACACCACCACGCCGAACAGCGACACCAGCACCACGCTCACCTCGCGGAGGGGCGCCACGAGCGCGACCGGCGCCATGGTCACAGCCGTCAGCACGAGGATGTACGACAGTGGCGAGAGCACGCCGAACGCCAGGATGCGCGGCCAGTGCGCGCGGCCGACGGCGAGCATCTCGCCCCGGCGCCGGTAGACGCGTGGTGCGTAGAGGAACAGCTCCACCACGGTGCATCCGACCATAAACGCCACCGGCGACAGGTCCCACGTGCGCAGCGCGTGCGTGTCCCAGATCGTGTATGTTGCGATCGCGGCCCCCGTCAGCACGCCGAAGACGATGCTCGGGTCGAGGCGTCGCCGAATACCGGGCACGGGATCGGCGCGGTCGATGAGCCCCGTGGCCACGACGCCCGCGACGATCACCGCGATGCCGAGCACCGCGAGCAGGCCCACGTGCTCGCCGAGCAGAACGACGGCGAGAAACGAACTCAGCGCCGGACCCGTGCCGCGCGCCGTGGCGTAGACGGTCGACAGCCGGCCGCGCGCGTACCCCTGCTGAAGCACGAGCATGTAGACGACGTGCAGCACCCCCGAGACCCCGGCGCCGATGGCGAACCCGGCCACGAGGTCGGGCCCGTTCTGGCCGAGGCCGCCGGTCAGCGGGATCACGGGGGCCCAGATCACAGTGCTCGCGAGCGCGCCCCACCACAGGAACGGCACGCCGACCCGGCTCACGCCGTGGGCGACCACGTTCCACGCCGCGTGACAGACGGCAGCAGACAACACGAGAACGAAAGCGAAAGCAGACACGGGGACCTTCCTGGCTCGCGCGAGGGCGCGACACAGTGGTCCTCCAGGCTTCTATCCCTTGAGATGACGGCGTCCGATGGCGGGCAACCGTGGCGCCGCTCGAACCAGACGGACTGTGTGTCCCGGAACCCTAGGCGCTATCGGGGGCGAGCCTAGCAGGCGCGGGCAAACACTCCGCGCCGGGGGTTCAGGCCGTCATGTCGCCGGTCTCGGGCGCTCCTCCTGCCGGGCCGTAGCGCAGCAGCACCGCGCCCCTCTCCGAGGGGGCGGGAGGGGCGAGCAGTTCGAGGGTGGCGGGCTGACCGTCGTCGGGGAACAGCCGTTTGCCGGCGCCGACGACGATCGGATAGACCCACAGGTTCAGCACGTCGAACAGTCCGTGCGCGACGAGAGAGCGGGCGAAATCGATGCTGCCGACGACGTGGATGCTGCGGTGCCGGTTGCGAAGGTCCGTCACCGCTGCGGCGAGGTCGGGTGCGAGAAGATGCGAGTCGCGCCAAGGGAGTTCGGGCGTGCCCCGCGACGCGACGTACTTCGGGATCGCGTCGAACGCGCGCGCGATCTCGGAGTCGGAGTCGAGCTGTCCCGGCCAGTAGCCGGCGAAGATGTCGTAGGTGCGGCGGCCGAGCAGCAGGGCGTCGGCCTCCCGGATGCCGTCGATGACCTGGCTGCCGACGATGGTGTCGATCAGCGGGGCCTGCCACCCGCCGAACGCGAAGCCGCCCTCGTTGTCTTCGTCGGGCCCGCCGGGGGCCTGTGAGACCCCGTCCAACGTGGTGAACAGGTCGATGTGGATGCTGCCGGGCACGGGGATCTCCTCCGCTTCGAGGTCGGGTGAGCCGCGGCATCCGCACCGCGTCTGCCACATGTTCGCAAACGGCGACGCGCCCTGTCAACGCCCGTTCCACGCTCCTCGCGGTTCGCCGGGATTCTCCGGCCGCAGGGTGGCGAAATGCGTCCACCGGTCGGGCGGTGGCCGGCGCCCGAGCGTCATTCGCAGTGATGACGCGCCCGCCGGAATCCCGGCCTAGAGTCGAGAACGACGGGAGGCCGAATGACATCGTTTGACGACTGGGTCGTGCACTTCGAGGCCAATGACGAGCACCATCGCGCGACGGAGCCGATGATCGACTGGTCATCCCCCGCGGAGGTTCAGGGACGCGCCAGGGGTGCGTTCGTGCGATCATTCCAGCGGTTCGAGCTCGGGGAGAGCGGCGAGGGTGCGCATCTGCTCGACCTGGCAGCCGCCGCCGGCGACCCCGCCTACACGGAGGCGCTGACCCTGCTCGTGCGCGAAGAGCAGAAGCATTCCGCCCTGTTCGGTCGCGCGCTCGGGTACCTCGGCGCTCCCACGCTCGACTCCCACTGGAGCGATGCCGCGTTTACCCGGTTGCGCCGTCTGCTCGGCCTGCGCACGGAGATCGGCTTGTTTCTGATCGCGGAGAGCGTGGCGATGGGATACTTCGTCGCACTGGCCGAGCGCGCTCCCGACCCGGTTCTGCGAGCCGTCGGGCGACGCATCGCCGACGACGAGCGCGACCACATCCGTTTCCAGGTCGATCGGCTGCGCGTCGGGTTCCGAGGTACGCCGATGCCACTGCGTGCCCTCGTCGGCGTCGCGTGGGGCGTGGTCGCCGCGGGGGCGGCGACAGTTCTGGTCGTAGACCACGGCCAGGCTCTCCGGGCGTGCGGCGTTTCGCCGATCGAATACTGGGGCCGCGCGATGCGCAGCTTCCGGGCGGCGGCCCGTTCGGTTCTGAAGAATCCCGAGGCGACGCTGCTCGGCCCCACGCCGCTCGCCCCTGCGCGCGCGGCCGGTTAACCGCGCAGCTGCGGGCCTACCCGACGCGCGCCGGCAACAGTATCGTCGAACGCGTGACGCACCAGCTCACGCGCGACCAGGCCCGGCGCATCGTGGTGCGCGCCCAACTGCTCGATGCCGACCGGCCGACCGACGTCGTCGGGGTCGCCGAGGAACTGGGCGCGATCAAGATCGACCCGACCGCCACCATCGCGCCGGCCGAGCACACCATCCTCTGGTCTCGACTGGGATCGGCCTACGACCCGTCTTGGCTGCGGAAGGCGGTGGAGGTCGACCGGCTGTTGTTCGAGTTCGAGGGGGCGTTTAGGCCGGTGAGCCTGCTGCCGCTCATGCTGCCGGCGATGCGGCGCTGGCCCACCCACCCGCGCAGCCGGGAGTGGCTCGACGGCAACGACCGGTTTCGCACCGAGGTGCTCGCCCGGCTGCGGGCGGAGGGACCGCTGCTGGCGTCGGAGATACCCGACACGGCCCAGGTCACGCGCCCGCCCGACGGCTGGTCGGGGCCGAACCAGGTGGTGCACATGCTCGACTTCCTGCAGAAGCAGGGCGAGGTGGCCGTCGCCGGGCGGGAGGGCCGACACCGCCGGTGGGACCTCGCCGAACGCGTCTACCCGGCCGGCCTGCCAGAGCACGAGCACGATGAGGCCGAACGGCTGCTGAACGAGCGGCGGCTGCAGGCGGCCGGCATCGCCCGACAGAAATCACCGTGGACACCCGTGGGGGAGGCCGGCGAACCCGCGACGATCGACGGGATGCGCCAGAAGTGGCGGGTCGACCCGCAGGCGCTCGCCGCGGTCGAGCGGGACGACGGAGGGCGAGTGGCATTCCTGAGCCCGTACGACGGCATGCTGTTCGACCGGCCGCGACTGCGCGACCTGTTCGAGTTCGAGTATGTGCTGGAACAGTTCAAGCCGAAACCGCAGCGCAGATACGGCTACTTTGCGCACCCGATCCTGATGGGCGACCGATTCGTCGGGATGCTCGAGGCGGAGGTCGACGGCAACAACGAACTGCTCGTGGTGGCCGCGGTGCACGAGCTGCTGCCGTTCGACGCCGAAGAAGACGAGATGGTGCGAGCCGAGATCGCCGATCTGGCCGAGTGGCTGGGCGTCGCCGTAGCCGACTGACACCTCCCTGACACCATTGGTGGTTGACATGACACCACAGTGGTGTCACGATGGTGCAATGGAACTCGGACAGTACGTCAACGAACTGCAGCGACAGCTGGTGGATGCCGCGGCGAACGGCGCGGACGACACCCGCGCTGCCGCCGAGCGGCTCGCCGCCGGGTTGGATGCCGCGACTCGCCTCGTGCTGCTCGACGCCCTATCGGCCGCGGTCGGCGAGATCACCCGCGACCTCGCACCGGGCTCGGTCGACCTGCGGTTGCGCGGGCGCGAGGTCGAGTTCGTCGTCTCCCAGCCCGGCCCCGAGGCCGACCCCGACGACGCGCCCGTGGCGCACGTCGACCTGGACGATGCCAGCACCTCGCGCACGACCCTGCGCCTGCCTGACGCGCTCAAAATGCGGGTCGACGAAGCGGCAGCGGCCGACGGCCTGTCCGTCAACTCATGGCTCGTGCGCGCCATCGCCTCGGCGCTGCAGCCCAAACAACGCCGGTCGGCGCAGCGCGCGGTGCGCACCGGCGACAACTTCGCCGGGTGGGCGCGCTAGGCCCCGGCCCCCCCACCGCGCACCATCCACGAGCCCCGCGAACCCACGGGGTCGACCGAACACGCCCATAGGAAGGGACGCTTCACCATGCCCATTTTCACCACCCCCAGCCCGATCGACCTCGCCGTCAACCTGCCGGTCGGCCTCCTCGAGATCGTTGCCAGCGACCGCGGCGACACCGTAGTGACCGTGTCGCCCACCAGTCCGTCGAAGGTCGTCGACCGGCGCGGCGCCGAAGAAACCACGGTCGACTTCGACGGCAACCGGGTCACCGTCACGGGGCCGAAGCCCCGCTTCGCCATCATCGGCCCGTCCGAGTCCGTCGACGTCAGGGTCGAGCTGCCCACGGGCTCCCGGCTCACCGCCGAGGTCTCGCTCGGCGGCCTGAGCGCCGCCGGCACCCTCGGGGCGACCCGGATCAAGAGCTCGATGGGGCCCGTCGACCTCGACTCCGTCGGCCACCTGTGGCTGCGCGCCGGGCACGGCAACGTGACCGTCGGCACGGCCGACGGCGACATCGAGATCACCGCCGACCACGGCCAGATCCGGGTAGGCACGATCACCGGCGACGCGAACCTCAAGGCGTCGCATGGAAGCATCGAGGTCGGCGAGTCCGGCGGTGACCTCGAGGCCAAGCTCTCCTACGGCGACCTGGAGATCACGAGGGCGCTCGCCTCCGTCACGGCGAAAACCGCGTACGGCGCCATCAAGCTGCACGAGGTGTCGGGCGGTTCGATCCAGATCGAGAGCGGCCACGGCCAGGCGACCATCGGCGTGCGGCCGGGCGTTCCCGCCTGGCTCGACCTGTCGTCGAAAGACGGGCGCGTGCGCAACCAGCTCGACGGCGACCGCGCCCCCGACGACACGGAACAGGCCGTCGCGGTGCGCGCCCGCACGCAGTTCGGCGACATCACCGTCCAACGGGCCCGGTAGCCCGGGACATCCGAATACAGGAAGAAAGGGAACGAGATATGACAACCGAACGGGATCGCGAAGCGGCGATCCGGGTACAGAACCTGCACAAGTCCTTCAAGGAGTTGCACGTGCTCCGCGGCGTCGACTTCGACGTGGCGCCGGGCAGCATCTTCGCCCTCCTCGGTTCGAACGGCGCGGGGAAGACCACGATCGTGCGCATCCTGTCGACGCTGCTGCGGCCCGATTCCGGGACGGCGACGGTCAACGGGTTCGACGTCACCGCCGACCCGCTCAGCGTGCGCGAGTCGATCAGCCTCACCGGTCAGTTCGCGGCGGTCGACGAGATACTCTCCGGCCGGGAGAACCTGGTGCTGGTTGCAAAGCTGCGGCACCTGAAGAACCCTGGCGGGGTGGCAGACGAGTTGCTCACGCGTTTCGCTCTGACGGATGCCGCGTCCCGGAAGGTCTCGACCTACTCGGGTGGCATGCGGCGCCGCCTCGACATCGCGATGAGCCTCATCGGCCGGCCGAAGGTGGTCTTCCTCGACGAGCCGACGACGGGACTCGACCCCGAAGCGCGCCTCGAGGTGTGGCAGGTCGTGAAGGAGCTCGCCGGTCGGGGCACCACCGTTCTGCTCACCACCCAGTATCTCGACGAGGCGGAGCAGCTCGCCGACCGTATCGCCATCCTGCACGAGGGGCGCATCATCGCGAACGGCACCCTCGCCGACCTCAAGCAGCTGCTGCCACCCGCAAAGGTCGAGTACGTCGAGAAGCAGCCGAGCCTGGAAGACATCTTCCTCGCCCTGGTGGGCAACGGCGCGAAGACCGAAACCAGAAAGGACAGATCATGAGCACCCACTTCTTCTCAGACACCGCCGTCTTGCTGGGCCGCTCGATGCGCCACATCACCCGCAGCGTCGACACGATCATCACCACGGCGGTCACACCGGTCGCCCTGTTGCTGCTCTTCGTCTTCGTCTTCGGCGGCGCGATCGATACGGGCAGTGAGAGCTACGTCAACTACCTACTGCCAGGGATCATGCTGATCGCGATCGCCTCGGGCATCGCCTATACGGCGGCGCGGCTGTTCAACGACATGCAGAGCGGTATCTTCGAGCGGTTCCACTCCATGCCGATCACCCGCTCGTCGGTGCTGTGGGCGCACGTGGTGACGTCGCTGTTCGCGAACGCGCTCTCGCTCGTGCTCATCGTGCTGGTGGCGCTGGCGATCGGGTTCCGCACCTCGGCGAGTGTCGGGGCGTGGCTCGCGGTCGTCGGCATCCTGATGCTGTTCACGCTGGCGCTCACCTGGCTCGCGGTCATCGCCGGGCTGTCGGCGAAGACGATCGACGGCGCGAGCGCGTTCTCGTACCCGCTGATCTTCCTGCCGTTCATCAGCTCGGCCTTCGTGCCCACCGAGACCATGCCTGGCCCGGTGCGCGCGTTCGCCGAGAACCAGCCGGTCACCTCGATCGTGAACACGATCCAAGACCTGTTCGCGGGTCGCGCGGTGAGTGGCGACATCTGGATCGCTCTCGCCTGGTGCGTCGGGATCCTCGTGGTGGCCTACGGTTTCGCGATGATGGTCTACCGGCGCAAGATCGCCTGAGCGACACACGCGATCCCCCGGCCGTGCGCGGCCGGGGGATCGTCGCGTGCGATCGGTCTACGACTCGGTCCCGGCCTTGGGGTCGCTCGGCCTGACCACGAGCACCGGGCAGTGCGCGTGCCTCGTGCACTGCTCGCTGACCGAACCGAGCAGCAGGCTCGAGAACCCGCCGTGCCCGCGCGACCCGACGACGAGCATCAGGGCACCGGGGGAGGCGGAGATGAGCACCGCCGCGGGTTGTCCGAACTTGGCCGTGAACCGGAAGGTCACCTCCGGGTGCGCGGCGACGAGGGCCGCGACGTCGCCCTCGAGAATGCGCGCCACCTTCGCGGACGCCTCGTCAAACGATGCCACATAGCCGTCCGACACGAGCGTGCCGTGAGGGGCCGTGTCGATGGTCCAGGCGCGCACGACGAGCAGCGTCGCCCGCAGGCGTTCGGCCAGTCGCAGTGCGAGAGCGAACGCCGCTTCGCCTCCGCGGGAACCGTCGTGGCCGACGACGATCGTGTCGGAGAGGTCGGGCGTTTCTTTAGATCCGGATGCCTGCATGCTCACACTGTGCACCGTTGCGGGTGGGGCGGGCAGGGCCGAAGGTCCCACAGGGTTCAGTTGCGCGCCCGCACCGGGTAGCCGGCCGGTGGGCGCGGCGCCGTGCGTTCGAGCCGCACCGCCACCACCGCCGCCTGTGCCCTGTGGGTGACGCCCAGTTTGGAGAACAGGCCCGAGACGTAGTTCTTCACCGTCTTCTCGGCGAGACCGAGTTCGTCGGCCATCTCCCGGTTGGTCATGCCCGTCGAGATGAGCCGCAAGAGCTGGCGCTCCCGCAGGGTGAGATCGAGCTCGGGCGGGGCGGCGATGGGCGTAGACAACCGCGCCAGCACGACGCGGAGCTCGACGATGCCGTGGTCGAGCGCCTTGATCGCCGAGGCGACCCCGGCTCGGGCGGCAGCATCGTCGGGGCACAGGTTCACGGCCTCGAGTTCTAGCCCGACGCAGAACAGGCGTTGCAGAACGTGTTCGTTCAGGTCGCGCGCGATGCGTTTCCGCTCGGCCAGTAACAGCGCGGAGTCGATGGTCACGCCGGCGAGGCGATCCTGTGTGTCAGTCACGGTGCTCACCCGTTCGCGGTCACCGCGGCGATGCTGCCAGCTGCGATGCCGCGTGTGTGTCGCTCGACGTCCCATAGGACGTTCGGCCCTGCCGCAAACCCTCGCGGACCAGCAGCATTGTCCTGGCGTTGCACCGATTATCGTCCGCAGAGGAGACAGGGAGCAATCGTGTCCGAGAAACTGATGGTCGCCGTTGACAACCGGGGTATCAGCGAGCCCGTGCTCGCCTGGTTGACGCAGCGGAGGCGCGCCAACGCGGGCCACCTCGAGGTGGAGATCGTCACGGTTGCCGAGCTCGGGTGGATACCGGCGAACACCGCCGAGATCGAGTACCGCAAGGTCTACGAACACGCGCTGTGGGAGGCCAGGGAGACGCTCGCCGCGGCCCTGCACGGTGCGGTCATCGAGACCACCATGCTGTGGGGAACGCCGTCGGAGCAGCTGGTCGGTGTGTCGGGGCGCGCAGACCTGCTGATTCTGGGCAGCGACAAGACGGGGGTCGTGGCCGGATTCGTCTCGGGCACGCTGCCCCTGCGCGTCGTCACCCACAGCGCCTGCCCGGTCGTGGTCGTGCCGGCCGGATGGACCGCGGGCGAGCGCGGCGTCGTCGCCGGAGTTTCGCTGGAGCCCTCCGACTTCGCCGTGACGGACTTCGCGGCGAGGGAGGCCGAGCGTACGCATGGCGAGCTGCGGCTGGTTCACGCGCTGCCGATACCGCCGGCCCTGCTCAGTGCCGACCTGATCGCACCGGTCACCCGCGACGACGTGCGGGAATCGGCGGAAGGAGCGTTGAAGGTCGCCGTCGACGATCTGTTGGTGCGCTACCCGCGGCTGTCGATCTCGGCCTACACCACCGACATCCGCGCTGCGCAGGCGCTCGCGGTTGAGGCGACAAACGCGGACCTCGTTGTGGTCGGAACCCACGGTCGCGGCTTCCTCCGCCGGATCGTGCTCGGCTCCGTCAGCCACGACCTCCTGCTGAACACCCCGTGCCCGGTCGCGGTCGTGCACAACCGGGAGGGGCACTGAGCGTCGCCGCCCCGACGCCGGCGGGTCGCGACCTATGCCCGGTCGTGGAGGGTGATCTGGTAGCCGTCGGGGTCGGCGAAGGTGAAGGTGCGGCCGAAGGGGCCGTCGATCGGGGCTGAGACGATCGTGTGGCCGTCGGCGACGAGCGCGTCGTGGATGGCCTGGACCTCGGTGGCATGGAGCCAGATCGCGGCTCCGATGCCGGGCTGGGCGACGGATGCGAGATCGGTGCCGGCAACGATGTCGCGCAGCGCGAACGCGACCGGGGTCGTCTCGAAGACGACGGCGTGGGGCGGTCCCGCCTGCGAGCGGACGAGGCCGAGGTAGCGCTCGTAGAACGCCTGCGACGCGTCGAGATCGCGGGTCTGGAGGGAAATGAAGTCGGGGCCGGTAACGGGCATGATGATGCTTCTTTCGTGTGTGTCAGTTATCTGACATAAATCACTCTATGTCAGAATGTTGACATGAGTCAAGACGGAGTCGACCTCGAGACATCGCTCGGCTACCTGCTGAAGGAAGCGTCGAGCGCCCTCCGCGCCGCCATGGAGGCAGTGCTGCGCCCGCTCGGGATGACCGTGACGCACTACTCCTGCCTCGAATTGCTCGCCCAGCGCCCTGGCCTGTCCAACTCCGAGCTCGCGCGGGGAACGTTCGTGACCCGGCAATCGATGAACGTGCTGCTGCAGGCCCTGGAGCGTGACGGGCAGGTGACCCGGCCCGCCGAGGCGCGCGTCGGAAAGGTCTTGCCGACCCAGCTCACGCCACGCGGTCGACAGAAGTTGCAGAAGGCGACGGTTGCGGTTCGCTCGGTCGAGGAGCGGATGCTGGCTGGCATGAGTGTGACCGACCGGGCGAGTGCCTTCGCCGCCATGAAGAGCATGATCAGCTCCCTGCGCGACGACGCCTAGGCCCTCAGGGCCGATCGTCGAGAGCGACGATCAGCCCGTGCACCAGCCGTTCGAAGCTGCGGTCGATATCGACGCCTCTTCCGAACGCCCGCTGATTCTCGAGGCTCAGGAAGCCGTGAAGGGTCGACCGTGTCGCTCGGGCGGCGTCGATCGTCTCCTCCGCACCGAGGTCGTACGACCCCAGCACGGTCGAGATGACGTCGAACGCAGTGGCCGCCGTCTGCGACGCCTGGTATGTGGCCGGGTGCAGGTGGGCCCATTCGCGGTACGACCGCGAGAGAGAGCGGATGGCATCCGATCCCGCTCTGCCGGCGGTCGCCCGAACGAGCACGCCGTTCAGCTCGTGCGCGGCCCGGACGCCAACGCTGTGCCGGAGGTCGGCGACCCCGTCGACGTACTTGTACAGCGACGGTTGCCTCACCCCGAGCCGCTGGGCGACGGCGGCCAGGGTGAGGTGCCCGAGACCGACCTCGTCGGCGGTAGCCGCTGCCGCCTCGATCACGCGTTGCCGGGTGAGCGCCGCCCTAGGCAACGTGCAGCTGGTGCGACGTGCGGGCCGCACGAGCTTCGACGCGGCTTTTCAGCGCCCGGTTGAACGCCGCGTATCCACCATCGTCGTGGTTCTTCGCGAAGAATCCCTCGAAGGGCCTGGTGAGCACGCCGGAGAATGTCTCGCTGTTGTCGAGCTGGGTGGTGCCGTCTTCTCTGCGCACGAGCGTGAAGCTGTGCTCCCCGAGAAACAGGCCCGCCGTGATGATGGTTGCTGACCATTGCAGCCGCCGATTCGTGTCGGCGGCGGTGACGGCCGAGGTGAACCAGAAGCCGGGCATACGCATGGAGAGATTCGTGCCGACCACTGGTGCGCCGTCGATGCGGGAGAAGTTGCTCCACTCGCCGTAGGCAGAGAAGTCGGAGAGGACCTCCCAGACTTCTTCGGGGGTGGCAGCGATGTGGATGGTAGTTGCCAGGACGATGCTCATGATGGGATCCGTTTCTTTGGTTGTGCGGTCGGGGGTGGGCCGGAGGCACCGGCCCTAGGCGCGGTGGATCGTCTTGAGGAAGGAGAGCACGGCGTCGGCGGTGACCTCGGGTTGCTGCGACTGCGGGTAGTGGCCGGCCTCGGCCACCATCACCACCTGGGCGCTGAGCGCGTCGCCGATGAAGCGGGCCTCCGCTTCGGGGTTTTTGAAGTCGGGGTCTTTGTCGCCCATGACGACGAGCGTCGGAGCGGTCACCGCGCCGAGCTTCGCCTCGGCGGGGTCGTGTGTCGTCTGCCGGGTGGTGAGCGAGAACGCTTTGCCGTAGGCGCTGCGCTTCAGGCTCGTGACCACTGCTCTGCGGTACTCGTCGAAATCGACGGGCTTGCGACCGGCGTAGAGGGTGGGCATGTAGCCCTTCCAGACGGCAGCGATCCAGAGCGGGTTCATCATCGCGCGAAACGCGAGGGTGATGAACGCGTTCGCCGGAGGATTGCGCACGAACGGACCGACGAGCACGAGGCCGTCGACCTGAGCCGGGTGGTCGGCCGCGACGATGACCGCGGCGCCGGCGGCCAGGGAGTTGCCGACGATCACCGCCGGTCGGCCGAGCTGCTCGATGAGCGCGTGGATGTCGCCGGCGGTGGCGATATCGCCGTACGAGGTGAACGACGTGTCGCTGTCACCGTGGCCGCGGAGGTCGGTGGTCGCCACCGAGTAGCCGGCGGCGACGAGAGCCGGGGTCAGGTGGCGGTACGAGGAGCGGAGTTCGCCCATGCCGGGCACGAGAACCAGGAGCGGCCCATCGCCTTGGAGGTCGTATGCCACGCGGCCTTCCGGGCGGGCAACGTAGTGAGTGGAGAGGGACGGGGGCGGGGATGATGTGGTCATGCAGCTAGTATGCATCCCCGTTTAGCTAGCGTCAATAGCTAAACCGGAAAATTCGAGCTCGAGAATTCGGCTATTGACACTAGCCCGACGGCGGGGGACCCTTAGCTTATGTATCGAACCACCGCTCACCCTCTCGGGCGCACTATCGCGATTTCCGAGCGCTCGGCCTGTGCCTAGGGCGGGGCTGAACCGCGACCGGGTCGCGGAAGAAGCAGCCGTCATGGCCGACGAAGTCGGGCTCAGCACACTCACGCTGGCCGCCTTGGCAGAGCGCCTCGGCGTCCGGCAGCCCTCCCTCTACAAGCACATCGACTCGATGGCCGGCCTGCACCGCGACATGGCCGTCCACGCCAAACGGGCTCTCGGCGAGATTCTCGCCCGTGCCTCGGTCGGCCGCTCGGGAGCCGACGCCATCACCGCGATGTCACACGCCTACCGAGGCTGGGCGCTCGCGCATCCGGCCAGGTACGAAGCGTCCAACCGCATGCCAGCGCCCGGAGACGTCGAAGACGAAGCGGTCTCGCTCGCGGCGGTACAGATCATCGCCGACGTGCTGACCGCCTACCGCCTCGAGGGTGACGACGCGGTCGATGCGATCCGTGCCTTCCGTTCTGCCCTGCACGGATTCGTCTCCTACGAGACCGTCGGAGCCTTCCAGCTGAGCGCCGACGTGGATCGCAGCTTCGACCGGCTCGTACGCGGATTCATCGTCGCGCTCACCCAGTGGGCCGACACCGATTCGACCGTCCCGCACGCGGCCACCTAGACGGTCCCCGAACGGGCCGTATCCGAGCCGCGCGGCATTGTCGACCACTCGCGCCCGGGAAGCCGATCGTTGTGTACTGGGGCTGACCCACAACGACCCCAAGGAGAGCGCAATGTCGCAACCGGCCCAGCAGCAGGACGCCCCAGGCACAACCCAGGCGATGACGCCGGTGCCCGACCACGGCGAAGACTCGTACCGCGGTTCCGGTCGGCTCGAGGGCAAGGCCACGATCATCACCGGAGCGGACAGCGGCATCGGCCGTGCGGTGGCGATCGCCTTCGCCCGCGAGGGCGCCGATGTGCTGATCAGCTACCTCGAGGAAGACGCCGACGCCGAGGCCACCCGCCTCCTCGTCGAGGCGGCCGGCCGTACCGCCGTACTCGTACGCGGCGACATCTCCGACCCCGCGCACTGCCGCCAGATCGTCGCGACCGCGGTCGAGAGATTCGGCCGCGTCGACGTGCTCGTGCACAACGCGGCCTTCCAGCGCACCCACGCCGAGCTCGACGAGATCGGCGACGACGAGTGGGACTACACCCTCGCCACGAACCTCAGCGCGTACTTCCACCTGGCGAAGGCCGCGGCCGCCCACATGACCAGCGGCTCGTCGATCATCGCGACGTCGTCGATCCAGGCCGATAGCCCGTCTCCCGAGCTGCTTCCCTACGCGGCGACCAAGGCCGCCATCACGAACATGACCGCGTCGCTCTCCCAGCTGCTCGGGCCGAAGGGCATCCGGGCCAACGTCGTCGTGCCCGGACCGATCTGGACGCCCCTCATCCCCTCGACGATGCTGCCCGAGAAGGTCGAGAGCTTCGGCGACGATACCCCGCTCGGGCGCGCCGGTCAGCCCGGCGAGGTCGCTCCCGCCTTCGTGCTGCTCGCCTCCGACGAGGCCAGCTACATGTCGGGGGCGGTGGTCGCTGTGACGGGCGGAAAGCCGCTTCTCTAGCGTCCGAAAAGATTCGGGGCCGGATGAACCTTCTAGGGGGTGCCGGACAATACAGGTATGTCCAACGCCACGACCGACGCCGAATACTGGCAGGTCGCACTCACCGGTGATGGCGACAGCTTCGCCGCGGTGTTCGAACGGCATCAGCACCGGGTGTTCCGGCACAGCCTGGCCCTCGTGCCCAGCTTCGACGACGCCAAAGACGTGGTCGCCGTCGCCTTCCTCGAGGCGTGGCGCAAGCGGTCGAGCGTGCGGTTCGTCGACGGCTCGCTGCTGCCGTGGCTGCTCGTGACCGCGACGCACGCGGCCCAGAACATCAGCCGGTCGGCCAGGCGGTACCGCGACCTGCTCGATCGGGTGCCGCCCTCGGACGATGTGCGCGATCCCGCCGAGGCGCTCGATGACGGTCCAGCCGTGGCCGCCCTCGGCTCGCTGTCGCAGAACCATCAGATGATCGTGACGCTGTGCATCATCGAGGGGTTGACCATCGCCGAGGCGGCGCGGGTGCTGCGCGTGCCGGCGGGCACCGTGAAGTCGCGGCTGCATTTCGCCAAGAAGGCGCTCGCCGACCATCTCGCGGCCCATCGCCCCGCCATGACACTGACCGAATCCTTCGAAGGGACCCACCGATGAGCGACCCACGACTGCGCCAGGAGCAGGTGAACGCGATGCGCGCGATGCTCGTCTCCACCGTCGAAGCGCCCGGCGCCAGCGCCCGCCCGGCGCGCATCGTGCGCCGCGTCGGCTTCGGCGCCCTGGCGGCCGGCGCGCTCGCCGCGGTAGTGGCCGCGG
>NZ_JBKKAD010000068.1:0-18604 GCF_046714715.1 Conyzicola sp. | reverse complement strand
TTCGCCAAGAAGGCGCTCGCCGACCATCTCGCCGCCCATCGCCCCGCGATGACACTGACAGAATCCTTCGAAGGGACCCAGAGATGAACGACCCCCGACTGCGCCAGGAGCAGGTGAACGCGATGCGCGCAATGCTCGCCTCCACCGTCGAGGCGACCGGCGCCCGCGCCCGCACCCGCCCGACCCGGGTCGTGCGCCGCGTCGGCTTCGGCGCTCTAGCGGCCGGCGCGCTCGCCGCCGTCGTGGCCGCGGTGACCATCGTCGTTCCGGCGGGGCAGCCGGCCGACCTTTCCGCCGACGCCTCCACGATGCTGCGCGAGGCGGCCGCGGCCACCGACGACCCCGAGGTGGGCGACGGCCAGTTCCTGAAGCTGGCCACCAGCGCCTCCTACCTCGCGCTCACCACGGTCGACGGCCGGGCCGAGACCACCATCGGCTACCTCGAGTCTCAGGTGCGCGAGGTCTACCTTCCCGCCGACGAGTCGGCTCGGCCGGTCGCGCAGACCACCCACGTCGAACCGACCGTCTTCTTCGGCGAGGGCGCGCAGGAGTTCGCCGCCCGCGAGTGGAGCGGCCAGTCCGACACCGTCGCGGTGCCCGTTGCGCGGCCCGCCGACGCGACGAGGCCGGTCGAAGACCAGTCCGCCATGCCGCGCGATCCCACGGAGCTGCTCGCCTACCTCACCGAGTTCCGTTATCAGGCGGGGTCGAGCGACGAGAACGTCTTCGCCCACGTCGTAGACCTGCTGCGGGCCGGCAACGTCAAGTCCGACCTGCGGGCGGCGCTCTACCAGGCACTCGCGCTGATGCCCTCAGTGGTGATCACCGAGCAGCAGGCCACGCTCGACGGCCGCGTCGGTACCGCGATCGGACTGCAGGGCACCGAGGGCGACACACGTCAGGAGATCATCATCGACCCGTCCACCGGCGAATACATCGGGGTGCGCCTCGTCACCATCAGCGGTTTCGGCGAGATCCCGCCGGGAACGCCGCTCGAGTACACCGCCCTCAGTACCTCCGTCGTGAACGCGGTGCCGCGATGACCCGCGCGAGACGGGTGCCGCTCGTCGCCCTCGCCGCGGCGGTCGCCGTTCTGATGGCCGGGTGTTCGAGCCCGGATGGCACGGCGCCCCCCACCGCGGCCGCCACCGAGTCGGCGCCGGCACCAACCCCCACGGTCGCCCCGTACGACGCCGACTTCGCCGCCCTCGAGCAGACCTTCGGCTCGCGCCTCGGGGTCTACGCGATCGACACCGGCACCGGTCGCGAGATCGCCTACCGCGCGGACGAACGGTTCGCCTACGCGTCGACGTTCAAGGCGCTCGCCGCGGCCGCCGTGCTGCAGCAGAACGACCTCGCCGACCTCGACCGCGTCGTGTCGTTCACGGCCGCCGACCTCATCACCTACTCGCCCGTCACCGAGAAGAACGTCGAGACGGGCATGTCGCTCGGCGCCATCGCCGAGGCCGCGGTGCGCTACAGCGACAACACCGCGGGCAACCTGCTGCTCGACGAGCTCGGCGGTCCCGCTGGTTTCGGCACGGCACTCGCGGCGGTCGGCGACCAGGTGACCCAGCCGGTGCGCTGGGAGGCCGGCCTCAACGACGCCGTACCGGGCGACCCTCGAGATACGACGTCGCCGCGGGCCTTCGCCACCGACCTGCGCGAGTTCGCTCTCGGCGACGCGCTGACCGACGAGAAGCAGACCGTGCTCGTCGACTGGATGACGGGCAACGCCACCGGTTCCGCGCTCATCCGCGCCGGGGTCCCGGCTGACTGGGCGGTGGCCGACAAGTCCGGCAGCGGCGGCTACGGCGTGCGCAACAACATCGCGATCGTCTGGCCGCCCGACTCCGCACCGATCGTCGTCGCCATCCTGTCGACGCGTGATTCGCCCGACGCCACCCGTGACGACGCCCTGATCGCCCAGGCGGCGACCGCCGTGGTCGACGCCCTCCAGTAACCAGAGCCCTGCGGCGTCGCCGCGCCCGGTTCGTTCCGCCCGCGTGAAAACGCCACCTGAAAGGGGTCTCCTTTGCGTGCCCAGAATCACTCCCCGCGCCGCGTGGTCAGCGGTCTGCTCGGCTTCACCGGGCTCTCGGCCGTCGCCGGTGTACTCGTGGCCGTGCTCGTCGCGCCGCTCGTCGCGGTCACCGGCGTCACCGCGACGAACACGGTCGGCATTTTCGACAGCCTGCCCGAGTTCATCGAGATCGGCGCCCAGCCCCAGAAGAACGAGATCTTCGCCATCGAGGGCACCGACGCGGCCGGCGCACCCGTCTACCGGCAGATCGCGCAGGTCTACGACCAGAACCGCGAAGAGGTCGCGTGGGACGCGGTGTCGCCGTTCCTCAAGCAGGCTGCCGTGGCCGGCGAAGACCGGCGGTTCTACGAGCACGGCGGAGTCGACCTGCAGGGCGTGGTCAGGGCCGCGATCGGAAACGCGGCCGGCGGCTCGAAGAGCGGCGCCTCGACCCTCTCGATGCAGCTGGTGAAGAACATCTACATCCAGGACGCGCTGCAGGAGCCGACCGACGACGCGCGGAAGGCCGGCGTGCGGGCCGCGCAGGCCGCGACCCTCGACCGCAAGCTCAAAGAGATGAAGCTCGCGATCGGGCTCGAGAAGCGCTACACGAAAGACGAGATCCTGCTCGGCTACCTGAACATCGCCGGCTTCGGCGGAAACAACTACGGCGTCGAAGCGGCCGCCCAGCGCTACTACGGGGTGTCGGCGCTCGACGTGACCCTCGCCCAGGCGGCCAGCCTGATCGCGATCGTGCAGGAGCCGGGCGCGCGCGGCCTCGACGACCCGGCCGACCACGTCGCGAACCGCGAACGTCGCGACGTGGTTCTCAAGAACATGTTCGTCGAGAAGATGATCGATCGCGCGCAGCTCGACGAGGCCCTCGCCGTGCCGGTCGACGCGACGACAGTGGTGCTCTCGCCGTACCGCAACGGGTGCATCGCGGCCGACCCCCACGCCACCTACTTCTGCGACTACGTCACCACGCTCGTGCCCGAGCTGGAGGCCCTCGGCACGTCCCCGCAGGAACGCACGGCGAACTGGGTGCTGGGCGGGTATTCGCTGTACACGACGCTCGACCTCCGGCTGCAGACCGTGGCGCAGGACGCCGTGGCCAGACAAGCGCCGGCTACCGAGGCGCGGCTGGCGCTGGGCGCATCCGCGGTCTCTGTGCAACCGGGCACCGGGCGCATCCTGACGATGGCGCAGAACACGCGATTCGACAACACGGCGGTCGGGGGCGGACCGGGAACGACGAGCGTGAACTACAACACCGACAGGCAGTACGGCGGGTCGCGGGGATTCCAGATCGGGTCGACCTACAAGGTATTCACCCTCATCAACTGGCTGCAGAGCGGACACGGACTGAACGAGGTCGTCGACGGAAACGGGCGCACGGTGCAGCAGGCCGCGTTCACGAACAGCTGCGCGAACAGCGCGGACGGCGGCGGTGTCGAAGACGGGCCGTTCGGCGGACCGTGGCCGTTCAAGAACTCGTCGGGGGAGCGCGGAAACCGCTCGGTGATGGATGCGACCGCGGCATCCATCAACGGAGCGTATGTCTCGATGGGACTGCAGCTCGACCAGTGCGAGACCAAGCGCATCGCGCAGGCCCTCGGGGTGCACCCCGCGAACAACGTCGACGACCCGTCGACGACCGACATCGTGGAGAACAAACTGGGGTCGAACCCCTCGGCCATCATCGGCACCAACGTGATCGCGCCGCTCACCATGGCGGCCGCCTACGCCGGCATCGCGAACCACGGCGTCTACTGCGCGCCGGTCGCGGTCGAGAGCGTCACCGACAGGCACGGCGCCGTGCTGCCCGGACAGGCCCAGTCTTGCGCGCCCGCGATCACACCCGAGGTCGCGGCGACCACCGTGTTCGCGCTCGAGAACGCCATGAAGCGCTACGCCGGAAACCCCAAAGACGGCACGCCGATCTTCGGCAAGACGGGCACGACCGACGACTTCGACCAGACCTGGCTGATGAGTTCGACGACGGCGGTAACCACCGCCGTCTGGTTCGGCAACGTGAGCGGCAAGTACAACCTCAACCGCTACCCGGGCGGCATCAACAACCGCCACCTGATCGCCAAGCCGATCAACGCGGCCGCGAACGCGCTGTACCCGGCGACGGGGTTCGACGCGCCCGCCGCTGCGCTCGTCTCCGGCCGTGGCGTCACCCTCGCCGACTTCACGGGAGGCACCGCCACCGCGGCGCGCTCGATCGTGGAGGGTGCGGGGCTCGTGTACGCCGACGGCGGGCAGGCCGATTCGGCACTGCCGGCCGGGGCAGTGGTATCGACGTCGCCCGCACCCGGTGCGGTGGTCGCCCGCGGGGGCACGGTGACCGTGGTCACGAGCAACAACGCCCTCGCAGCGGTGCCCGACGTGACGGCCACACCGTTCGACGAGGCCGCGGCGACCCTGGGCGCGGCGGGGTTCACCGCGGTAACGCAGTCGTGCGTGTCGGTGGGTCAGGGCGGCGCCGTCGGCACGGTCGTGTCGAGCAATCCGGCAGCGGGTCTTACGGCGCGGAAAAGCGACGAGGTGCGGGTGGCCGTGGGTCGCACGAGTTGCTGAGGCCGGTCGCCGGGTTCCGCTATTCTTAGCGGTGATCCGGATGACCGATGCGGACTAGGGGACGGGTGGGGTCGCGGTGCTGGCGGAGCAGGTCGACGTAGTCACGCGCAACAACGTCACGGTATCGGGCACGGGACGCCCGATCGTCTTCGCCCACGGTTTCGGGTGCAGCCAGGACATGTGGCGTTTTGTCGCCCCCCACTTCGACGACCACCAAGTGGTGCTGTTCGACCACGTCGGCTCGGGCCGCTCGGACCTCTCCGCCTACCGCCCGGGCAAGTACGACTCGCTCGAGGGGTACGCCGGCGACGTCGTCGAGATCCTCGAGCAGCTCGACCTGAACGACGTCGTTCTCGTCGGCCATTCGGTCGGCTCCATTATCGGCATGCTCGCCGCCAATCGGGTCCCCTCCCGCATCGGTGCGCTGGTGCTGGTGGGCCCCTCGCCGCGCTACATCGACACCGTCGACTACACCGGCGGCTTCTCGCAGGCGGACATCGACGCCCTGCTCGACGGGCTCGACGCCAACTACTTCGGATGGGCGGAGTCGATCGCCCCCGCGATGATGGGCGCCCCCGATCAGCCCGGCCTGACCGACGAGCTGAGCGACAGCTTCTGCAGCACCGACCCGACGATCGCACGGCACTTCGCCCGGGTGACCTTCCTCTCCGACAACCGCGCCGACCTGGCGCACGTCGGCGCGCCCACCTTGATCGTGCAGTCGCGCGACGACGTGATCGCCCCGATGGCCGTCGGGCAGTTCGTCGCCGATCACATCCCGAACAGCGAACTCGTGATCCTCCCCGTGACCGGCCACTGTCCGCACCTCTCCGCGCCGGCCCAGGTCGTCACCGCAATCCGGAGCTTCCTTCCGTGAGCCCCGCCGCGCACGCCGCGGGGTACTTCGAGGCGCTGTTCCAGCACGCCCCCTTCGGATATGTCGTGACCGACAACGACGATGTCGTCGTTCGCGTGAACGAGACGCTGCTGGGCTGGGGCCGTTACGAGGTGCAGCGGGTGGTCGGCCGACCGTTCCGCGACCTGTTGACGCCCGGTTCGCAGTTGCTCTACGAGACGAGGCACCTGCCGGTGCTGGGGCTGCAGGGCTTCGCGCACGAGGTGTTCCTTCAGCTCCAGACCGCGGCGGGGGTGCCGCTGCCCGTGCTCATCAACGCCGCCCGGGTGCTCGACGCCGACGGCGACCCGCACGAGGTGCGCATCGGCGTCCTGGACGCGTCGAACCGGGTGAGCTATGAGCGCGAACTGCTCACCACGAAGCGCAACGCGGAAAGCCTGGCGGCCAGGATCTCCGTTCTGCAGAACGCCTCGGCCGCGTTCGCCGACAGCAACACCGAGGTGCAGGTCGCGCAGAGTCTCTCGTCGATCGCCGAAGACGCCCTCGTGGCGACCGCGGCCTGTGTCGCCGTTCCCCGCGACGGCGGACGTCTCGAGGTGATCGCCGGCACCAACCCGCTCGACGGTCTCATCGTCAACGACACCCAGGTGCTCGGATTCGCCGTGCTCGAGTCGGAACGCCCGGTCATCGTCGGAACGACCGACGACGATTTGAGCAGCTACCCGGCGGTCGTCACGGCGATGCGCGAGGCCCGGCTGCACACGCTGGCCGTGTTCCCGATCATGAGCGACACGACACCCGTGGGTGTGATCGCGGTGTTCTTCGCCCGCGAACGCACCGTCGCCGACAACGAAGCCGACATGGTGCTCTCCCTCTCGCGACAGGCGAGCCAGGTGATCACGCGGGTGCGCGCCCAAGAGCAGATCGCACACGCGGCACGGCACGACCCGCTGACCGGACTGGTCAACCGCGCGTCGCTGCGCGCCGCTATCGGCACCGCGTTGCTTCCCGATGCCCGCCCGGCCGCGCCGCTGTCGGTGATGTTCCTCGACCTCGACGGGTTCAAGGCGGTCAACGACCGGCTCGGCCACAATGTCGGCGACGTGATTCTGCGCGAGGTGGCCGCGCGGCTCACGGCGTCGGTGCGCTCGGCAGACCTGGTCGGCCGGTACGGCGGCGACGAGTTCGTGGTCGTCTGCGACGACACCGCCGGCGCCGAAGCCGAGGCCGTCGCCGAACGGATCCACGCGACCATGCGCGAGCCGTTCGAGGCCGCTCAAGGGCTGCCGCTCAGCGCCAGCATCGGAATCGTCACCCACGAGTCATCCGTCGCGTCCGCCTCCGCCGACGACATCATCGGCGCGGCCGACCAGGCGATGTACGACTCGAAGCGGCTCGGCCGCGACCGCACCACGCACGCGCGGCTGTAGGCACTGGTCGCGGCGGCCCCGTTGCGGTTGGATCGGGGTATGACCGACTGGACGGATTCCGAGCTGGACAGCGTCGGCGGCGCCGAGGAGTTGCAGATCTCCTCCCGCCGGGCCGACGGAACCCTGCGCCCGTACGTGCCCATCTGGGTGGTGCGCACGGGCGACGACATCGTCGTGCGCTCCGCGTACGGTGCGAACAACCCGTGGTACCGGCGGGCCGTCGCGAGCGGTGCCGGCCGCATCCGCGCGGGCGGCGTCGAGAAGGACGTGACCTTCGGGCGGGCCGAACCCGACGCGCACCCCGGCATCGATGCGGCGTACCACGCCAAGTACGACCGCTACGGCCCGGCAATCGTGAACACGGTCGTGGGCGAGCAGGCCGTGTCATCCACTCTTCGTCTGCTGCCCGCCGACTAGCGCGACCCCAGTGCTGCTGCCGCTGTCGGTTTTGCAAACTCAGGAAACCGGATGCGCCTCGCGCCGATCGCCCGCACAATTGCGCGGGCGGGGGCGGTCCCGGCGACGCGACATCCTGAATTTTCGAATGTGGCCAATCAAGTTGCGCCGTTTGGGGCACTCCGGCCTCCCGGGTGCCCCAAACGCCGCAAACGGCGAGCGGCTCGCAGGCTACTTCGCGCGCGAACGCAGCAGCGTGAACGAGCAGTCGCGCACGATCAGGCTGGTGACCGGGGCCGCGACGTGCTGGTCGGGGTCGCTCGACGACGCGAGCTCCCATGCCTCGCCGGGCGCGCCCGGGACGGTGAACTCCACCCCGTTCTCGGCCGCATTCAGCAGCAGCGCGAAGCTGTCGCTGTTCTGGTGCGCGAAGACGAACATGATGGAACGGGCGTCGGGGTTGTCCCAGTCCTCGTCGGCGAAGACCTCGGCGTCGGACCGCGCGATCTGCACCGAGTCGGTGACCCCGTCGCCGGGCGCATGGCGGAACCAGGACGGCCGTAGTGCCGGGTTCTCGGCGCGCAGCGTCAGCAGCGACGTCGTGAACTCGAGCAGCGCCTGGTCGGTGTTGGCCCAGTCGTACCAGGAGATCTCGTTGTCCTGCGCGTAGGCGTTGTTGTTGCCGCCCTGGGTGCGCCCGAGCTCGTCGCCGCCCAGGAGCATCGGCACACCGGCCGAGAGCAGCAGGGAGGCGAGCAGGTTGCGGCGCTGGCGCTCGCGACGCTCGTTGACCAGCTCGTTCTCGGTCGGGCCCTCTGCGCCGTTGTTCGCCGACTTGGTGTCGCTCTCGCCGTCGTTGTTGTCTTCGCCGTTGGCGGCGTTGTGCTTGCTGTTGTACGACGTGAGGTCGTGCAGGGTGAAACCGTCGTGGGCGGTGACGAAGTTCACGCTCGACAGCGGCGACCGGCGGTCGGCCTCGTACACGTCGGGGCTGCCGAGGATGCGCTGCGAGAGGGTGCCGAGAACGGCGTCGGTGCCGTTCCAGAAATCGCGCACGTCGTCGCGGAACTTGCCGTTCCACTCCGACCAGTCGGCGGGGAAGCCGCCCACCTGGTAGCCGGCGGTGTCCCACGGCTCGGCGATCATCTTCACCGGGGCGAGGGTCGGGTCCTGCGCGATCAGGGTGAGGAACGCGCTGTGCAGCTCGGCCGACCCGTCCTGCCGAGTCAGGGTCGTGGCGAGGTCGAAGCGGAAGCCGTCGACGTGCATCTCGGTGACCCAGTAACGCAGGCTGTCCATGATGAGCCCGAGCGCCGCGGGGTGCCCGACGTTGACGCTGTTTCCCGTGCCCGTCGTGTCGAAGTAGGAGGCCTCTTCGTCTTCGACGAGTCGGTAGTACGACGCGTTGTCGATGCCCTTGAACGACAAGGTCGGTCCCATGTGGTTGCCCTCGGCGGTGTGGTTGTAGACCACATCGAGGATGACCTCGAGGCCGGCGGCGTGCAGGGCCTTGACCATGTTCTTGAACTCGACCACCTGGTCGCCGCCGTCTCCGGCGGAGCTGTAGTCGCCGTGCGGCGCGAAGAAGCCGATCGTGTTGTAGCCCCAGTAGTTGCGCAGCCCCTTCTCTTCGAGGTGGCTGTCCTGCACGAACTGCTGCACGGGAATCAGCTCGACGGCCGTGACGCCCAGGTCGGTGAGGTGCTTGATCGCCGACGGGTGCGCGAGGCCGGCGTAGGTTCCGCGGATCTCCTCGGGCACGTCGGGATGGGTCTGCGTGAACCCCTTGACGTGGGTCTCGTAGATGACGGTGGACTCGAGCGGGGTGCGGGGCGCTTCGTCGCCGCTCCAATCGAACGAGGAGTCGGTGACCACGCAGAGCGGGGTGGAACCCGCGGCGTCCGTCTCATCCATTCTTTCCGGCTCGTTCATGTCGTGGCCGAACACGGCCTGACCCCAGGTGTAGCCGCCCTCGATCGCGGTGGCGTGCGGGTCGAGAAGCAGCTTGTGCGGGTTGTGGCGCAGTCCGCGCTCGGGCGCCCACTCGCCGTGTACGCGCAGCGCGTACCGCGATCCGACGCCGAGTTCGGGAACGATGCCGTGGAAGACGTGGCCGGTGCGCTGCGTCAGAGCCGTGCGCGTCTCGCCCTGTTCGGTGAAGACGCAGACCTCGACGACGGAGGCCGTCTCGGAGTAGATCGCAACGCTCGCCGAACCGTCGAAAACGGTGACGCCGAGAGGATACGGACGGCTGATGGGAGTCGTGGAGGAAATGACGGCGTCCATTCGCAAGGGAGCGTGCCCGCGCACGCAGTGGATGCGGCCGAGCGGCCGCTGGCAAAAGTTATCACCGGCCGGCCGTGACGACCGCCGCGGCCGTATCCATTGACGGGCGGGCTGATTCGTGCCAGCAACCCGGCAAATTCACGTCGCGAGCCTTCGCAACACCTGTTGGTTCACCTCGATTGCTCCGCCCGTTCACCGCGGCACGTTTTACTCGGCGTGCTCCACTCGCGAGCGCCGCCCCCACCAAGGAGAACGTGAATGATTTCCGCCATTTCTCACCGCAGGCGAGCCCGGGTGCGCTACGCCGTCGCGACCGCGCTCGCCGCCGCGATCGTTGCCGGTCTGGCCTCTCCCGCCGCTGCAGCGCCGGCCGACGCGATCGCACCGCACCCCGACGCGTGGGGTCGGTACTTCGTCGACTCGGCGGGCACGAACATCACGGCCAACAAGACCCCCGCGACCAACGCGGCGATCGGCCTCCTGTCGCCGATGCTGAAGTACTGGGCCCCTGACGCGACGCCCGTGCCGGCCGTGGATGCCAACGGCAAGTACATCCCCACCAGCGTGGGCACGATCATCGACCAGGCCTTCCACGACGCGAACATCGCCGAGGCCGCGCGCATCACCCAGACCCGCACCTCCGAGCAGGCAGCCGACGCCTACCGCATCGACCGCCGCAACCAGAACTACTCCGCGATCGCCGGCCTCGGCCCCTGGACGCAGGCGTTCACCGACGGTTCCGGCGCCGGAACCACCATCCCCGACACGATCCCCGCCGACGCCACGACCGTCAAGTACGACGACGCCGGAAACGCGAACGGCCGGTGGGCCGAACCGGCCTCGCCGCTCGGACCCGTCGTCTCGCTGGTCGACAAGTTCCGTGCCAGCGACGCGTCGACCAACCCGTCGAAGGCGTACTACAACTACGCCCGCCCGTTCCGTTGGAGCACCGACGTCAGCATCCTGCCCACCCTCGAGCCGGTGAAGAAGTCCGACGCCGACGCCTTCGGTGACGGCGGCTACCCGAGCGGTCACACCAACGCGGCCTGGCTCGCAAGCTACGCGCTCGCGTACTCGGCCCCCGAACGGTTCCAAGAGCTGCTCACCAACGCCTCGGAGATCGGCAACAGCCGAATCGTCGCGGGCATGCACTCGCCCGCCGACGTGATCGGCGGCCGGATGATGTCGACCGGCGTGTCCGCCGCGGTGCTCAACAACCCCGCCAACGCCACCCTCAAGGCCCAGGCCCGCGCCAACGCCGCGGCTCTGCTGGCGACGCCGGGCACCGGTGCCGACCCGTACGCCGACCACGCGGTCAACGCCGCCGAGTACCTCGAGCGCCTCACCTACGGCCTTCCCCGCACGGGCGACACCACGCTTCCCGTGGTCGTCCCGAAGGGCGCCGAAGTGCTGATCGAGTCGCGCCTGCCCTACCTGAGCGCCGACCAGCGCCGCTGGGTGCTGCAGTCGACCGGTCTCGGTTCCGGCTACGCCCTGCTCGACGACGCCGAGGGTTGGGGCCGCCTGAACCTGTACGCGGCCGCCGACGGATATTCGGCGTTCGACACGGACGTGACGGTGAACATGGATGCCACGGCAGGCGGCTTCAGCGCCGCCGACACCTGGCGCAACGACATCGACGGAGCGGGATCGCTCACCAAGCAGGGAACCGGAGCACTGACCCTCACGGGCGCGAACTCGTTCGCCGGCGGCATGACCGTCGAAAACGGAACCGTCACCGCGGCGTCGGCCACCGCGCTGGGCACCGGCTCGCTCACGCTGGTCGACGGAGTGCTGTCGGAGTCGGTCGCCGCACCGGTGCTCGTGCCGGGCAACCTCACCCTGCAGTCCGCGGGCGAGCTCGACCTGACCGTGGGCGCGAACACCCCCGCACTCTCGGTGGGCGGCGTCGCCTCGTTCGACGGCGCGCTCTCCGTGGCACTCGCCTCGGGCTTCGTTCCCGCCGACGACCTCGTCATCGCCACCTTCGGCACTCTGGGTGCGGGCAAGAAGTTCGCGTCCGTGCGCGTCGACGGTCTGCCGGCGGGCTACACGCCCACCATCGAGATCCGCGACGGCGCCGTGCACCTCGTCAACGCGACACCGGTTCTCGGAGCGCTCACGGCCGGTACCCCGGCCATCACCGGTTCGGCTGTCGCGGGTGAGGTTCTCACCGTCACCCCCGGCACGTGGGGACCGGCGCCCGTCACCCTCGCGTACCAGTGGTTCCGCGGGTCGACCCCGATCGACGGTGCCACGCGCGCCGAGTACTCGGCCACCGCAGCCGACGTCGGCCAGGTTCTGACCGCGACCGTGACCGGGTCGAAGACCGGGTTCGCCCCGCAGACCCGCGCCGCGACCACGGCGGGCGCGGTCGTCGCCGCACTGTCGATCAGCGACAGCTCGGTGAAGGCCGGCGACCCGATCTCCGTGTCGGGCAAGGGATTCACCCCGGGTGAGACCGTGCGGATCGAGCTGCGGTCGACCCCCGTCGTCATCGGCACGGTGACGGCCGATCAGCGGGGCGCGTTCAGCGCCCGGGTGTTCATCCCCGCCGATGCGGTCGGCGGCGCACACACGATCGTGGCGATCGGAAGCGAGAGCGCGATCACCGTGTCTGTCGCCATCAATGTCACGGCGCTCGCGGTCACCCCCATTTCGGCTGCGGCGCGAGCCGCGGCGGGGGTACTCGCTTCGACCGGTGGCACGCTGCCGTTCGCGGTCCTCTACTCGGCCCTCGGCCTGCTCGTGCTCGGGGCGGGTGCTCTCGTCGTCCGCGCGCGGATGACGCACGTTCGCCGCTCGGGTGCGAACGACTAGCACCGAAGAGCAGATCAAGCTGTGAGTCTGGGGACGGCGCCGTCGGGCGCCGTCCCTAGACTTCAGCGGTGGCCAAGAAACTCGCAACGCACCCGCCCCGCATCGACCCTCTCCGCCTCGGCGAACTAGCCGCGGGAGACGCCGACGAGCTGCGGCCCCAGGGCCGCTACGAAGGGCTGCGGTTCCAGGGGATCGACCTGAGCGGACGCGACCTCGGCGGCATCGAGTTCACCGAGTGCGCGCTCGACGACGTGCAGGCCCACGCCACCGGTTTCCGCGCCGCCACGTTCTCCGAGGTCGAGTTCTCGAGGTTCAACGCGCCCGTCCTCGCCGCGCCACGCTCGCGGTGGCGCGACGTGACGATGGACGGCTCGCGCGTCGGATCGGCCGAGCTGTACGAGTCGTACATCAACTCGGCACGGTTCTCGGGCAGCAAGCTCGGATTCGTCAACGCGCGCGGGGCGCAGCTTCTCGATGTCGCGTTCGACGGATGCACCATCGACGAGCTCGACCTCAGCGGGGCATCCCTGACCCGGGTGTCGTTCACCGATACGACGGTGCGCAGCCTGAGCCTCGCCGGCGCGAAGCTCACCCACGTCGACCTGCGCGGTGCCGAGTTCGCGCAGATCGACGGCTTCGAATCGCTCAGCGGAGCGACGCTGAGCGGCTACCAGGTCGGCACCCTCGCGGCGTCGTTCGCCGCCCACCTCGGCATCGTCGTCGACGACTGAGAGACGTGCCCGCGAGCGCGTTCTAGGCTGGTGACCATGGTGAAGAACGAGCC
The DNA here is from genome assembly GCF_046714715.1 of Conyzicola sp. GTDB lineage: Bacteria > Actinomycetota > Actinomycetes > Actinomycetales > Microbacteriaceae > Conyzicola. The sequence continues at coordinate 5,423 of NZ_JBKKAD010000068.1, read as the reverse complement.
GGGGGACGCCCGGCTGAACGTCGCCCGCTATCAGGTCGACAGGCTGGCCGGAGAGTCCGGCGAGAACGTCGAGACCGAAGCCGACACCAACGAAGCCGGCCAGTCGATGATGGAGGCGCGGGCGCAATACGTCGAGATCACCATCCAGCAGGCCATCCGTCGCGGGGATTTCGACAACCTGCCCGGTGCGGGCAAGCCGATCGAGGGGCTGACCACCCATGATCCCGACTGGTGGATCCGCCGCAAGATCGAGCGCGAGAAGATCACCGGTCTCGGCCCGCCCGCGCTTACGTTGCGCACCGAGAACGCTGAGCTCGACGCCCGCATCGACGCGACCGGCACCGAAGAGGGCGTGCGTGCGCTGCTCGACGATTTCAACAAGCGGGTCGTCACCGCGCGGCGCCAGTTGCAGGGCGGTCCGCCGGTCGTCACGCCGACGCGCGACGTGGGGGCAGAGCTCGAGGCGTGGCGTGAGCGCCGGGCCGTCAGGCGTGCCGCGGCCGAGGCGCGACGGCAGAGCGAGGCCGCCGAACTCGCCGCGATGACCTGGCGTGAGCGGCGCCGGGCGAAGCGGGCGCGGGGCTAGCTGTCGTCGGCGTGGGTCGAGACCTCGCCGGCGAGACGCACGGCGGCCGTGCGCATGTGCGCGGCCATGGCCGCAGCCGCGGCATCCGGATCTCTCGCGGCGATGGCCTCGTAGACCGCCGCATGCTCCTCGATCGCCTGTCGCGCGTGGTCGTCGTCTTGCACGGCACGGTCGGACCACACCCGCAGCAACGACCGGATGCTCTGCAGCAGGTCGAGCAGCACGGCGTTGTCGGTGCTGCGGGCCAGTTCGAGATGGAACTGCAGGTCGGCCTCGACGAAGCGTCGAAGATCTGCGGATGACGCGCGCATTTCTTCCACGTGGGTGCGCATGATCTCGATCGACTCGTCGCTCATGCGCTCGGTGGCGAGCCGCGCGGCGTAGGTCTCGAGGGCGCCACGCACCTCGACCAGCTCGACGGTGTGGGTGCGGCTGAGCATCATGCCCCAGCTGAGCGTCTGGGGGAGGAGCTCGCTGGCATTGCCGCGCAGGTAGGTTCCCGAGCCGGGGCGCACGTCGACGACGCCGAGGATCTCGAGGGCCGCGAGCGCTTCACGCACCGCAGAGCGGCCCACCCCCAGGCTCGTGGCCAGCTGGCGCTCGGGAGGCAGCCGGGTGCCGGGCGAGATCGACTCCTGAGTGAACAGTTCGAGCAGGCGTTTTGCCACGGCCGACGCCGCGGAGCCCGACCCCATCGCCCCGAGCGCGGCGCTGATGTCCTCGGTCGCACTGGCGGGGTAGACGGGCATTCACACACGGTACCAAACAGTGGCAGGCTGCCCGGCCCGTCGCTGAGGAATCGGCAAATTGGTCAACCGGTTGACAGATCGAGGTGGATAGCTGAAACTGTTTACGCGCCGAGGTGTTCCTCGATCGCCGTAAACAACGACGTTCACCCCCAAGTCAAGGAGTCATAGTGGACACCCTCACCCCCCAGGCGCCACCGCAGTCAGCGGTCGAGAAATCCGCCATCCGCAAGGTCTCCATCCGGCTCGTGCCGTTCGTGGCGCTGATGTTCTTCATCAACTACCTCGACCGCTCGGCCATCGGATTCGCCGGTCCGAACGGCATGAACGACGACCTCGCACTCACGGTCACCCAGGTCGGCTTCGCGTCCGGCGTGTTCTTCATCGGCTACATCCTGTTGGAGGTGCCGTCGAACCTCGCCCTGGCTCGCTTCGGCGCCCGCCGCTGGCTCGCGCGCATCATGGTCACCTGGGGCATCGTCGCTGTGCTGTTCACCTGGGTCGGCAGCTTCGAGCACCTCGCGATCCTGCGCTTCGCGCTGGGTGTCGCCGAGGCCGGCTTCTTCCCCGGAGCGATCCTGTTCCTCAGCCTGTGGGTGCCCTCGCGCCACCGCGGCAAGATCCTCGCCCTCTTCTACCTGGCTCAGCCGCTCAGCACCGTCATCGGCGCCCCGCTCGCCGGCCTCCTCATTGGAGCCGACGGGTTCCTCGGCCTCGAAGGCTGGCGTGTGATGTTCCTCGGTGTCGGCGCACCTGCGATCATCGTCGGAATCATCGCGTGGTTCTACCTGAAGGACAAGCCGAGCGACGCCAAGTGGCTAACCCGCGAAGAGCAGGAATGGCTCACCGTCGAACTCGCCGCGGAGAAGACCAAGACCGAGTCGCTGAATGTCGTCAAGGGCAAGCAGCACGGCGGCCTGCGCACCGCGTTCTCGAGCGGCCGCGTGTGGACCCTCGCGTTCATCTATTTCGGCTTCATCTACGGCCTCTACACGCTGGCCTTCTTCCTGCCGACGATCATCGCCGGCTTTCAGGAGATCTATGACGTCGAGTACGACGTGTTCCAGCGCGGGCTCATCACGGCGATCCCCTACGTGCCCGCCGCGTTCGCCCTCTGGTTCTGGACGAAGGACGTCTCGAAGCGCGGTCTGAAGACCTGGCACATCGCCGGTCCGGCGGTCGTCGCCGCCCTGACCATCCCGCTGGCCCTGTTCGCTGGTTCGCCGGCGCTCACCATCGCGATCATCGCCCTCACCGCCATGGCCATCTTCGCCGTGCTTCCCAACTTCTGGACCCTGCCCACGCAGTTCCTGACGGGAGCGGCCGCGGCCGCCGGGGTCGCGCTGATCAACACGATCGGTAACCTCGCCGGCTTCGGAGCCCCGTACATCACCGGTGCCGTGGCCGACGCGACCAAGGACGCGGACGGAAATCCGCAGTACTTCGTTCCGATGGCCATCGTCGGCTTCTTCATGCTGGTTTCGGCCGTGCTGATGGTGCTGCTCTCCCGCGCCAAGAAGATCGTGCCGGTCGACGGCACGCCCGTCGCCACCGTCGCCCACTAGTACCCAGGGGCGGCCGCACTTGTCGACCGCCCCTCCCCATCTCTCTGGAGCTCGCCATGACCCGCCTGTTCAACGATCCGACAGCCTTCGCCGATGAAATGATCGACGGCTTCGTCGTCGCCAACCACCTGCAGGTGCGACGCGTCTCCGGCGGCGTCGTGCGCTCCACCCGCTCGACCCCCGACACCGTGGCCGTCGTCATCGGCGGGGGATCCGGCCACTACCCCGCGTTCGGCGGGCTCGTCGGCCAGGGCCTCGCCCACGGCGCGGCCATGGGCAACCTGTTCGCCTCGCCCTCCGCCCAGCAGGTGTACTCCGTGTCGACCGCCGCGAACAACGGGGGCGGCGTGCTGCTCAGCTACGGCAACTACGCCGGGGACGTGCTGCACTTCACCCAGGCCCAGGAGAAGCTGCGCGGCGAAGGCGTCGACTGCCGCACGGTCGTCGTCACCGACGACATCGCGAGCGCGTCGGTCGCCGAGAAGCACAAGCGCCGGGGGATCGCCGGTGACCTCACCGTCTTCAAGGCCGCCGCCGCGGCATCCGAAGCCGGCTATTCCCTCGACGAGGTCGAGCGCGTCGCGAAGCTCGCGAACGAGCGCACCCGCAGCATCGGTGTCGCATTCACCGGCTGCACGCTGCCCGGCGCCGACACTCCGCTGTTCACCGTGCCCGAGGGGCGCATGGCGGTGGGCATGGGCATCCACGGCGAGCCCGGGCTGCGCGAGACCGACGTCCCCTCCGCCGACGGCCTCGCCGAGCTGCTCGTCTCCGAACTGCTGGCCGAACTGCCCGACGGTGTCGACGACGCCCGCGGCCAGCGCGTCGGCGTCATCCTCAACGGTCTCGGCTCTGTCAAGTACGAAGAGCTGTTCGTGGTCTACCGCCGCGTGGCGGCGCTGCTCGAGCAGGCCGGCCTCACGGTCGTCGACCCCGAGGTCGGCGAACTGGTCACGAGCTTCGACATGGCGGGCGTCTCGCTCACCCTGTTCTGGCTCGACGACGAACTCGAGACGTTCTGGCGGGCGCCCGCCGACACCCCCGCCTACCGCAAGGGCTCGGTCGGTGCATCCGAACAGATGGATGCGGCCGACATGCACGACTCCGTCGAGTCCACCGTGGAGATCACCCCGGGCAGCGCCGAATCGCAGGAGGCCGCCGTCACCGCGCTCGCCGCGATCGAGGCCCTGCTCGACGTCATCGAAGAGAACGCCGACGAACTCGGCCGCATCGACGCGGTCGCCGGCGACGGCGACCACGGTGTCGGCATGCAGCGCGGAGCCCGCGCCGCGGCGGCAGCGGCTCGCACCGCGAAGGTTGGCGGTGCCGGCGTCGAGACGGTTCTCGTCTCGGCCGCCGACGCCTGGGCAGACCGTGCCGGCGGAACCTCCGGAGCGCTGTGGGGCGTCATGCTGCGCGCCCTCGCCACGCAGCTGGGCGACACGGATGCCCCGACCGCGGCGACGGTCTCGGCCGGTGTCGGCGCGGCCCGCGACGGCATCCAGAGCTTCGGCAAGGCCGAGGTCGGCGACAAGACCATGGTCGACGCGATCGTGCCCTTCGCCGACAGCCTCGCGATCGCGGTGGCCGGTGGCGCAGGACTGTCCGCGGCCTGGGCCGCCGCCGCCGACGTCGCCACCGACGCGGCCGTCGCGACGGCGCAGCTGCTGCCCCGCATGGGCCGCGCCCGCCCCCACGCCGAGAAGAGCCTCGGCACTCCCGACGCGGGAGCCCACTCGTTCGCACTCATCGTGCAGGCAGTCGCCGCGGTCTTCGCGGCAGAGAATGGAGAGAACTGAATGTCTGACAAACTTCGCATCGCCCTCGGCAGCGACGACGCCGGTTTCGACTACAAGGAGATCGTCAAGAAGGATCTCGAACTCAGCGAACTCGTCGAGTTCGTCACCGACGTGGGCGTGAACGCCGACGGCCACACCGCCTACCCGAAGGTCGCCATCGCGGCCGCCGAGCTCGTCGCGGCCGGTGAGGCCGACCGCGCCCTGCTGTTCTGCGGCACCGGTCTCGGCGTCGCGATCTCGGCGAACAAGGTCAAGGGCATCCGCGCCGTCACCGCGCACGACAGCTTCTCGGTCGAGCGCGCCGTGCTAAGCAACAATGCGCAGGTGCTCACCATGGGCCAGCGCGTGGTCGGCATCGAGCTGGCCCGCCGCCTCGTGCGCGAGTGGTTGACCTACCGGTTCGACGAGACCAGCGCCTCGGCCGACAAGGTGCGCGTCCTCGACGAGTACGAGACCACCGGCAGCTGCTGATGACCGCCCCTGTCACCGTCGGCGTGAGCCTGAAGATGTACTTCGGGCATCGCCAGTCGCTCGATTGGTGCGCCGGCGTCGCCGAACTTGCCCATTCACACCCCGCCGTTGTCTCGGGCGCCGTCGAGCTCTTCGTCATCCCCGGCTACCTCGCGGTTCCCGCGGCCGTCGAGATCCTCGAGGGCAGCCGCGTCGTCGTCGGCGCGCAAGACCTCGCCTCGGCCGATTCCGGCGCGTTCACTGGCGAGGTCAGCGG
>NZ_JBKKAD010000067.1:0-8985 GCF_046714715.1 Conyzicola sp. | reverse complement strand
CCGCGACGAGGTTGGCGCGGTAGTGCGCCTTCGCGGCGGCGACGTGCTCGTGGTCGCCGGTCAGCGCGGCGACGGCGGCGTACTGCGCCGGTGTGTTGACGCAGCTGACCGTGGCCTCCTGCACCGTGCGCATAACCGTGGCGAGCCCCGGCGGGGTCACGAGGTAGCCGACACGGATGCCGGTCATGGCGTAGGTCTTGGAGAGCGAGAAGGCGCTGAAAACGCGGTTCTCGGTGTCGAGGCTCGCGATACTGACGTGCTTGTCGCCGTAGGTGAAGTACTCGTAGACCTCGTCGCTGATGATCCACAGGTCGTGGCGCTTGGCGAACTCGAGCAGCTCGCGCAGCACCTCCTCGGGGAAGATCGCTCCCAGCGGGTTCGACGGGGAGTTGACGATCAGCACGCGCGTGCGCTCGGTGACGAGACTCTCGAGCTCGTCGATGCTCGGCAGGAAACCGCGTTCGGGCAGCAGCGAGTACGGGATGGGGTGCGCGTCGAGCATGCGCACGCCCATGGTGAAGGTGGTGTAGCCCGGGTCGGGGATGAGCACCTCGTCGCCGGCCTGCAGGGTGAGCGTCATGGCCTGGTAGAGCGCCTGCGTCGCACCGACAGTGACCCAGACCCGCTCGAGGTCGACGTGGATGTCGTTCTCGCGGGCCAGCTTGCCGACGATCGCCTCGCGCAGCGGCGTTATGCCGCCGTTCGGGGTGTAGTCCGTGGCGTCGGCGTCCCAGGCACGCTTCGCGGCGTCGGCGATGTGAGGGGCGACCGCGACATCCGGTTCTCCGATGACGAGAGAGACGATCCCCTCGAGTTTCGTGGACATCTCGTAGATATGACGGATGCCCGAGCCCGGGACCGTGTCGATGTGCTGGGCGAGGTGCGGCATACCGACAGGTTATTACGCTGGGGGCATGACAGGTTCCGTGGTGCTCGTGCACGGACTGCGCACGTCGTCGTCGATGTGGCGGCATCAGCGCGACGCGCTCGAGGCCCTCGGCTACACGGTCGTGACGCCCGACCTGCCCGGGCACGGTTCGCGCATGGCCGAGAGATTCTCCCTGGCCGGCGGGGTCGCGACGATCGCCGACGCGGTCTCGGATGCGCCGGGGCCGGTCTTCCTCGTCGGCTTCTCGCTCGGCGGCTACCTGGCCGCGCACTGGGCGGCCGAACGCCCGCGCGCCATCACCGGACTTCTCGCCGCGAGCTGCGGTACCCAGCCGACACGGGCCATCCTCGGCGTCTGGGGGCTCGGCGCCGCGGCGATCCACCGGCTGCCCGACCGGGGCCTCGGGCTCAACAACGCGCTCGTGCGGGCCGTAATCCGCGACCCCGACTACGCGAACGACGTGATCGCCGGCGGTGTCGCGCTCGAGGTGATGCAGGACGCACTGCACGAACTGCGCGGCATCCGGATGGAGTCGGCGCTCGCGCGCATCGACCTTCCCGTGTGGTTCGTGAACGGCACGCTCGACCACGTGCGACTGCAGGAGCGGCGCTTCCTGGCTGCGACGAGACGGGGCACGCTCGTGCGCATCCCCGGGGCGACCCACATGGTGAGCCTCGCCCGGCCGGTCGAGTTCACGAACCTGCTCGTCGACGCCATAAACTCGAGCCGTCCGGCGACACCCGCCTAACCGACGGTCCGGCGTGATTGTCAGTTCGGGCGAACAACTGGTAATGTTGTCTGTTGGCTTCCGTGCAACCCTCTATTGCATGACTAGCGGCCGAGAATCGCTAATTTCGGCTGCCCCCGCGAGACACGTCTTGCGGAGTTTCTTACACACGTCAGTTCACATACAAGAAGGTAAATTCAGTGGCAAACATCAAGTCGCAGATCAAGCGCATCGGAACCAACAAGAAGTCGCAGGAGCGCAACAAGGCCGTCAAGAGCGAGGTCAAGACCGCGATCCGCAGCGTCCGCGCCGCCGTCACCGCCGGTGACAAGGAGCTCGCCGTCGCGACCCTCCTCGTCGCAGCGAAGAAGCTCGACAAGGCCGCCAGCAAGGGCGTCATCCACAAGAACCAGGCCGCCAACAAGAAGTCGGCGATCGCCAAGCAGGTCGCAGCAATCTAAGCGCCACCCCTTCGAAATGCCCCTCACGCTGCGGCGTGGGGGGCTTTTTCGTGCGCGCCGCCGCGTGCGCGCCGCTCAACAGGAGCGGATGGCGCCGACGCACCGTCAACAGGACGGATTCGGGTTGTCGCCGCGTCGCATCATGTCGAGCCGGGATAGCCGGGTCGCGGGAGGCCGGGGGCGCGGGCGCTGCGGCGCGCGGGAGGCAGGGGCGCGGGCGCTGCAGAGCGGGCGGGCGGGCACGGGCGGCCGGGATCCGGCCTGCGGCTCAGCTGCCGCCGCGCCTCGCCACGATGCCGACCATGCGCTCGAGCGCGAACACGGGGTCGCGCCCGCCGCCCTTGATCTGCGCGTCGGTCTCGGCGAGCAGTTCGATCGAGCGGCCGAGGCCGTCGTCGCTCCAGCCCTGCAGGTCTTTGCGGGCCCGGCCCACCTGCCACGGCGCGAGTCCGAATTGCTGGGCGAGCTGCCCGTCGCTTCCCCGCACGTTGTACAGTTTGGCCATCGTGCGCAGCTTCGACGCGAACGCCGCGAGCATCGGCACGGGGTCGGCGCCGGAAGCGAGGGCGTGCCGCAGCAGCAGCAGCGCCTCGCCGTTGCGGCCCGCGATCGCGGCGTCGGCCACCTTGAAGGCGGTGGTCTCGACCCGGCCCGAGTAGTACTTCTCGACGGTGACCTCGGTGATCTCCTCGCTGGCGTCGGCGAGCAGCTGCTGGCAGGCGCTCGCCAGTTCGGCGAGGTCGTCGGCGAACGCGGAGACGAGGGCGCGCAGTGCGCCGGGGGTGATACGGCGACCGGCGGACTGGAACTCGGCCGCGGCGAACTCGAGCTTCTCGGTGTCTTTCTTCAGGTCGGCGCAGACGATCTCGATGCCGTTGCCGAGCCCGCCCCTGATGGCGTCGAGCATGCGCTTGCCCCGCACTCCGCCCGCGTGGCGCAGCACGAGGTAGCAGTCGTCGGCGGGGTGTTCGAGGTAGCTCAGCACGTCGTCCATAAACGCGTCGGTGCACTTCTCGACGTTGGTGACGCGGATGAACCGGGGCTCGGCGAACAACGACGGGCTCGCGAGTGTCACCAGCTCGCCGGGCGCGTAGTGGTCGGCCTCGATGTCGCCGAGTTCGAGGCTGGGGTCTTCAACCCGCAGGGTGTCGCGCAACAACCGGATCGCGCGGTCGGCGAGGAAGCCCTCGGTGCCCGACACGAGCACCACACGCGCTGGACGCACCGCGTGCCACGCCAGTTGCGGAATGGCGACCTTGGCCTTGCTGGCTGGCTTGGTTGCCACGCTGTGCTCCCTCGTTCGGATCCCTGCAAGCCTAATCGCGACCGCCGACGGTGGCGCGCGCGGCCGGGCGGTCACGGTGTCGCCTTCTGTTTCCAGACGCGCACCTCGCCGGTCGTGCCGCCGGGCGCCAGCAGCACGAGGCCGTCGGTGTCGGTGCGCGTGGCCGCCGTGCCCACCCGCGCGAGCAGGTCGAGCAGGCGGTCGGTGGGATGCCCGTAGGTGTTCTCCGCGCCCACGCCGATGACGCCGACGGTGGCGTCGGCACGCTCGTAGACCCGGTCGAGCTGGTCGCCGCTGCCGTGGTGCGAGACCTTGACGACGTCGACCCGCGGCACCGGGCCCGCCGCCAGCATGAGCGCCTGCGCCCTTTCGCCGAGGTCTCCGAGAAACAGCGAGCCGAGACATCCGTTCGCGCATCGCCCGACCGGCTCGAGAGCGAGCACGACGCTCGCGTCGTTGCCCGGTTCGACCGAGCCCAGCCGGGCCGGCGGCCACAGCACCGAGAGGCGGAGCTCGCCGAACAGTTCTCCAGCGCCGCGGGAGACCCGTTCGACCTCCGCTCCCCCGGCGGCGAGGTCGGCGACGAGGAGGTCGTCGGCGGCCTCTCCCGATGGACCGACGAGCGCGCGGTCGACGCGGCCGAGCACGGTCTCCGCGCCGCCGACATGGTCGAGGTCGAAGTGGCTCAGCACGAGCAGGTCGATGCGCGCGACGCCGAGGTCGTCGAGGCAGCGCGCGAGGGACGCGGGGTCGGGCCCGGTATCGATGAGCGCCGTCTGGCCGGCGCTGCGCAGGAGCACGGCGTCGCCCTGCCCGATGTCGCACGCGGCGATCTGCCAGTCGCCGGGGCGCGACCACTGCTGCGCGACCCGCACCCCAGCGACCGCGCCGGCGAGGCCCACGAGCACTACGACGGATCCGGCCGCGCAGATCAGCCGGGCACGGCGGGAGACCGGTGCGAGCGCCGCCACCAGCGCGCACGCCGTGACCCCGGCGAGCAGCCCGACGCCGACCGGGCCCTCCGGCCACGGAATCGCCCCGCCGGGGAGCGCGGCAAAGAACCCGGCGACCGCGGCGATCCAGCTCGCCGGCACCCAGGCGACGGCGGTGAGCACGCCGCCCAGCCACGGCAGCACCGGCAGGGTGACGCAGGCGAGCAGCCCCAGCACCGTCGCGAACGGCGCCGCCGGTTCTGCCAGCGCGTTGGCGACGATGCCGTACAGCGGGATGGACGGGGTGAGCATCAGCAGAACCGGCTGGCAGGCGAGCTGCGCCGCCAGCGGCACGGCGACCACCACCGCGAGGCCGAGCGGCAGAACGCGGTGCAGCAGCCGGCTGAGCGGCCCCGTGAGCACGAGCAGGCCGCCCGTAGCCAGCACGGACAACGCGAATCCGTAGTCCCGGCTGAGCCACGGATCGGTCGACAGCAGCACGAGAGCCGCGAGGCAGAGAACCGGGATGCCACGCACCGGCCTGCCTCCCGCGGTCGCGAGCAGCACGATCACCGCCATGACACCCGCGCGCACGACACTCGCCTGCGGGGTCACGAGCACGACGAAACCGATGAGCACAACGACGGATGCACCGATCCGAGCGCCGCGCGAGACCCCGAGCATCGCCCCCGCCAGCATGATGAGCGCGACGACCACGGCGCAGTTGGCGCCGGAGACGGCCGTGAGATGGCTCAGCGAGGTCGCCTTCATGGCGGCGTCGAGCGGCTCGCCGACGGCCGACGTGTCCCCTATCGCCAACCCGGGCAGCAGTGCGGCGCCGTCGCCGTCGAGTCGGGACGCCGCCTGGGCGAACGACGCACGCAGCCCGTTCGCCCAGTCGAGGAACCACGGCGGCGACGCGACAACCCGCGCCGGCCCGTCGGCGAACACGAGAAAACCGACGTCGTCTTCCGGCGCGGTCGCGACGAGCGTGCCGCCGAGCGACAGCGTCGAGCCGATGCCCGCCCGCTCGATCGGCATCCCGTCGAAGACGAGCACGGGCGCTCCCACGGCCACGGCCTGCGAGGCGCCCGCGGTGATCGTCGTCACGGTCGCCGCGAACGGTCCGTCGCGCGCGCTGGCCTGCGGCTCTCCGCCGACGGTCTCCGCCGCTGTCAGGGTGAGGGTGACGTAGCGTCCGTCGTGGGCGGCGTCGAGCAGCGCGGGCGGCTGTCGGGTCGGTGCTGCGACCGCGGCCGTGGTGCAGACGAGGGCCGCCGAGGCGGCGCACACCGCGATCGACACCGGCAGCGCCCTGCCCCACGCGAGGGCGGCCGCGACGCTCAGTCCGGCGCAGCCCCACAGCGCGACCGCGACCGGCACCGCCCACCCGGGCGCGGCGGTCACGAGGGCCGCTGCCAGCCAGGCGACCGCCGCTGGTGGCACAAGCCGCAGGTCGATCAGGCCGCGTCTCACAGCGTCACCAGGTCTTTCAGTGCGTCGAACGTCTTCTCGCCGATGCCGGCGACGCTCATGAGGTCTTCGACGGCGGAGAAGCGCCCGTTCTCGTCGCGCCACGCGATGATGCGTTCGGCCATGGCGGGGCCTACCCTCGGCAGGGTTTCGAGAGCCGCGACATCCGCGGTATTGATGTTGACCTTGCCGGGCACGACCGCTCCCCCGGCGGCGCCTCCGGGCCCCGCGACGGGGGCTTCGCCGACGATCGGCACAACGATCTGTTCGCCGTCGGTGACGAACCGGGCGAGGTTGAGCCCCGACTGGTCGGCGCCGTCGGCAAACCCGCCCGCCGCCGCGACGGCGTCGACCGCTCGGTCGCCCTCGCGCAGCTCGTAGAGCCCGGGGTTCGCGACGGCGCCCAGGATGTGCACGAAGATTGCGGCACCGGATGGCGCGGACGTCGCCGTCGAGGCCGACGACTCCGACGCGAGGGCGCCGTCACCCGGCGCGACGACGGCGCTCTGCCCCTTGGGCGCGAGGGCGGAGAACAGGATCGCGCAGGCCAGCCCGACGAACACGACCACCACGGCCGCGCCCACCCCGATGCGCAGGCGTGTTCGCCGCACCTCGCCGGGATCGCTCATGCCCCGACGCTAGGCGCCGCCGGACACTTCCGGCGGCGGCGTCAGAGTTCTGCGGAAAGTGCCCGCGAGGGCTGCCTTGGGAGGGACACGACCCCGCCGCCGCCCGTCGGAAACTCAGGACATGCGGTCGCCGAACGCGCCGCCCGGAGATCTTCGGAAACTCAGGAGACCCGGTCGCTGGCGGGCGAGCGGCCCGCGACTGTGCGCGGTCCGCTGGTGGCCCATCGACGCGAGTTCCTGAATTTCCGAAATCGCGCGCTGGGCCACCGCCGCGAGGCTGCTGCTGGCCGGCTACTTAACCGCGAAGGAGATGACGCGGGGGGCCCGGACGATGACGTTCACGATCTCCTGGTCGCCGATGCTGCGGATCACGGCCTCCGACTTGCGGGCGAGCGCCTCTAGGTCTTCGCCGCTGATCTTCGGCGACACCTCGAACTTGTCCCGCACCTTGCCGTTGACCTGCACGACCGCCATGACGGAATCCTCGACGAGGAGTGTCGGGTCGGCCTTGCGCCAGCGCACGAGCGCCACCGTCGGCTCGTAGCCGAGCAGCTCCCACATCTCTTCGGCCGTGTACGGCGCGAACAGGCTGAGGGCAACGGTGATGACCTCGGTCGCCTCGCGCACGGCGGCGTCGGCGGGGCCGGCGCCCGTGTCGATCGTCTTGCGGGTCGCGTTCACGAGCTCCATCAGACGCGCGACGACGACGTTGAACTTGAACGACTCGACGAGGCCGGGGGCGTCCTGCAGGAAGCGGTGCGTCTGCTTGCGCAGCGCGGCTTCGCCGGTCTTCCACTCCACGTCGGGCGCCGAAGTGACGTCTTTCGCCAGGCGCCAGGCGCGCTTGAGGAACTTGGCCGAGCCGGCGGGCGAGACGTCCTCCCAGTTGATGTCGTCTTCGGGCGGACCCGCGAACACCATCGTGAGGCGGATCGCGTCGACTCCGAACTCGTCGATGACGTCGCCGAGGTTGACGCCGCCCTTGCTCTTCGACATCTTCGAGCCGCCGGAGAGCACCATGCCCTGGTTCAGCAGCGCGCTGAACGGCTCGGTGAACGAGACGTAGCCGAGGTCGAACAGCACCTTGGTGATGAAGCGGGCGTAGAGCAGGTGCAGGATCGCGTGCTCGACGCCGCCCACGTACTGGTCGACGGGCGCCCACTTGTCGGCGTCCTTCGGGTTGAACGCCTGGGTGTCGTCGTTCGGGTTGAGGAAGCGCAGGAAGTACCACGAGCTGTCGACGAAAGTGTCCATCGTGTCGGCGTCGCGCAGGGCGGCGCTGCCGTCGCGCGGGTCGGGAACGTTCACCCAGTCGGTGGCGGCGGCGAGCGGCGACTGGCCCTTGGGCTGAAGGTCGAGGCCGTCGGTGGGCGGCAGCAGCACGGGCAGCTGGTCTTCGGGCACGGGAACGAGCTCGCCGTCGGCGCCGTGGATCATCGGGATGGGGGTGCCCCAGAAGCGCTGGCGGCTGATCAGCCAGTCGCGCAGGCGGTAGGTCTTGGCGGCGCGGCCGCTACCCGTGGAGCCGAGCAGTTCGATGGCGCGCTTGATCGCGTGCGTGCGGCTCAGCCCGTCGAGCGGACCGGAGTTGATCATGCGGCCCTCGCCGACCAGCGCCTCGCCGGTCTTGGTGGGCGACAGCGGCGGCAGGTCGTCGGGCAGGATCGCCACGCCGTTCTCGTCGAGGTCGAGCACGGGGATGGAGGCGGTGACGGGCGCGTTCGTGTCGACGACCACCACGACGGGCAGGTCGAACTTCAGGGCGAAGTCGAGGTCGCGCTGGTCGTGCGCGGGCACGGCCATCACGGCGCCGTGGCCGTAGTCGGCGAGCACGTAGTCGGCGGCCCAGATCGGGATGCGTTCCTTCGTCACCGGGTTGACCGCGAAACGTCGCAGCGGAACGCCGGTCTTCTCCCGAGTGGCATCCTGCCTCTCGATCTCTGTACTGCGCTGGGTCTGCTCGAGGTAGGCCTTGAACGCGGCCTTTGTCTCGTCCGACCCCGTCGACACCAGTTCGGCGGCCAGGTCGGAATCGGGCGCGACGACCATGAAGGTGACACCGAACAGGGTGTCGGGGCGCGTGGTGAAGACAGTGACCTTCTCGTCGGTCTTGCCGAAGAGCTGGCCCTCGATCACGAAGTCGACGTCTGCACCGACCGAGCGGCCGATCCAGTTGCGCTGCATCGCGAGCACCTTGCTCGGCCAGTGGCCCTCGAGCTGGTTGAGGTCGTCGAGCAGGCGGTCGGCGTAGTCGGTGATCTTGAAGTACCACTGGGTGAGCTTCTTCTTGACCACGACGGCGCCCGAACGGTCGGACGTGCCGTCGGCCAGCACCTGTTCGTTGGCGAGCACGGTCTGGTCGATCGGGTCCCAGTTGACGGCGCTTTCCTTGCGGTAGACCAACCCGCCTTCGTAAAGATCGAGGAACTGTGCCTGCTCGTGGCCATAATATTCGGGATCGCAGGTCGCCAGCTCACGGCTCCAGTCGAGCGCGAAGCCGAGGCGCTTCAGCTGCGCCTTCATGTTGGCGATGTTCTCGCGCGTCCAGCCGCCGGGGTGGACGCCATTTTCCATCGCCGCATTCTCGGC
>NZ_JBKKAD010000066.1:0-42903 GCF_046714715.1 Conyzicola sp. | reverse complement strand
CCGCCGCAACCGCTTTCCTTGACGGCCCCCGAACGAGGGACGTAAACTGCCGCCAGTACGGAAAGCGTTTTCCACAACTTGGAGGTTCAATGTCGAATCTATTCAGCGGGTTACCCCTGCGCCTGGCCGCGGTCGCGACCGGTGTCGCACTCGTGGCGGGAGGTGCCACGGCGGCCTCCGCGGGCAGCCCGGGCCACGGGCATCCGGGACATGGCGGCAGCCACACGCCGGCCGCACCCGCCGGCACTCCGCAACTCGAGAAGCTCGACCGCGGGCTCGTCGCGACCAACACCAGCGAGGGCGTCTTCGTCAGCTGGCGCCTGCTCGTGAGCGAGGCCACCGGCGCGAGCGAGTCCGGACTCACCGGCACCGACTTCACCGTCTACCGCGACGGCGTGACGATCGCGACCGTCACCGACAGCACCAACCTGCTCGACCCGGCCGGCACGCCGACGTCGCAGTACTCGGTCGCGCCCGTCGTGGGCGGGGTCGAGGGGGAGTCGAGCCCGGCAGTCGCGCCGTGGGCGAACGGCTACGTCGACCTGCCCCTGCAGAAGCCCGCCGACGGGGTCACCCCAAAGGGCGAGGCCTACACGTACTCCGCGAACGACATGAGCGTCGGCGATGTTGACGGCGACGGCTCGTACGAGTACATCGTGAAGTGGGACCCGTCGAACTCGAAGGACGTGTCGCAGATCGGCTACACCGGCAACGTCTACGTCGACACCTATAAGGCCGACGGGCGGCTGCTCAACCGGATCGACCTGGGTGTCAACATCCGCGCCGGGGCCCACTACACGCAGGTGCTGGCGTACGACTACGACGGCGACGGCAAGAGCGAGCTGCTGCTCAAGACCGCGCCCGGCACGAAGAGCACCCGGTTCAGTGAGACGGGCGCCGTGGCATCCGAAAGCTTCATCAGCCTGCCTAAGGAGGACCGCAAGAACGGCGTCACGAACCAAGACGACTACCGTGTGAGTAGTACCGGCTATTACCAGCATGTGGTGGACATGTTCGTCGGCTGGCAGAACCTGCCCGAGGTCGCGAGCGGCCAGTGGCCGGCGACACTCGAGGAGGCCTTCGGGATCCCCGTGGCGCACGAATACCCGCTGAGCGAGGCGGATGCCGCGGAGCTCACCGACTACTTCATGGACGTCTACGCGCCCAGCCGCAGCGCGCGCAATAACCTGCGTGCGTTCGAGGGGTTCATCCTGAGCGGTCCCGAATACATGACCATGTTCGACGGGGCGAGCGGCAAGGAACTGCAGACCGTTCCGGTGAAGACCGAGCGCTACGACGACGGCCTCGCGTGGGGCGACTACGCGATGTCGCGCATCGAGCCGGGCAACCGCGTCGACCGCTACCTCGGCGGCGTCGCCTACCTCGACGGTGTGCACCCGAGCGCGATCTTCGCCCGGGGCTACTACACGCGTACGACGATCGTGGCCTACGACTGGAACGGCAAGAAGCTCACCGAGCGCTGGTATGTCGACAGCGGCTTCCCGGCGATGACCAACCCGTTCAACGACTCCCCGCACGGACGCGACGGCTCGAACCCCGAGTTCGCGTCGCTCACCACGCAGGGATTCCACTCGCTGAGCGCGTCCGACGTCGACGGCGACGGCAAGCACGAGGTGGTCTATGGGTCGGCCACGATCGACGACGACGGCAGCCTGCTCTACAGCTCGACCGACACGCTGCCCGCCGGGTCTGCGGCGCCGGGCACCGAGGCGCGGTTGGGCCACGGTGACGCGATGCACGTCACCGACATCGACCCGAACCGCCCCGGCCTCGAGATCTTCACGGTCCACGAGGGCGCGACGTATGCCCCCTACGGCTACGCGCTGCGGGATGCCGCGACGGGCGAGGTGATCTACGGCGAGTACAGCGGCAAGGACACCGGCCGCGGAATGATCGGCGACATCGACCCGGCCGTGCCCGGTATCGAGACCTGGGCGACGCGCCTGCGCTCGGCCTCGGGTGACTCTCTCGCGGCAGCCGTCCCCGGAACCAACCAGAGCATCCGGTGGGCGGCGGACGGAACGACCCAGATCGTGAACGGCACGGCCGATGCGGATGTCACTATCGACAGCCCCACGGCCGGACGACTGCTCACCGCCACGGGCACCCGGTCGAACAACGGCACCAAGGGCACCGCGAATCTGGTGGCCGACGTGTTCGGCGACTGGCGCGAGGAGCTCTTGGTTCGCACCGCGGACTCCAGCGCCATCCGGATCTTCCTGTCGACGGATGTCACGGACCGCAAGCTCTACACGCTGATGCACGACAAGCAGTACCGTGCGGAGGTGGCGCGTCAGAACACCACGTACAACCAGCCGTCGTATCCCGGGTTCTACCTGGCGTCCGACACGGACTTCAGCAAGGTACCGCTGCTGACCGTGGCGGTCACCCCAGCTGCCGTGTCGTTCACCGACACCCGTCGCAAGGATTCGTACACAATCCCGTCGACCGAGGGTGTGCAGTACGTGGTGAGCGGCAAGGTTGTGAAGGCGGGAACGTACCGCGTCTCCCGCTCGACGACGGTGACCGTGACGGCCGTTCCGCTGGAGTGGTACTTCATCGCCCCGGGCGCGACCGCGACGTGGGAGCACACGTTCAACACGCGTAAGTAAGTTCGACGGCTCCCCGGGTCGCGCTAAACTCGGGGAGCCAGCCTCTGTAGCTCAATGGAAGAGCAATTCCGTCCTAAGGAACAGGTTGGGGGTTCGAGTCCCTCCAGGGGCACGCAACAACCGCGGAAACTCAAGGTTTTTCCAACGTAGGACGCGAAAAAGCCCGGCCGAAGCCGGGCTTTCCCGCGTTTACCCCACGTAAACGGTTCTGGTCTACGCGCTCTTCTTGCTCTCTCGGAGCGAATCTGGAGCGAGCTGGTTGAGCGCGACGCGAGCGTCGGGTCCGAGGTCCTCCGTGGCCTCGATGTAGTGGGCTCGGGTGGTCGCGATGTCCTTGTGGTCGGCCATGCGCTGAGCTACCTCGTCGCCGAGTTCGCGCGCGACGGTGGTGAGCGCGGTCTTGCGCATATGGTGAGGCTTCACCCAACCGAGGCCGGCCGCGTCGCGGATGTTGCGCCAGGACTCTCGGAAGTTCCTCGGGTTCACGAGCGTCGCGTTGCGGGTCTCGAAGATGAGGCCGCTCCGGCTGAGAGGTGCACGGTGACGGAGGATGTCGGCCACCCAATCAGGGACCATGACAGTACGACGGCCGTCGGGGCCGTCCTTAGTGTGCTTCTGGAGCCTGGTTCCCCTGCCCTTCGGCGCGATGACCGTCCCCACGATGCGTGCACGCGCGCCGCCCGGGTTGTCGAGGTCGAGGTTCTCCACGCGCAGGGCTAACGCTTCTCCGATGCGCAAACCGAGACCCAACTGGGTCTCGAAGGCGTCGGCGAGCCAGGTGTTGATGCGCATTGATGCTGTCGCCGCGCGCATGCGGGCCAAGTCGTCGTCGGTGAGAGCGCGGGGAACCGGCTTCGGCTTGACGCGCTTCGACGTACCTAGTACCGGGTTCGCGCTGACTGCGTCGCGTTGCGCTGCGAGCGCGAATGCCTGCCGGAGGATGGTCTGCGCAAGGTCAGCCGCGCTCGGGCGGGTCTCACGTTCGGTGATGAGCCACTGGTCGATACGCCCGGTGGTCGCTTCGCGGAGCCGGAGCTTGCCGATTCCCGGGTTGATGACGCGGACCTGGATGTCTTCGTAGCTCGCAATTGAGCCTTCGGCGAACTTCGCGGCCGTCGCAATCTTGCGCGGCCACCAGACCGCCAGTAGCTGGGCGATGGTCGACTCGGCGTTGAGGTCACCGCCCGAGGCGTGAGCCTTGCGGTCTCGGAGCGCAGTGTTGAGCGCGGCCTTCGCAGCGCCCTCGGTTTTGCCGCCGCGCTCGACGTTGCGGGTCACGCCGTCGCTGTCGCGGAACCGCGTGCGGGCGACGAATTTGGGCTTGGTGCCCGTCACGGTGATTGAACCGTTGGTGCCGATGGGGAGCGGGGGACGGCCCATTACGCTGCCACCTCCTGGTCGAGAGCCCAGCTCGTCACGGTCGCGCGCGCGTAACGCACCGCGCTGCCGAGCTTGAGGTAGGCGGGGCCGACGCCGGCCCCGCGCCAGTTCCGCATCGTGTGAGCGCTGAGACCGAGCAAGACGGCGGCCTCCTTCTCGGTCAAGAACTCGGGGGTCTCGATGGTCATGGTGTATCCCTTCCAGAAGGCCTATGCGCGGCACGCCCCAGTTGGGGGATGAACGCAGCAGCAGCGACTGTCGCCGTCCTTCTCCAGGCCTATGGGCCGGCTAACTCGGCAGCTGGGAGTAAACACGATTCACGCACGAGCGACCGATGCCGCGCATAGGGAAGGTATGAGCGACACTGACCCACCCGATTCCCTCCCTCGCGCGCGAGCGCGCGCTCGTCTCTGGCTGCACCGCGGCCCCGCCAAGCGTGCGAAGCGTGTCGGCACCATCCCGGGCTCGTTCCGGGTTACGACGCGAGGCGGCTCGGTTCTGCACTTCGTCATCGGCGCCTCTGATGAGCGGTCGACAATGAGTCGCACGCGCGCACCGAGCACTGAGTGGCTGCCGTTCGATAGCGCACCGGTGCTTGTCTATAGGTGGGAGGTCGAGCTTGACCGCCCGGCCAGCGTCGGAGTTCCGCGCGGTGAAGCCTCCGGCTACGCGTACGTCTCGTCCGACGTGGTGCTCATAGAAGCCATGTATGCGCGGCACCTGGCGTGCGGGTCTCCGCTACTCCGCGGCCGCTGCCTGCGCTGCTGGTGGCTACGCGGCTCGGAGTGGGTCACGGAGAACCACCGCGAAGGCCGGCCGGTTTGGTGGCGCAAACGCGTCTGCAACCGACTCAACCCGATTCTCGAACTGCTCGAAAGGCTCTGACGGTGACCGATGCGAACGATGACGAGCTCGAAGTCGAAGCTCTGCCCGAGCCCCGTTACCGGCTTCATCGCGTGCAAGTAATGATGGCTCGCGGAAGTGGGCTGACATCGGAGGGCATCTTTCACGGTGTGCAGGAACTCATGTCGCACCTGGTCGGCTCCATTCCGATGGTCTCGCGACCGTCCAGCGGCCAACGCGGCGCACGGAACGCCCGGCTATGGCTCAACCTGAAGCCCCTCATCCCGCTGGAGCACGAGCAGTTTGTGATTCGGAAGGCCCTCTACCGAGGCGGCAGCGACGTGGACTTCCTGTTGCTACTGCGCGACGTTGACGGCGGCAACGTCCTGGACTTCGAGGTGCTTGGTGCTTGTGATATTTTTCGCCCCATCACGACCTAGCCGGGCGCACGCCGCGGATCTGCTCGGGCAGCGGTTCGCGCTCGATGTTGCCGGACAGCGCGGTCCACGCGGACCCATTCACGCGCGTCGACCAGATATACCTGATGAACGTCGGCAGGGAGGGCTGTCACCGAACTATTTTCGAACCTATGTTCGAATGTGTCAATCTAGGGGCTCTCTGGCCACTAGCGGCTTGCCCGTATAGTCACGAGCATCAGGGAAGGTCGCTCGGAGGTATTCCGTCGTCATCGGTTTGTTGAATTCGTACCAGTAACGCTCGTCATCGAGGTACCGGGCGAAGCCCGCTTCGATCACGTCGTGTTGCGAGAGGCGGTAGCTCTCGCTCCCACCGCCGTTGATCCTGTGGTTGGACATCCAGATCACGTCCTCGCGCGACACGTAGTCGAAGAGCTCGATGACGTCTTGCATCGACACGAGGTACAGCCGTTTGCGCTTCGTGCGATCAGAGCCGACGTAGACGCCCGTCATCACGTTGGACTCGTCGAACGCTAGGAAGAACACGAACGAGTGGATGACCTCTTGGAGCAAGCTGCCCACGTCGAGTTCGGAGCGCTGTTTGCTGTCGAAGTCATAGAACTCGTAGGGGGTCCAGCGATCGAAGTGAGCCGGTTCGCGACCAGTTAGCGGTAGTACCCCCACCTTAACGCGCCTCTTGGGGAGCAACGACGAAGTCTTCTCCGCTTCAATGAGTCGTCGTAGCGAAAAGAAGCCGACCATGAGGTCTCGCTCAACGAGAAACGACGAGTTCTCTGCCCATCGTTTTTGCTTCACCTTGCGGGTGAGCCTCTGGGAGATTCTTTGGAGCTCGGCACGCCACGGGACAGAGTCGTTGATCACAAGCTGATTCTCCACGACGACGGCCAGCACAACGACAAAAGAGCCCCCGGGAGCGGCGGTTCCACGCGAGGTTGCCGTTGGTGAACGGCGTGTGTTCCTCGTGGACGACGCCGACCGCTGTGCCGTCGCCGTTGATGACGTAGGTCGCCGAAACCGAGCCCGAGGTCATCGTGCCGAGCGTCGTTGCGGAGTAGCCAGCCTGGTGATGGACGACGAACCGGTCGATCTTGGCCCCGGCGCGGCCGGTGGTGAAGACGCGCGCCGCGGGGTTGACGGTGCGGGAGATGTGGCCGGAGAAGGTCATGGTGTATCCGTTCTGCCCGCATTGGGGCATAACGAGGCCCGCCTATTGGCGAGCCGGTGATGGGAGTGGGATGAGGATGTCTTCGGCAGACGGTCCAATTCCGATATGTTTGGCGAATGACGCTGCCCGCGGAGAGCCCGCTGATCTATATCGGCGACTGGATCTGGGATGGGACTTTCGCGGCCGCTATCGTCACTGGATTCATCGCGCTGATCGCAGCTGTCTTCTCGGCAATAACCTGGCTCGCGTCCCATAAGCAGATTGCGAAGCTCGCTTCGAGGAACGATTGGTTGACGCGATACCAGCTCGCGGTTCAGCAGATGTCGCACAAGAGCAACTTCGTCGCCGCCGCGGGTCTAACGTTGATGACAGGTCTAGTCAGCGCCAAGTGGGCATCTGACGAGGACAAGGCCATGGCCGTAGAGGTTTTGGCTCGTTTCGAGGACAATTAACCGTGGTGAGGTGATGGGATTGACCGACACGCAAGAACCGACACGCTTCGAGCTGGTCAAGCGCGCCCGCGATCTGCGAGTCAAGCTGCTCACGGACCTCGGGCGAAAAGACGAGGCCGACGCATTGCCGCCGCTCGTAGAACCAGCGACGGCCGAGCCGACACTGATCGAATCTCCAACGACCGACCACATTTTCATTGCACACGACGCTGTCTCCGACTACATGAACAACCTCAGCAATCAAGTGAGTCAATCGATTCAAGCCGTGTCGAATGGCATTCGCTTCGTCTCTCCGTTGCACCCTGAGATCGAACCGACTTCGCGCCTCGGCGGAGTCATCGACATGAACGCACTCGTCGAACTCGCTCAAACCGACGGCTACTGGAAGTCGGTTGCTGAAGCGGTCGCTCATGAAACACCGGTTGAGACCGGAGACAGAGAGATTCGGACAGTCTCACGCGACGGGGCGCTTTGGTTGGTAGTACCCGCTCTTACCGATGGGGCGGGCGTAGCGTTCCAGAACAAGACAGTGTTCGGCTCGACGTTTCAAATTGATGACGACGATCCCGACGTGACTTACGAAGACGTCAAGTAGCGCTTCTGGATTGTGACCTTGTGGCCGCCTGGCGGCCCGGGCATCAGTGGGGATGCGTGCCGCTTCCAGCTGGCGGGGGTTCGGTTGCGACTTGATCCTGCCGCTGACGTAGAGGCCGGCACGGGTCTCACGCGTACGCGAGATCGTCGACGCGGCTAGCTCCGCCCTTCAAACGACAGCCAAAACTTCGTATGTGCGGCGGGACGCCGAGGGTGACACACATCGCCTTGCACTGTCGCTAGAACAGAGACGCTGATGTGTCCTGTGTCGAGGGCGTTTCGGCCACCCGGTCCAATGCGGCTTGCAGGTCTTTCGGGGTCGCTATGGCTCTTGCGCCCTTGTCCAAGAGGATCTTGTTTCCAGGAGGGGTTCGCTCTCCGAAATCGAGAACGAACACTGGGCGTCCTATCTTCATGGCCCCCTCGCCAGCGGCCAACGTGCCACCCTTCTCGCCAGCTTCAATTACAACAAGCGCTTTTGACAGACCGAAAATGATCGCATTGCGTGCCATGGCCGCGTGCGCCTGCCATGTCTGCGTTGGCGCGAATTGGGACAACACAAGAGTTCTGTCAGGGTCGAAATCCTCCGCGAAGTCTCGTTTGATTCGGAAGAAGTCGATGCCTTCGGCCAGCACGATCACTGTGCGGCCGCCACTTCTTAGAGCCGCCAAGTGGGTGGCGGTATCCACGCCTTGCGCGTAACCAGAAATAATCGTGAGGTCATGGTTGCTGACGGCCACCCCGCAGCGATCAGCAGCGTGGAGGCCCTGAGGGGAGACGTGACGAGAGCCGCACATTCCGACACCGTCCGCATAGAGCAATTCTTTGTTGCCCTTATGGAAAATTATTGGCATAAGCGGTTTGCCGTTGACGACGAGTGATTCAGGGAAGTCGTCATTTCCAAAGATGACCACTCCTATGCCATCGCGGTCCAGCGCCGCAGCCTTCACCTCAATGTCAATGCGAGTTGCAGCGTCGAGATGTTCGAACGCAGCCTCAAGAGCGCCCTCACCGCCCGCGCGCAGTGCAGCAGTAATTTTCCCGGGAGTCCTGATGGACTCGAAGGCAGCGAGCGCGTGGATTAGGGTCTTGGAAATCGTCATCATTTACGGATAGTTCTAGCAACCACCAACGACAATACGGTCGTAGCTCCTGCTCGGCGGGCTGCAGCTGCAGCCCCCGTTGCACTCCCGCCAGTGTGGAAGACGTCGTCCAAGACGATAACAGTCCCTGAAAGTTGGCTCTGCACCGTGAACACGTCGCTCAAGTCCAGGGGAGTTTCCTTCTGGGCGGCACGAGGTCCGGGGGAACTGGACTCTACGAATGGTATGCCAACCCGCTTCGCCACCTCCCTAGCCAGCACTTCGCCGAAACTCTTGCCATCCGCATCGTGGCCCGGTGCCGTGACAATGGCTTCCGCCTCCGCGAACAGTGGATGACTTTCGATGAACGTCACGAGCGCCGCAATCATCTGGCGGCGCGAGGTTCGGGAGTTGCTGAACTCGGGGTGGGATGCGTGCTTCGTCGTCCAGATCCAGTACCCGGCGGTCGTTCTCACGATCTCGCCCTCTTCGTCCGGCTGGTTATACCAATCGAGGGCAACGGCAAGGTCGACGTGGTCGGGGGCCGGAATGCTCAGGCACGTGGTGAGCATTTCGGCGAGGTCTTTGATGAAATCTGGTACACCGCCCGGGAAGTAAATCGCGTGTGTGTACTTCTTCTTGCCCTTCTCACTGAGCGTGGCCTGCCCGCAGATAGCGCCGGCAGCGTTCCAGATCTGGTCGGCGACCTCTTCCGGACCACAAAGCAGAAGCATCTCGCCGGGCTTATCCTTGGGTGGCTTGATCGCGTAACTAAGCAACTTTCCGCCGCGCCCATCGTGAGGGTACGGCGACATCAACGCACCCCAGTCGATAGTGGTCATCGTTGTGCCTCCGCTCGCTTTCTCAAGGCTATAGGCCGCGCTCGTTTTGGTGACTAAAAACGAGCAAATTTTCGCGCCTCGTCCGTCGCGCCAAGCTGGCGTCGCTCAGCCTAGGAATGCGCCCAGGGGCGAGGAACTGGTCGCGATAATCGCTCGATACGTCCGGATAACTCGCTGGCTGCCGACACGGGAATCGGCCGAGGCGCCCTGCGTGGCCAGCCCGCGCCTCTCAGCCTTCCCAAGGCCTCACGTTTTCCGAGTCACTCCTTAGCCGCGAGAGCCTCCAACACGGTCGATGCCGTCTGTCGCCTGATCGCAGGCATTTCCACACCCCTAGAACGCCCGAGCTATTCGTCGTCGCCGAGTTCCGGCGCGTACTGAGACGTGCGGTTGCAGGAGGAGCTAAAAGGGGTTGGGCTTGAGCCGACGAAGAGGCGCCAGAAGGATCCGCGCCATCGTCACGAGGCCGCGTAGTGCTCGTTCCCACAAGAGCACAGTCGTGAAGTCTGTGCCAGCTGCGACGTAGCTCTCAGCGAGCTACAGTCGGTCAACCAGCGCGAGTTTCGGGTTAACGCACCGCCCGGGGTTGGTCCTGGTTACCGCGCGGCATGCTGCCTTCGTCAGGTCTCCGTGGAGTTCCAAATCCGCGGCATTGGCTTCGGCCTTTCGTTCGGGTGAATGTCTGCTCCACCACCGGCGTAGGTGCGAACCCGTGCTCGCGCCTCGCGGCCGAGAACAGAGCCGGCTCCGTGCTGTACTCCCCACGCAGCCGCGATCGCGTCGCGACGCGACCACAGCTGCACGCAGCTCAGCGGCCTCCTCACGCCGATTGCGGGCTGCACCCCGCGGCTGCGCGAAGCGTTGCTCTGCGTGCTCCATCTGTCCTGCAGCGAGCTGCCAGAGAGTGATCTGGGCGTCGTCGTTACGGATGCGAGCGAACGACGGCGAAGCCGAAGTGAACTCTTGAGATGGGTCGTGACGGCGTTCATATTGCTCCCGTCTTTATCTCGGTGCGGCGTGGGTGAATTGTGGTGCGGTCCACGCGTCTTGGCCGTAGGTGGCGGGGTCAACGGCTAGCGCCGACTCAGCCGACGCACGGCGCTGAGCGACAATCCTGCGTAAGGCTCCTGAAGATTCGGCGGTCGCGGTCGCGGTCGCGGACACGGCCAGAGTCTGCGGTTCACGTCGGTCGAGACCGCGGCAACCGCGTGCGAGACCGGCGGCTTCGGGGTCGGGGTTGGCGAGCGGGCTATCGACAAGCACAGCGTGGGCTTCGACGGAGGTCGTAAATGTGAGTGACTGATAGGACCTCGTGCAAGGCGGTCGTGCCAAGCGTAGGTGCGGCGAGCACGGCGAGCACGGCGAGCACGGCGAACTTCGTCGAATCGGCGAACTGCGACTGATCATTTTTTTCACCCCAGCGCGGGGGTGAATCCCAAATCAACCTCACGAGCGGGCCGTGCAAGGTGTGCACCTGTGCACTCTGTCTGCAACTATTTCCAGGCCGAGGGGGTCAGAGCCTCGAAACCGGCCCCAAATGAACAAATCGGGGGCTTCGACCCTTTGACTCTGGAAAAACTCTTTTACGAAGTGCATTAGTGCACAAGCTCTATTTCCCTCTCACTCTCAAGAAAAATCCCAGTAGACATAAGGATTCTGACCCGAAAATACGGCGCAGGGGCCGTGCGCCCCTGTGTGCAGAGATGTGCACGATGTGCACGGATTCGTGTCCGAGAACTAAAGATCCGTGCACCTCGTGCACGTCAGTGCACATCCGCCGGGTCCCGTTGTGCGCGATCCGCCGATTCGATTCCAGGTCTGGTCGAGCGCGGCCGGCATCGAGCCCCGCAAAACCCGCAGATCCTTTCTGGCTCGTTTTGCGCGCCCCGTGAATCTCTGGTGTGAGAGAGAGAACACACACCGATACGGGGACGGGATTTCGCCGCTCACGTCTCTACTGCACGACCCAGACAGTCTCCACATCGATCCATCCCAGCCGACCCCCGGCCCGACACATAGACCTCGGGAGAGACCAACCGGTTCTCTCCGTCAACACCTGGCTCACGCCAAAACGACCACTAGGAGACACCCACCGTGAGCATCAACACCATCACCATGCCCCGCTCAACACGAGCAACGTCCATCAACGAGTTCGACCACGAGCTGACCTGGGAGTACGAGGGCAAGTCCTTCAACTGGCAGGCGCTCTACCTGCTCGACCGCGCCATCGCCCCCGAAGTCGCCGAGGCCCGCGGTTACTACGCACCCGAGACGCCGAGCGAGTGGCGCCTTGACCGCAGCAAGCCATTCAGCGGCACCCGCTACCGCGGCAACGCCGACTACGAGAGCGCCTGGGAAGGCGTCGTCGGCCAGCGCCCCCTCGGCATCCCGCTGTTCTCCATCGGCAACGGCCCCGACCGTGCGGTCTGCATCCAGATTCGCCCCGAGACGCCGGTGAAGACCTATGTAGATGTCCTCGACGACGATGGCAACCCCGAGACTGTGCAGTCAACGCGACGAGTCGATGACCCGAAGAACCCCGGCGGCGAGAAGCTCGTCCAGAAGTTCGAGCGCGCCAAGACTGAGGTGAAGAAAGTCAAGTTCATCGCCCCGAACGGCTCAAACCGCGGCAGCGACTACAACGACCTGCCGGCACCCGACGTTCACCCTTGGGCTCAGGACTTCCTCGACAACGAGGACCCCGATGCCAAGGTGCCGGCGCTCTTCACCGAGGGCATCCACAAGGCCGACGCCGTCCTATCGGTGACCGCTCGCGTTAATCGCCCGCTCGTCACCATGGCCGTCACTGGCGTCACCATGGGGAACCACGCCGGCGGCACCCGCGAGAACCCGGGCCGCGAGCACAAGCTCACCGATGGGATGCTCGACATCGACTGGGAAGACCGAGAGGTCTTCATCGCGTTCGACCCCGACTGGGTGTACAAAGACGGTGTCGGGCAGGCCATGCTCATCAGCGGACGGTTGCTCGAAGCAGAAGGCGCTACGGTTCGCATCGTCAACGTCCCGGCCTCGGAGAAGGTCAACGGCATCGACGACTACCTGGTCGAGAACGACGACGCGGCTCTCTGGAACCTGCTCGACGACTCGATGGACCTCGCGACCGCGGCACGCATCAGCAAGCGCTACCCCCGCAACGACCGAGGCCGCGGCGAGCGCCTCGGACACGAGATGCTGCTGGCCGACGCCGGCTACCGGTTCAACGCCACCACCGGCGACGCATTGCGCTGGCTCGGCACCCACTGGGAGAACGACGACAAAGACAGCATCCTCTACCACCTCGCCGGCGCGCTCGCCCTCCGCGACCCCGAAGACGAGAACGGACTGTCGCTCCGCGGCATGCAGGCAGCCATCAAGATTGCATCGAGTATGGACGGCGTCTCAGTGAAAGCCGAAGAGTTCGACACCGACGGCTACCTACTCAACGCGAGGAACGGCACCATCGACCTGATGGACGGCTCCATCCGCGAGCACCGACAGAGCGACCTCATCACGACCGTGACCCCGTGCGACTACGAACCACTCATGGCCACCCCGACCTGGGACCGCTTCCTGCTGCAGATCTGCATGGGCGACGTCGAGCTCGTCGGCTATCTTCAGCGCATGGCCGGCCAGGCCATCATCGGAAAAATCACCCAGCCCATTCTGCACGTCTTGCTCGGACCAGGTAACGACGGCAAGTCGTTGCTCATGGACATGTGGAAAGCAGCAATCGGCAGCGGGTACGCGACGACGATTAAAGCTGACGCGATGCTGGGCGAGGCGTCAGACGAGCAGGTCGCAACCTTGCGCGGCAAACGTCTGGTCACCATCGGCGAGATGGGTCAGGGTGCGTTCCTGAACGATGGCAACCTCAAGACCATGACTTCGTCCGATGAGGTCTCGGCGCGGCAGCTGTACGAGAAGCGCGTGACGTTCGTGCCGACCTGGTCAACGTTCATCCCGACGAACCACGCAATGACTGTCACAGCGCAGGACACGGGCACATGGCGTCGGCTCCGCTTCATTCCCATGCGCCTGTCGCTCTCACCGGCTCAGGTCGACACCACGCTGCCGATGAAGCTTGAACTGGAGCTCCCGGGCATCCTCGCATGGATGGTGCGAGGCGCAGTCGCGTTCATCAACGACGGATCGAAACTGCTGGAGGTCAAAGCCGTCACCGACGAGACCGCCCGCCAGCGCGGCCTGACCGACTCCATCGGCGAATGGGTCACCGACAGCTGTGTCGTTGACCCAACCGTCAAATACAACCGCAAGGCACTGTACGACTCGTACGTCGCCGCGATGACGGGAACCGGCCTTCAGGCGGTAAAGATGCCCATTCTCCAGAAGGCGCTTGTCGAGCGCGGCATCATTCCGAACGGTAGGCAGGTCGTTCGGGATGCGAACACGCGCTATTGGCCGGGCCTGCGACTCCGCACCGAGGCAGACGTCGCGTCGTTCCGGAACTTCGAGGAGCTCGACACCGCCGTGCCCGCCGAGCGCGAGCAGCTGGAACTCGAAATCCGCGAGGCCATCGAGGTCAGCCGTGGCGTCGCCATCATGGTGCCGGAGCCCGCCGACGAACTGGAGCTCGTCACCGTCGCCAGCGCGTTCGACGACATCGGCGACCTGCAGTTCGACTAGCCACCGACTGCAATGGGGCGTCGCCACGACTACGGCGCCCCGTCACCGGCGCGTGGGGCGCGCTTATTGAAAGCCGGTTTACTCCCAGCCGGTTGAATCCCAGTTCCATAGATCTGATGACAAGGACGAATTGTCCATCACCATGGCAGCGAGCGTTATTGCCTGAGGTGAAACGAGAACCCACCCCCAGCAGAAAAGGACAACAAAATGAGGATCGCCATCACGAACGTAAAATTCTCGAATTCAATACCAACAATCCTCGCCGTCATCCCGCTGCTGCTTTGGGTCTTTTCGCGGACGGACATGTTCGCCAGCGCCGCCGAGGTTGAGGTGAAGCGCGTGCGCACCGAGCCGAGTCCGGTAGCCAGCCGTGTGCCGCAGACCGCGCGAAAATCAATGCCGCGCGAGGCCCATAAACGTCCGCAGCCGCTGAAGTTCGTCCCCATCCAAGATCGGTCAGCAGTGCTCCGTGCTTATCGCGATGCCAACGGCAGCTGGCCCTCGTCGGCGGTAGCGATGGGGATTATCGGGCTCTCGCAAAAAACCGCCCTCAGGGCCCTGAACGTAGCCAGGCGCGAAAACTGACTCCTGAGATAGGCCTTGGGCCAAACCTGTTTCTTGTATGTTCGTCTGCACAAGACTTGTACTTTGATCGGGGGCGATGATGACGAAGTCGGCAGGTCATAAAGCCGCGGGAGCCTTCTTGCAGGTAGTCGGCGTCATCGGAGCGGCCGCGATGATATTCGCGTTCCTGTGGGTGTTGGGGTGGTTGCAGCCGTTCGGGCTCGGCGGTGGCTTGGGCGGTGGCGACGTTCAGGACAGCGCGCGACCGCCGCTGGAGGCAGTCGAGGTCGAGCAGGCGGGACCCATTCCGGCTGACGACTATTGGTCGTGTGCGTATGATCCGACGATGAACGACGACTGGCACGATGACATCCTTTGCTCGCGCGGCGCCGAGCAGATCCGGCCGTCGTTGCTCCCGGACTCGTCGTTTGTGGGCTACTCGGAGATCATGCAGGCTGCTCGTGACTACGAGACAGTGCTGAACGGCTGACGGCTCCAAATCCACGAAACGCCCCGCTCACCTCCACGATGACCGGGGAGTTTCGTGTCGGTGCCTACGGCAGCACGATTACATCGCAGTTGCGCGCCGATGCATAGTTCTCGGCGAACGCGATCTGAGTGGCCTGGCTCTCGTCGGAGAGCGTGAGCCCCTGGTCTTTACCCGAGGCGATGATCACGTACGCCCTCACTGCAGCACCGTTGACTCCCTGGGCGCTCTTTGCAGGTGCGACGACAACGAGCTCACGGCCCAGTGATGCTGCCTGCGCGTCAACGGCGGCGAATATGGCGCGGGAACTGCCATCAGGCCGGTCAAATGTCAGAAGTACAGAAAACGCCGGTGCGATCGCCATAACGACGGAAGCCTTCACGTTGTCGGCGAGCGGCACGTCGGGGTCTACATCTACGACGGTGCCATCAACTAGCGTCACTGAGCGCACGGCATGTGCCGCCTGGACCTGGAGTTCGAAGTTGCTCACGGATCCGTTCTGGTCGAGGTCGGCAGGATCGAAGGTCGGCTCCGGAAGCGGAGCGGGCGTGCTTTCGACGGCTTGGAACTCCGGAACCAGGTCGAGCCCGAGAGGCTCAGTCGAGCAGCCGGTAAGTGCCAGTAGAAGTGAGGCCGTGGTGATGATTGTGAGCTTCTTCATAGAGCCATCCTCAATTTGTCTCATAGCTTGGCATGACCGGGCTGCTGCCGGCTCGCCCCAATGCGGGGGTCCGGGACTCTGTGCGCGGCACACAAGAAGTGCGTGTGCTGCGCATAGAGCGGGAATGACCACGAAGCTCACGGCCCTCACCGCGAACACGACCGCCATCGTCGCGGTCGCCTCGTTGTCGATCAGTGCCGTCGCGACGACCGAGGTCGCGGCCATGGCTGGAATGCCGATGCCGTCCTCATGCCGGTGGTGCTCGAAGGGCTCATCCTCGCCGGCAGCATCTCCGCCGTACAGGTGCGCACCCGCCGCGCGCGCGCTCAGCGCCTGTGGCCCATCTGCGTCGTGGTCGCCGGAACCGTGGCGAGCATCGGCGCCAACGTCGTACACGCCACGGCCACCGCCCTCGGCCCGATCGAGTGCGCGCTCATCGCCGGCGCCGTGCCTCTCGCGCTGATGATGACGGCGCACCTGCTGATCACCGCCGCGACGCCCGAGCACGCGACGAAGTCCGCGGCCGCACCGAAGCCGGCCCGGCCCGCGACCGCGGCGCCGACGGCGAAGGTCGTGGCGACGGCGGCCGGTGACGTTGCCGACCAGTTGCGAGCGATGCGCGCGGAGACCGGCGCTTGGCCCACCGGTGCTTTTGCCGGTGCGCTGCTGGGCAAGAGCGCCAAGACCGGTGTGCGCTACCTTGCGGCCCTGCGCGCCGCCGAGGCCGCCTAGTGGACCGCATCACCGCGCGGGCTCGCGAGTTCAACCCGGGCCTGCTTGATCTCGACGTGGTCGAGGCTGAGGGCTACGCGCTGTCGACGATCGCGACGGGTGCGAACTTCAGTCACCCCGATGGCGACTGCGAGACCGCGGTCCTGTGGAATGCTGACGGCGACGTGACGGTCGTTGGCCAACACAAGACCGCAGAATCCGCGCTCATCGGTCACGACCTGTGGAGAACCCACTTCGCTCGATCGGGTCGGGTGGAAGACTAAAGCCATGACAGCGTCCGAGCGCCACCTCCGTCTTGTCGGCGATGACTTCGTGCCAGACCTAGAGGTCGACGAATGCTGGGAGGACCAGGAGGAGGTGTTCGAGCAGGCGGGTGTTTTTGGCCCGGTCGGCGAAGACGGACATCTCCGCGTAGTCGGCCGCGAGGCACCTAAGGAGTGACGGCTCTATAGCGCCGGGGGCCCGGCCGACTCATCTGTGCGGCACACTTACCTGATGGACGCTCAAACACTTGATGTCGCTGTAGCGATCGCTGAATCTGTCGCCGCTGTTGGCACGGTTGGTGCGCTGATTGCAGCATTGGCTGCCTTCCGCTACGAGTCGGCGGAACGCCATCGAGCGGAAGTGCGTGGTGTCCGTGCCTTGCTCAACTGGGACGAGTCGCAGTGGATTAAGTTTCGAAAGGAACAGGACCCAGACTTTGACCTCAAAGCTTTTAGAGCAGAGCGGGAGGCAGAGGCGATCGCTGCCGGCGAAGAAAAGCCCGAATGGGTGGACACCGTTGCGCCGCAGGGCGTCATCGAGAACGGCTCAGACGAGACAATCTACGACGTCCAGGTCGCTCTACGACCTATCAAGTTTTTCGGCATGAGCCTTGGGGGGATGACGCGGAGCTTGCGGCCAGGTCAGACCTACGAGTTACCTCTCGGTCCTGAGATGAACCAGCGCGACATCTGGGACCCCGCCGGCCACAAACCAGGTCTGGAAGCGGTGTTCACCGACGGTCGAGGAGCACGATGGAACCGGACCCGACTGGGGCGCCTGATCAGGCTGAAGCCGCTGCGCTGGTTTGCGCCCTGGCGTGTGCCCCACGAGCTCGACCGCGATGAACTCCCCTGGTGGGCCTGGAGAGCGAAGTGGCATTTCCGGTGGGACGATCACTCCTACCGCAATACCGACGGGTACCCGCCGGTATGGTGGGCGGTCGACATCCGGTGGGTTCGCTGGCGGTACGCCCGCAAGAACGATCGGTTGACCATCCCCGTGTGGCGATTTGTGCGGAGGTTCAAGAAGCGACACGAGATCTCTGCGAGGCGAACCGTCCAACGGCTGCCGCTGCCATGGTGGGCGATTGACGACAGGTGGCGCGCTTGGCGTTGGTACCGCGGCGAGCTCGCCAACGACCGGGCCCAGCGCGACAAGTTCGAGGCGTCGATGAAGGAGCACCCCACCAAATAGGCGCCCCGGATATTCCCACGCTTACCCGACGGTTAGCGAGGGGCAGCGCGGTGCAGCGAAGTACGTCTAACTCACCGCCGGTAGCCGAGAACCCAGCAAACGCCTGAGTTTCAGTAAACTTGAGTGCGCGGAACTACAGCATTTCCACCACCAGCCCGTAAGAACAGGTTGGGGGTTCGAGCCCCTCCAGGTGCACCGCTGCATTTCGAACAAGGTGAATCTGCCAGCGATCAGCAAAGGACAATTGCCGAGGCTTCGCTTCAGTGATTTTCTCTTGGGACCTCGCGTGTCAAACTTTCGCAATGACGCTAAGACGGATCGATCACTACATTGTCGCCGTGCCGCAAGACGACGCCTTTACCTACGAACAGTTCAGCGAGCCATCTTCGGAGAAGCTGGCCTGGTTGTTGCTGCGCCAGCTCACAGATATTCCGGATCGAGGTATGTCGCCAATCCCCGGCACCCTGCAAGAACGCCGCATCGCGTACCAAGAATTCCGAAATTACGTTCGCCAAGGGATTACGTATTGGGATGCCGCCCGCTCGATAGTCGGATCTGCGGCCGCGCTTCCTTATTACTATTCCGTGATGAATCTGGCGAAAGCCGAGCTTGTTCGTGCGCATCCCAGTCTGATCGTGGGCGAAAAATTGACGCACGGCCTCGTGTTCAAACCGTCGAAGTCGAACTCGATAAGCGGGGACTATCTACAAGTTGCAGCAAACGGCGTATTCCCGCTTCTTTACAAACATCGCACGGGGACTGCCATTCCTGCCGGGACGCGCCTACCGATCAAGAACCTGCTGTCGCTAATTCCAGAAATTGGCCTAGAGGTGAACGTCGTTGGACGGACCCGTCCCGCCGCTACGCCCGGCTACCAAACGCTGGCGTCCAACAGTGAATCCGCGTGGCCACTTGTTATGACCTACGCAGACACGTTCGCGGATAGGCGCGAACCTGGAACGCGTGCGTTTCTTCGGTCGTTCGAAGAGGTGCCCCTGATCGAGATGCCAAACTGGCGAGATATTTTCGCGATAAGTAGGCGTGCGCACGGCGACGGTTTTGCGATCTTCCAGGCGAGGACGACATTCGCTGGCGAGGCAAGCGGCGCGATCGATGGTGGCATGTACGCAGCTGCCACGCACCTCCACGACGTGATGGGCGAATACATCTCTGAGCCGATCGGCCGGGAAGGTGAGTTCATTTTCACCCCCACACTTCGAAAGTCCCACCCGCTGGTTCTACCGCTAGATCTTGCTCGCTACGCGGCGATGTACTACCTGTCGTCTGTAGTGCGTTACAAGCCTGCGGCGCTCGACCCCGTGTCTCAGGGCGCTCAAGCTTGGCTGATGGATTCGTTCACCCGCGAGGTTCCTAGCGACTTACTGGCCAACATGGTGATGGGAGTTCGCGGCACTAAGATCCTCTTCAATGCTGCGTCGTATCGGGTCTGACCCAGATCCAGCCACAACGTCTGTAGACCCGTACCGCGAGACTTCGCTCAATTCTCAGGCATATTCGGTAATTCGTACGAGCGTTATATGCGGGAAGGCCTGCCGAGTAGAACTTTGGCGCTTTTTCAATGCTCCGATCCAACTACGCTGACTCTTGATGTTCTACTGGTTTATGAAGACGATCGTGGCGGGGCCGCTTCTGCGCACGCTCTTCCGCCCGCGGCTCGAGGGTCTCGAGAACATACCGGCATCCGGCCCGGTGATTCTCGCCAGCAACCACCTCTCGTTCATCGACTCGGTGATCCTTCCGCTCGTGATCAAGCGCCGCATCTACTTTCTCGCCGCGAGCACCTACTTCGAGGGCAAGGGCCTGGGCAAGTGGGCGGTCGCCCGGTTCCTGAAGGCGACGGGCATGATCCCGATCGACCGGTCCGGCGGCAAAGCTTCGGAAGCGTCGCTGCGGGCCGGCATGAGCGTGCTCACCAAGGGGCACGTGCTCGGCATCTACCCCGAGGGCGGACGCAGCCGCGACGGCAAGGCGCACCGCGGCCGCACCGGTGTCGCGCGCATGGCGCTCGAGTCGGGGGCGCCCGTCGTACCGGTCGCGATGATCGACACCGAGAAGGTGATGTCGGCTGGCGGTGGCGGCGTGAAGATCCAGCGCATCGGCATCTCGTTCGGCCCCGCGCTCGACTTCAGCGAGTTTTCCGACCAGAAGCAAGACCACGCGATCCTGCGCGTGATGACCGACCGCATCATGGACTCCATCGTCGCGATGAGCGGCCAGGAGTACGTCGACGAGTACGGCAAGTCGACGGCGAAGAAAGAACTCGACTAGCTGATCGTGAGCGACCCGTCGTCATTGATCGGGAACGCGCCCCACGCGACCTCCCAGAGGTAGCCGTCGGGATCGGCGAAGTAGCCGGAGTAGCCGCCCCAATCCGTGGCATCCGCCTGCTTGACAATCTGGCCTCCCGCCGCGGCCGCCGCTGCGAGAACCGCGTCGACCTCCGACCGGGTGCGCACGTTGTGGGCAATGGTGATGCCGGCGAACTTGCCACGCGGTTCGGCGTATCCGGGGCCGACGTCGGCGGCGAGCTCGGCGTACGGGAAGAGAGCGAGCGTTGTGCCCTGGGTCTGGAAGAACACGATCCCCTCGGAGGGGCTGCGTGTCGTGGGAAGGGCAAGGCCGTTCGCGTAGAAGCGGTGGGAGCGGGCGAGGTCGGCGACGCCGAGGGTGATGATGGAGATGCGTGGTTCCATGAGCCCGGTCTACCGCGCTTCGTCGACACTCGCCACCCGTGTCATCCGGAAGCCCCAATTCAAAACGACACTCGTCGCGCATAATTGAGGTGGCGGGATCGACTGCTCCCTGCCTACCGCACCCCGCGGCAGACCTCTCGATCCGCCAGGAAAGAAGGACTCCATGAAAGCACTGCGCTACGTCGAAGTAGGCCAGCCTCCCGTCGTCGTCGACATCCCCATCCCGAAGCCCGGCCCCGGCCAGGTGCTGCTGAAGGTCACCGCGGGCGGCGTCTGCCACAGCGACGACTACGTGATGAGCCTCCCCGAGGCCGACTACCTCGCGCAGTCCTATCCGCTGCCGCTGACCCTCGGCCACGAAGGCGCGGGCATCGTGCACGAGATCGGCGAGGGTGTCGACTCGACACTCAAGGTCGGCGACGCGGTTGCCGTCTACGGGCCATGGGGCTGCGGGCGCTGCCACAACTGCTCGATGGGCATGGAGAACTACTGCACGAACGCCGCGGCCGAGGGCATCCGCCCTCCCGGACTCGGCAGCCAGGGCTCGATGGCCGAGTACATGATCGTCGACGACGCGCGCCACCTCGTGCCGCTCGGCGACCTCGACCCCGTGCAGAACGTCTCGCTGACCGACGCCGGCCTCACCCCGTACCACGCGATCAAGCGCTCGGTTCCGAAGCTCGGCGCCGGCACCTTCGCCGTCGTCATCGGAACCGGCGGGCTCGGCCACGTCGGCATCCAGATCCTCAAGGCGATCTCGGGCGCCACGGTCATCGCGCTCGACGTGAGCGACGAGAAGCTCAAGCTCGCCACCGAGGTCGGCGCCGACCACGTACTCATCAGCGACGCTTCGGCGGCCGACAAGATCCGCGAGCTCACCGGCGGACTCGGCGCCAACGCTGTGTTCGATTTCGTGGGCGCAAACCCGACGATGGCCCTCGCGCAGAGCGTGGCCGCCCTCGATTCGGATGTCACGATCGTCGGCATCGGCGGAGGTGCGATGACCCTCAGCTTCGGCAACATCGCCTACGACGCCGCCGTGCGCATGCCCTACTGGGGCTCCCGCAGCGAACTGATCGAGGTGCTCGACCTGGCCCGCGCCGGAAAGCTGCACGTCGCGGTCGAGACGTACAGCCTCGACGACGGTCCCAAGGCCTACGAAGATCTCGCCGCGAACAGCATCCGCGGCCGCGCGGTCATCGTTCCGTAACGCGCCGCATCGACTTGTCACAAAGCGGGCTGTCTGCGGCGATGAAGCCCGGTTTGTGACAAGTCGACCCCCGCGGGATCGCCGCGCAGGGCGTCGGCGGGGCGCATCCGGCCGCGCGACAGCGTCTTCCCCTGCCGAAGCGCCCTCGCTACCCTCGTTGCATGTGCCGGAACATTCATCCCCTCAATAACTTCGAGCCCGCCGCCACTGACGACGAGGTGCACGCCGCCGCACTGCAGTTCGTGCGCAAGATCAGCGGATCGACGAAGCCGTCGAAGGCCAACGAAGAGGTCTTCAACCGCGCCGTCGCCGAGATCGCCCACATCTCCCACCACCTGCTCGAGGACTGGGTGACGAACGCCCCGCCCAAGAACCGCGAGGTCGAGGCCGCCAAGGCGAAGGAGCGGTCGGCGAAGCGGTTCGCGGTCGCGTAGTTCCCTTACTGGCCGCGGCCGGTCTTGCTCTGCAGGCGGTCGATGTGTTCGGATGCCTCGGCCTTCGTGATGTCGGCGGGGATCTCCTCGCCGGCCTCGCGTGCGAGCGTGTCGAGGTAGCTGCGCTGCGATGCGGTCATCGGCTCGTCGCCGGTGACCCAGTCGGCCGGGTCCTTGACGGCTGAGTCGCCGGCTTCGGGGGAGTCTGCCTTGGCGCCGAGCATTTCTGGACGTTCTTCAATCGGTTCATCGGTCATACGTTCACGGTAAGCCGACCAGAGATGCGCGGCGAGGCCTTGCGCGCCTACGCGCTGACGGGCAGGCGCTGCGCCGCACCGTCGACGTGACCCAGCTGGGCGAGCGCCGCCGGGCGGAATCCCTTCACGATCAGATACCCGGCCAGCAGCAGCTCCCACGCGAAGATCGGCACGACAGCCAGGGCCGCCCACGGCATGAGCTGCTCGCTGAAGCCGAACATCTTCACGACGTTGAACGCGAAGACGAGCGGCCCGCCGACGAGTCCGAGCACGGCGATGAAGCGCGGCACGAGGCCCGACTTGAGCATGATCCAGGCGATCAGCACGGTGTTGGTTCCGCAGATGAAGCCGGGGCCGACGAGAAACGTGAAGTCTTGGAACGCCACGAGGGTGTCGATCAGCGGTGCGACAGATGTGTCATCCGCAATGTTTGCGACGCTGGCGCGAACCGAGACGAGGGTGAGCATGCCGACGACGCCGGTCAGGATGACACTTGCCTCGAGTGTGCGCAGCGCGATGTAGCCCACCGCCAGTGAGGCGTTCTGCCGCGCGGCCACGGGGTGCAGCGCGATCGCGGTGCCGACGACGGTGAGGGCGAGGAGCACTTCGAGCAGTGCGCCGACGAGCACGGCGCTGTCGTCGCCGGTCGCGAGTTGCGTCGCATCGGTGAGGTAGGGGCCGTAGAGGATGCGGGCGCCGATCGCGGTGACGTGGGTGGCAAGAAATAGCACCCCGACGACGATGGCGGTTCTGCGGTACGAGTTCATGGCGAGGTTCCGTTCGGGTCGATGGCAAGGTGTACAACGTACACCTGCGGATGACACTAGGTGTACGCTGTACTCCTGTCAAGGAGGAGCTGTGGCCGAGAAGCGCGCGTATCTCAATCGCGACCGGGTGCTGGGTGCGGCCGTGTCACTCGCCGACCAGATCGGCATCGATTCGCTGAGCATGCGCCGTCTGGCCCACGAGCTCGAAGTCGTGCCGATGGCGCTCTACAAGCACGTGCAGAACAAGGAAGAGCTGCTCGACGGCATGGTCGAGGTCGTTATCGGCGAGATCGACCCGCCCGAGGCTGACGCCGACTGGCGAACGGTAGTGCGCGAACGGGTGCTCTCGGCGCGGCGCGTGCTGCTGCGGCATCCGTGGGCGCGATCCGTGCTCGAGACGCGCACCAACCGCACGCCCGCGGTGCTCGACTACATGGACTCGTTCACCGGCATGTTCCTCGCCGGCGGCATGTCGGTCGACCTCACCCACCACGTGATGCACGCGATCGGCGGCCGCATGTGGGGCTTCACCCAGGAGCTGTTCGACGACTCGGCGGCGCAGAAGGCCGCGCTGAAGGCCGCGCCCCCGATGCCGCCCGAGGCGCAGGCCGAGATGATGCGGCAGATGGGGGAGCGCTACCCGAACATCCTCGCGGTCGCGGCGTCGATGGTGCACGACGAGGCCTCGGCCGTGGGGCACGGCTGCGACGACCAGTTCGAGTTCGAGTTCGCGCTCGACCTCATGCTCGACGGGTTCGAGCGGCTGCACGAGCGCGGCTGGACCAGCGCCGCCGCTCGCTAATACTCCACCGCGTCGCGGATGATCGGGCAGGTCATGCAGTGGCCGCCGCCGCGCCCGCGGCCCAGCTCGGCGCCGACGATCGGGATGACCTCGACGCCGGCCTGCTCGAGCAGCCGGTTCGTCTCGGTGTTGCGGTCGTAGGTGTAGACCACACCGGGACGCAGGGCGACGGCGTTGTTTCCCGAGTCCCACTGCTGACGCTCCGAGGCATAGACGTCACCGGCGGTCGCCACGACGTTCAGCTTCGGCAGCCCGAGCGCGCGGGCGACGACGTCGACGAACGGGGTGGTCTTCTCGTCCGTGACATCCAGCCCCACCGCATTGTCGGCGGGCCGCAGCGAGAACGTGTGCACCGCGTCTATGATGCGCGGGAACAGCGTCACGATGTCCCGGTCGGCGAACGTGAAGACCGTGTCGAGGTGCATCGCGGCGCGCAGCTTGGGCATGCCCGCGACGATCACCTGTGTGGCCGCCCCCGCCGTGAACAGCGCGGACGCTACCTGCGTGATCGCCTGCCGCGACGTGCGCTCGCTCATCCCCATGAGCACGACGCCGTTGCCGACCGGCATGATGTCGCCGCCCTCGAAGGTCGAGAGGCCCCAGTCCCGTTCGGGATCGCCCCACCAGATCTGGGACCCGACGAAATCCGGATGATACGTATAGATCGCCTTCATCAGCAGGGTCTCATCGTGCCGGGCCGCCCAGAAGAGCGGGTTGAGCGTGACGCCGCCGTAGAGCCAGCAGGTCGTGTCGCGGGTGTAGAGCGTGTTGGGCAGCGGGGGCATCAGGTATTCGCGCACGCCGGTCGACTCGCGGGCCAGCCCGACGTAGTCGCCGCGGAAGTCGTTCGGCAGGTCGGTGGTCGCCAGCCCCCCGATGAGGAACTCGGCCAGCTGGGCGGGCGGCAGCGAGTCGAGGAACGCGCGGGTGTCGTCGACGAGTCCCAGCCCCACCTGGTTCGGCACGATCTTGCGGTCGAGCAGCCAGGTGCGCGCCTCGGGGACGGCCACGGTCGCGGCGAGCAGTTCGTGCAGCTCGACGACCTCCACGTCGTGCGAGCGCAGGTTCGCCACGAACTCCCGGTGGTCGCGGATCGCGTTATCGACCCAGAGCACGTCGTCGAACAGCAGCGAGTCGGCGTTGCTGGGCGTCAGGCGGCGGTGCGCGAGGCCGGGCTCGCACACGAGCACCTTGCGCAGCTGCCCGACCTCGGAGTGCACGCCGTAGTCGGCTGAGGTCATGGTGTTCTCCTTCTAGATGGATACGAAGCCGGTGACGAGGCCGATCACGCCGGCGATAGCGCCGACGATCACCACCGCGAACGTCACGGCGCCGGGCTTGGTGAAGAGCAGCGAGCCCTGCTCGCGGCGGGCGACCACGTAGAGCAGCGTCGCCGGCGCGAGCAGCACGCACGACAGCAGCAGCAGGTCAGTGCCCGCGGCGAAGATGAGGAAGAGCGTGTAGGCCACCGCGATCGCCCCGATCACGAGCTCGCGGGTGCGCACGCCCGCGGGAACCGACGCGTACCCGTCGCTCGTGACCGCGATCTTGAGGGCGTAGCCGGCGGCGAGCAGAAACGGGATGAGCGAGAGCGACGCGGTGAGGTCGAGCATGAAGTCGAGGGCCCCGCTGGCGAACAGCACCACGATCAGCAGCACCTGGATGCCGAGCGTCGACAAGAGAAGGGCGTTGCCCGGTACATCCTTCGGCGTGCTCTTCGCCAGGAACCGGGGCATATCGCCGTCTTTCGCCGCCGCGAACAGCACCTCGGCCGACATGAGGCTCCACGCGAGGAAGGCGCCGAGCACCGACACGATGAGGCCGGCGCTGATGAACCAGGCGCCCCACGAACCGACGGCCGCCTCGAGGATGCTGCCGACCGACGGCTGCCTGAGGTTCGCGATTTCCTCCATGGGCAGCACGCCGTAGGAGATGATCGAGACGGTCGCGAACAGGGCGAGCACCGAGAGGAACCCGAGCACGGTCGCCCGCCCCACGTCCTCCCGCTTCTTCGCGAACCGCGAATAGACGCTCGCGCCCTCGATGCCGAGGAACACGAACACCGTCACGAGCATCGTGCCGCGCACCTGCTCGAAGAGGCTGTCGCCGCCCGCGTCGTACCCGCCGGTCAGGTTGCCGAGGAACACGTCGGGATCGAACGCGACGACGGCGACGATCACGAACAACAGCAGGGGGATGAGCTTCGCGAACGTGACGATGGTGTTGATAGCGGCCGCCTCGCGCACGCCGCGCATGATGAGGAAGTAGAAGCCCCAGACGAAGACGGATGACACGAGCACCGCCCAGATCGTGTCGCCCTCGCCGAACGCCGGAACGAGCGGCGCCAGGGTGGAGGTGATCAGCACCCAGTAGAACGTGTTGCCCGCGCACGCGCTCGCCCAGAAGCCGAACGCGCTCAGGAACCCCGGGTAGAGCCCGAATCCGGTCTTGGCGTATACGTACACCCCGTTGTCGAGGGTCGGTTTGCGCACGGCCAGCGACTGGAAAACGAACGCCAGCATGAGCATGCCCGCCCCCGCGATCGCCCAGGCGATGACCGCACCGAGCACACCCGTCTGGCTGGCGAAGCGCTGCGGCAGGGTGAAGACGCCGGCGCCCACCATCGAGCCGACGACCATCGCGGTGAGCGCCGGCACGCTGAGCTTGTGCGCGTCTTCCAAGGTGTTCGCGCTCACGGTGATCCCTCCCCGTCACTCGAGTGGATGGATTCACCGTGGCCGAGATGGCCCCGCGGCGCCTCACCTATTCCGTGTCATCCGAAACGCCACCGGTGCTGCGTAACGTGCCAGCCATGCTGCACACCGATACGCCCGCACTCGCCGAGATCGCCGCGCTGGCCAGTGAACGTTCCGCCGGGAGCGTCTCGATCTATCTGAAAACGGGACGCATGCCCGACCAGGCCGAGCAGGCACGCGCCCGGCTACGCAACTTCGTCGACGCCGCCACCGAGCAGCTCGCAGAAGCGGGCGCGGGCGCCGGCGAGGTCGAGGCGCTCGCCGAGGCGGTGGCCGAACTGATCGACGACCGTGCCTTCTGGTCGTACCAGTCGGAGACGCTCGTGCTCTTCGGATCGTCGGGACGGCTGACGACCTACCGCATAGCCAACCGGCTGCCGGAACTGCTGGAAGTCGCCGACCGCTATCTGGTGAAACCCCTGCTGCGAACGGTCACGTTCCCGCAGACGGCGTTCGTGCTCGCGCTGTCGCAGAACTACGTGCGGCTCATCGAGGCGACCGCCGACGGCACGGCCTTCGCGGTCGACGTTCCGGGGCTGCCGTCGGACGCCGCGAGCGCGGTCGGGCTGCCGTCGATCAGCGGGCGCGCGCCCGACGGGCGGGTGCAGGGATCCGAGGGGCGCAAGGTGCGGCTGGGCGAATACTGCCGGGCGGTCGAGGTGGAGCTGCGGGCGGTGGTGAACCGCAGCGGCATCCCGCTCATCCTGGCAGCGACCCAGCCGATCGACGGCATCTACCGGGCCGTGAACACCTACCCCCACCTGCTCGACGAGTCGATCCGGGGAAACGCAGACGAGATCTCCGACAACGAGCTGTCGGCCGCGGCACGCCCGATTCTGGATGCGCTGTACGCCCAGCAGCTCGGGGAGGTACGCGACGAACTGCAGGCCCGACGAGCACAGGGACGCGCGGTGACCGACCTGAGCGACATCGCGCGCGCGGCGACGTTCGGCGCGATCGATACGCTGCTGTTCGACTTCGAACTGGTCGTGCCCGGCACCATCGACGAGCAGTCCGGCGCGGTGCAGTTCGACGATGGCCAGACGGCGACGAACTACGGCGTCGTCGACGAGATCGCACGGCGGGCATTGCTCACCGGGGCCACGATCTATGCGGTGCGCGCCGACGACCTGCCCGAGGGTGTCTCGACGCTCGCCTCGGTGCGGTTTCCCGTCTGAGTGGTTCTAGCCGGATATCGGTACAGAGACCGTGCCCGCGAGTCGGAAGTCGGCGCGGTCGCCCCAGAAGCTCGTGAAAGCGGGGTCGGTGAGGGGCGGTTCGAGATCGGGCACGATGCTGACGGTGGAGTACATGGGATCCTTCTCTCCGTGGTGTGAGCGCCGGCTGCGCCCCTAACCACTCTCGCCGAGCGCGGTCGCCTACGCGTCGTTCAACCGGATGAAGTGTGCCTCCACCGTTCGGCGTACTGCCCAGGGACTATCGGCCGGCGGGCGGCAACTCGACCGGCTGCAGCGTCGCGATCTTCGGCGCGCGGTTGTCGCCTGACGAGCGGCCAGTGAGCCGCCGGCCGATCCACGGCAGAACGTATTCGCGCCAGTACTCGCTCGTTCGCTGTTCGTGGTGCAGGGCGGTGGCGCCGCCGCTCCAACCGTCGGGCAGCTCGACACCCAGGGTGGCGAGCACGTTGCCGGCGACACGTTCGTGCCCGAGCGGGCCGAGGTGCAGCTTGTCGCGCGACCAGTAGCGCAGCTCTGCCAGCTCGTCGTCGGCCCAGTTGTCGACG
The DNA here is from genome assembly GCF_046714715.1 of Conyzicola sp. GTDB lineage: Bacteria > Actinomycetota > Actinomycetes > Actinomycetales > Microbacteriaceae > Conyzicola. Next base: position 14,245 of record NZ_JBKKAD010000066.1, on the reverse strand, counting down.
AAGGTCACGTTGTCGAGCGGCAGGCGAGAACGGATGCCGCGGGCGAATTCGTCACCACGGGTCTTGATGAAGCCACCGAGCGGGATGTGACGGGTGGGGTTCGCTCCGCTGACGAGGAGCACGTGGCATCCGGAGCCCGTCGCCCTTTCGACGGCGGCCACGAGCTGGTCGGTGATCGCGGAGATCGAGACGCGCGGGCGCATGATGTCGTTGCCTCCGCCGTTGAGACTGAGCAGCTCGGGCTGCAGCGCGATGCCGGCATCGAGCTGTGGGCCGGCGATCGGCGCGAGCAGTCGGCCCCGGATAGCGAGGTTCGCGTAAGTCACCGGTTCGGGGCCGGCCAACGCCAGACCGAGCGCGACCAGGTCGGCCCAGCCGCGAACGCCGCCGGAAGGCGTCTCGTCGCCCACACCCTCGGTGAAGCTGTCGCCCACTGCTACATAGCTGCGATATTCCATGCCTCGAGTTGACCACATCCCCGCAACAACGAGGCCGCCACGAAGGCGGCCCCGTTGTGCGGGCGCCGTGTCACAGGATGCGCGTCAGGTAGAACGCCTCGTTCTGAGTGCGCACCCGCTCGGCTTCGAGCCGGGCTTGGTGTGTCTCGTGGGCGAGCGCGGCGTGTTCCCGGTCGCCCACTCTGACGGGCCGGCGACCCCACGTGATGAGCGCGAGACCGAGGTGCAGCGCGGCACGGTCGAGAAGTCCGACGCGACGCGCGGGGCGTGCGACGGCGGGACGGGCGGATGAAACAGGTTGGGGCGGATGATCGTGGCGACCCGGCAGGGTCGTCGATTCGATTTTCACGGTGTGATTCCTTATATATACGGGCGCGCCGAAGAGCGTTCGGGGTCGCCGAATAGCGATGTGAGTGGCCGCGGTGGCGCGGCGGAAACGGGACGCGCGCAGTGCGCGTCTCGTGCGGGGTGGTCGGACCGATGGGCAGCGGGTGCGGGGAATCGCGGATGCTGCCTGGTCGAGCTTCGAGAGCGTCACCACCGACTGGACCGGTGGAGTGCCTCTGTCGAGAAGCGGGCCGGTTAGGCGGTGAAGACGCCGACGAAGCCGGCGGTCTTGCGGAATGCGTTTGCATCGTTCGTTGCAGTAATCACGCTGGGCTCCTTTCGTCGTGTTGGCGTAGGCATCACCGTAGCGGCCTGTGCATTTGCTGCGCAACCCTGAGTTTTCACCGGGGTACGTGTATGGTGTCCCTATTGGGCATCGAGAAATCTGCCCCCGCCGCCGATCTGACACCACGGCCGCACCTCAGATTTCAATCAGAACCGCTGTACTGGCTTTCGCCGGACTGCGTGACACCCTCGCCGATACGTCGGCTTAATCCTCGCGGTTAGCGGGCGCTCCTCAGCGTTCGAGTTACCGCGTGAGCGGATCATCCGCGAACACCTTGACGCTGCGAATCAGCGCACCAAACGAAAGCAACACAGCATGACTACCACCACCACACTCACCCGCAAGAACGTCGACTTCATCGCCGGCGGTTACTCGATTCTCGCCACCGACCCGATGTTCTACTCGCGTTCGCGCGAGCTCTCGGCCGTGCGCGACAACGCCGCCATCCATGGCATTTACGACATCAGCGAGGCCGATTTCGACTTCGCGATCTCGAAGCGCTTCGGCAACGGCGCCAGCTACGAATTCCCGACCGCGTAAGCGGCAGGAACCACCCGGATGGCCCGCTTCGGCGGGCCATCCGTCGTTAACGCGGCGACGGAAGCTCCCCCGTTCGGGGGCGCTCTCCGTTCTCCTCGTGTTTACCGGGCGTTTTCCCCTCTGCCCGAAGGTGTACTGCGGGCCGTTCTGGCCAGCCACACCCGAGTATCAAAGAGGACACCCGCATGCGCACCACCTGGCGTCGGCCGTTACTGGCCGTTGTTTCCTGTCTTTCCCTGGCCATTCCGATAGTCGCGACCGCGGTCCCGGCGTCGGCCGCAGAGCTGCCGTCGGTGAAGATCAACGAGATCGAGTCGAATGGCGGCACGCCCGTCGACTGGATCGAGATCGTCAACACCGGAACGACCGATGTGGATGTCTCGGGCTGGATCCTTAAGGACAGCGACGCCACACACGCGCTCCCGATTGCTCCCGGCACGATCCTCGCCGCGGGCGCCTACTTGGCCGTCGACGTTGACGACAAAACGGTCACGGGAAACTTCGGCCTCGCCGGCACGGATTCGGCGATGCTGTATCTGCCCGACAACACGACGCTCGTCGACTCCCACAGCTGGACTGCGCACGCCGAGGTCACGTACGGTCGCTTCCCCAACGGCACCGGCGACTTCGTGGCGCTGAGCTCGTCGACCAAGGGCGCGGCCAACACGCCCGTCGTGCCGAAGGTCAGGATCAATGAGGTCGAGTCCGATGGTGACGCGACCGACTGGATCGAGTTGACGAACACGGGCAGCACCGCCGTGGATGTTTCGGGCTGGGTGCTGAAGGACGACACCGACACGCGCACCCTGGCCATCGCGGCCGGCACCTCACTCGCTCCCGGCGCCTATCTGGCGATCGACGTCAACGCCGTGTCGAACCCGCTGAACTTCGGTCTCGGCAAGGCCGACACGGCGCGCGTCTTCCTGGCCGACGGCACTACGCTCGTCGACTCCTACAGCTGGACGGCGCACGCGACCGTGACGTACGGCCGCTTCCCGAACGGCACAGGCGCTATGGCGCAGACGACCGCCTCGAGCAAGGGAGCGGCGAACACCGCGCCGGTGGTCGTGACGCCGCCTACCGAGCCCACAGTGCCGGCCGCGACATCCGTTCGCCTCAACGAGGTCGAGTCGAACGGCGACCTCACCGACTGGGTCGAACTCATGAACACGGGCACCGTGGCAGCTGACGTCTCCGGGTGGATCATCAAGGACGACAGCGACGCTCGCACGCTCGCCGTGCCGGCCGGATCGGTCATCGCGCCCGGCGCTTACCTAGCGGTAGACGTGAACGTCGAAACCAACCCGGCCAACTTCGGTCTCGGTGCCGCCGACACCGCGCGGGTGTTCCTCGCCGACGGCACGACGCTCGTCGACAGCTTCGTCTGGACCGCGCACTCCGCCACCACTCTCGGCCGGTACCCCAACGGAACCGGCCCGTACTCGGCAACGTCGGCTGCAACCAAGGGCGCGGCCAACCCCGTCGCCGTCGCGGCGAAGCCCACCGTGCGCATCAACGAGGTCGAGTCGAACGGCGACACCACCGACTGGGTGGAGATCAAGAACGTCGGCACGACGTCGATCGACCTCGGCGGCTACGTCGTCAAGGACAACGGCGAAGACAAGCCGTACACGTTCGCATCGCCCACCGCGCTCGCGGCCGGCGGCTACGTCGTCGTCGAGCCCGCCTTCGGCTTGGGCGGCGGCGACTCCGCCCGCCTATTCGCACCCGGGGGCACCACACTCGTCGACAGCCACACCTGGACGGCGCACGCGTCGACCACCTACGCGCGCTGCCCTGACGGAACAGGCGAATTCGCCGTCTCGAAGGCCCCCACCAAGGGCGTCGTGAACTCGTGCGCCGGCGACATCGTCACCACCCCGTGGCCGGGCGCGTCGACAGTAACCACCGTCGACCCGCAGCGCACCTACGTCGAGAACATGAGCGGGCTCGCCTACGAGGCGCAGCCGACCGAGAACGTGCTCTGGGCCGTGCAGAACAACCCGGGCAAGCTCTACCGCCTCACCGACAACGGCACCAACTGGGTGTCGGGCGCGGCGAACGGCTGGGGTGCCGGCAAGGTTCTGCACTACACCGACGGCAGCGGCAACGTGGACGCCGAGGGCGTCACCCTGACCGCGGCCGGGTCGGCCGGCGGCGTGTTCGTGTCCACCGAGCGCGACAACTCGGTGGGTGTGAGCCGGCCGTCCGTGCTGCGGTACGACGTGTCATCCGCGGCTACGAGCGTGAACGCGACCATGGAGTGGGACCTCAACCCCGACCTGCCCGACGTCGGCGCCAACCTCGGACTCGAGGCGATCGCGTGGGTGCCCGACTCGTTCCTGGTCGCCGAGGGCATGCGCGACGAGCTCACCAGCGCAGCGTACGACCCGGCGGCCTACCCGAATCACGGAACCGGCCTGTTCTTCGTGGGCCTCGAGGGCGGCGGCGTCTACGCTTACGCACTCGACCAGGTGACCGGCGGCTACAGCCGCATCGCCACCATCAGCACCGGCCTCGGCGGCGTGATGGAACTCGCGTTCGACGCCGAGACCGGTTCGCTCTGGGCAGTCTGCGACGACACCTGCAACGGCCGGTCGTCGCTGCTCGAGATCGGCAGCAACGGGCTCTTCGCCTCCGCCGCCGTGGTCGAGCGCCCGGCCGGAATGCCGAACCTCAACAACGAGGGCTTCACGATCGTTCCGCAGTCGCAGTGCGTGAACGGCGCGAAGAGCGTGTTCTGGTCGGATGACGCGAGCACCGGTGGCTACGCGCTGCGGCAGGGCGCGCTAGCGTGTGCCGCGGTGGTCGTGCCCGAGCCGACGCCCACCCCCACGCCCGACCCGACCCCGGCACCGACCCCGGCACCGACCCCGGCTCCCGCACCGGCACCGGCACCCGTGCCGACACCGATCACGCCACTGCCCACGCCCGGGCAGCCTGTAACCGCGAACCCGGGCGCCAGCACCCCGGTCGCCGACGCCGCGTTCACCGACGCCGCCCGCGGAACGGTCAACACGCCGAGCGACGCCCGCCCCGGCGAATCCATCACCATCGTGGTCGGCGTCTCGCACGCCGGCGAGACGGTGAACATCTGGCTGCACTCCACGCCCGTGCTGCTGGCCACCTCGGCCGTCGCGGCCGACGGTACCGTGCGTGTCGTGATCCCGGCGAACGCCCCCGCGGGCGCGCACCGCATCGCGGTGCTCGCCGTCGACGGTACGCTCATCGGCTGGGACAACGTGAGGGTGGCGGCGCTGAGCCCGGCCGTCCTCGCCTCGACCGGCGCCAACACGGAGGTGTCCATCTCGGCCGCTCTCGTGCTGCTGCTCATCGGCAGCACGCTGATGATGCTGCGACGGAAGAAGCGCGGCATCCGCTAGACCGGCCCGTTCGCAGATGAGCCGTTTCCGGCCCTAAGACCCCGCCGCGGCCGGGTCATAGGGCCGGAATCGCCTCATTTGGGGGCGGGTATACGAAGAACGGCCCCGGTTCGGGTGAACCGGGGCCGGTCTCTGTGTGGCTGGGGGTTATTCGGCCCAGGCGCCGTACTTGATGCCGGGCACGTCGCCCTTCACCCACCACTTGGCGGTGTAGGTCTTGCCGTTGTAGATCGCCTTGTCGCCGACGAGGTAGATCGTCGTCGCCGACCAGGCCGCGATCGGCGCAGGGCCGCCCGCGCAGGTGCTGACGAACTGCCACGGGTCGCTCGCTCCGGGCTTGTCACCCTTCGTGTACCACTTGGCCTTGTAGATGTTGCCGTTGTACGACGCCGTGAGTCCGGTCGTGTAGACCGTCGTCGCCGACCAGGCCGCGGGCACGCACTCGCCCGGCGTTGCGACCGGCGGGGTCGTCGGCGCCGGGGTGGGCGTCGGAGTCGCGGTCGGGGTGGGCGTCGGCGTCGCCGTCGGCGCGGGAGTGGCGGTCGGTGTCGGCGTCGGAGTGGCGGTCGGCGTCGGCGTGGGTGTGGGCGTAACCACCGGGCCCGGAGTAGCGCCCTTCAGCCCGGTCGCGAGCGCGGTGAGCAGGCTGCCGTCGCGGTTGCCCGAGAGGTCCCACCACATCGCGCCGCCAAGGCCGCTCGACACGATGTACTGCGCCTTCGCCGCGATCGACTGGGCGTTGTCGTAGCTCCACCACTGGTTACCGTCGTGACGGTAGGCCGAACCGGAGACGGCGTCGAAGTAGCCCGTGCCCAGATCCTTGATGTCGTCGTAGTTCGACATGCCCCAGCCGTTGGTGCCGGGTGCTGCGCCGTTCGCCGCGCTCCACGGTGCGCTCGAAGCGACACCCTGCCAGCCGCGGCCGTACATCGCGAGGCCCATGCCCAACTGGGCCGGATCGATGCCCGCGTTCGTGTACTCCTTCACCGAGGCATCCACACTGAAGCGGTCCGCGGGATTGCGGGTGTCGGTCGGGTCGGCGTACAGGTTGCCCTGGTGGCCGACCTTCGTGCCGTCCCAGGCGCCGTAGAGGTCGTAGCCCTGGATGTTGCCGTAGTCGAGGTAGTCGAAAATCTCGGGGTTGTTCCACCCGCCGGCCTTGACGTCGAGCGGGTTCGCGGGCAGGAACGCACTCAGCGTGTAGTTCTTGCCGGTCGTCGCGCCGTAGGCGTCGAGCTGCTCGCGGAACTCCTTGAGCAGCAGACGGAAGTTGTTCGCGTCGTTGACCGTGTCGACGCCGTTGCCGGCGAGACCGCTGTTGCGCCCCGGCCACTCCCAGTCGAGGTCGATGCCCTCGAAGATGCCCGCGGCAGCGCCCGGGCCTCCGCGGCCGTCGATGACCGGCAGGTTGCCCTTGATGTACAGGTCGATGCACGAGGAGACGAGCTTCTTGCGCGAGGCGTCGGTCTTGGCCGCGGCGGAGAAGTTCTTCGACCAGGTCCAGCCGCCGAGCGAGATGAGCGGCTTGAGGTTCGGGTTGAGCGTCTTCAGTTTCTTCAGCTGGTTGAACGAGCCGGCGAGCGGTGCGTTCCAGACATCCGCAATGCCGTCGACCGAGGTCGCGGCGGTGTAGCTCTGGCCGTAGTCGGCGAACGCGTCGCCGGCGCCGTCGGAACCGGTGACGCCGCTGCCCTGCGCCTTGTTGGCCTCGAAGCAGGTGAGCGTCTGATTGTGGATGTTGCCGAAGGCGTAGTTGAGCGCCGTGAGTTTCGCGGCCGCTCCCGAGGTCTGCAGATCCTTGACCTTGTAGTTGAGGCCGTAGACACCCCACTGGGCGAAGTAGCCCACGTTGCGGTAGCCGTTCGTGTCGCTCGTCGCGCTCGCCGTCTCCGGTGCCGCGACAGCGGCGGTGCCGGTGAGGGTCGAGGCGATGAGTGCTCCGCAGGTGAGTGCCGCGGCGCCGAATGCGCGCCACGATGCCCTGGTTCTAGGTGCCATCTGAGTGTTTCTCCATCCATGGATTCCACAGGCATCGGGTGGGCGGACGCCACTGCCTAGGGTCAGGCTACGACACGTAGCGACGTAGATTTTCACATCCGCCAATTGCTCCCCCGGTTTGGGGGCACGCTACGGTCGAGGCATGCGACTTCTTCCCGGGCTCGCCGTCGCGGCCGCCGGGCTGGGCGTCGCCTTCCTCGTGCACCTGCTGGTTCCGGCGCTGCCGGTGCTGACCGTGTGCGTGGTGGTCGGCCTCGTGATCGGGCAGCTCCCCGCCCTGCAGGCGCCGCTCGACGGCCCGCTGAAACCCGGGCTCGCGCTCTCGTCGCGTCGCCTGCTGCGTATCGGGATCGTGCTGCTCGGCCTCAAGCTCAGCCTCGTCGACATCGTGGATCTCGGCGTTCCGATGCTCGTCGCGGTGCTCGCCGTGGTCGTGCTCACCTTCTTCGGCACGCTGCTGATGGGGCGCCTGGCCAAGCTGCCGGGCGACCAGCCGCTGCTGCTCGCGGCGGGCTTCGCCATCTGCGGCGTCTCGGCGATCGGCGCCATGGCGGCGGTCACCCGCAGCAGGCAGAGCGAGATCGCCGTGCCCGCCGCGCTGGTGACCCTGTGCGGCAGCCTCGCGATCGCCGTGCTGCCGTTGCTGCACGGCCCGCTCGGCCTGAGCGACCTGCAGTTCGGCGCCTGGGCGGGCGCCAGCGTGCACGACGTCGGTCAGGTGGTCGCCGTCGCGCAGACCGCCGGAGCGTCCGCCCTCGCGCTCGCGATCGCGGTGAAACTCACCCGCGTGCTGCTGCTCGCGCCGCTGGTCGCCGGAGTCGGCGTGTACCGCAGGTTGCGGGCGGTCGAAGATGCGGATGCGGCATCCGCACCACGACCACCGATCGTGCCGCTGTTCGTTCTGGGGTTCCTGGCCGCGATGCTCGTGCGCACGTTCGTGCCGGTGCCCGAGTCGGTGCTGCTCGCCGCCGATGTCGTGCAGACCGTGCTGTTCGGGCTCGCGCTCGTGGCGCTGGGCTCGGCGATACGGGTCGTGTCGCTCGTGCGCACGAGCGGACGCGCGCTGCTCGTCGGCCTTGCGTCGTGGGTGCTCGTGGCGGTGCTCGCGTTGGGGGCCGTGACGCTGACCACGGGCTGACCGAGGTGTGCGGCCCGACCCGCGTTTGCCTGCCGTTCACCTCTCGCCGGTAAGCTACGTGAATCTTTCCCAGCACCGCCCGAGGAGTCCTGTGACGATCGCCGACACCCAGGGCATTCTCGAAGGGGCGTCGCGCATTCCCGGGGAGCGCACCCTGGTCGACGTGTTCAGGGCGAGCGTCGCGCAGTATCCCGACGCGGTGGCGCTCGAAGACGCGCAGGGCGGCATCAGCTACCGCCGGCTCGAGCGGCTGGTCTACGCGCAGGCCCTCGCGCTGACCCGTGACGGCGTTCGCCGGGGTGACAAGGTGGGCATCCGCATCGCTTCGGGCACCCGCGAACTGTACGTCTCGATTCTCGCGGTGCTCGCGGCGGGGGCCGCCTACGTGCCGGTCGACGCGGACGATCCCGAGGAGCGCGCGCGACTCGTGTTCGGCGAGGCGAAGGTCGTCGGCATCATCGGAGCCGGGGGAGTGTTCGCCCCCTCGTTCCCCGAGCCGGTCGACGAGGTCGAAGCGCCCATCGCCACCCCCACCCCCGACGACGACGCCTGGGTGATCTTCACGTCGGGCTCGACCGGCGTGCCCAAGGGCGTCGCCGTGACGCACCGGTCGGCTGCCGCGTTCGTCGATGCCGAGGCGCGGCTGTTCCTGCAGCAGGCCCCGATCGCGCCCGGTGACCGCGTGCTGGCCGGGCTCTCCGTGGCCTTCGACGCGTCGTGCGAAGAAATGTGGCTGGCCTGGCGGCACGGCGGATGCCTCGTTCCCGCGCCGCGCTCGCTGGTGCGCTCGGGCGTCGACCTCGGTCCCTGGCTCATCAAGCACGGCGTGACCGTCGTGTCGACCGTTCCGACCCTCGCCGCCCTCTGGCCCGAGGAGTCGCTCGAGCAGGTTCGGCTGCTCATCTTCGGCGGCGAAGCCTGCCCGCCCGAACTCGTCGCGCGGCTCGCCGCTGCCGGCCGCGAAGTCTGGAACACCTACGGCCCGACCGAGGCCACCGTCGTCGCGTGCGGCGCCCTGCTCGGCGGTCCCGGCCCGGTGCGCATCGGCCTGCCGCTCGACGGCTGGGACCTCGCCGTCGTCGACGCGGCCGGCCAGCGCGTCGCCGAGGGCGAGACCGGCGAGCTCATCATCGGCGGAGTCGGCCTCGCCCGCTACCTCGACCCGGCGAAAGACGCTGAGAAGTACGCGCCGTTCCCGTCGCTCGGCTGGCAGCGCGCCTACCGCAGCGGCGACCTCGTGCGCTTCGAGAACGAGGGGCTGGTGTTCGTCGGACGCGCCGACGACCAGGTCAAGGTCAACGGCCGCCGCATCGAGCTCGGCGAGATCGACGCCGCGCTTCAGGCGCTCGACGGCGTCGCCGGGGCGGCCGCGGTCGTTCAGACCACCCCGACCGGCAACCACGTTCTCGTCGGCTACCTGGCGCTCGTCGACGGCTTCGAGTTCGACCGCGGTGCCGCGAACGAACGCCTGCGCGTCGAGCTGCCCGCCGCGCTCGTGCCACTGCTCGCCGTCGTCGACTCGATGCCGACGCGCATCTCGGGCAAGGTGGACCGCGCCGCGCTGCCGTGGCCGCTGCCCCGCTCGGATTCGGACCAGGCGACGGATGCCACGGCCGACCTCGGCCCCACGACACAGTGGCTCGCCGACATCTGGTCGGGCATCCTCGGCGTCGCCGTCACGAGCGCCGACGACGACTTCTTCGCGCTCGGTGGCGGGTCGCTCTCGGCCGCACAGCTCGTCTCCGCGATCCGCGTGCGCTACCCGCGCACCCTCGTCGCCGACATCTACGACTACCCGCGCATCGGGTCGCTCGCCGACGAGCTCGACGGCCGCACCCCGGCCGAGGAGACCGTCGAGCGCGAGGTGCTTCCCACTCCGGTGAGCAGCCAGCTGGCGCTCACGCTGCTCGGCATCCCGCTGCACGTGCTCTCCGCGGCGAAGTGGCTCGTCTACCTGGGGGCGGCGAGCAACCTGCTGCCCTTCCTGCCGAGCGTGTCGTGGTGGTGGGTCGCCGCCGGGTTCGTGCTGTTCATCACCCCGCCAGGCAAGATGCTGATTTCGGTGATCGCCGCCCGCCTGCTGCTCGCCGGTGTGAAGGCGGGCGACTACCCGCGCGGCGGTTCGGTGCACATCCGGCTGTGGCTCGCCGAGCAGGTGGCGTCGATGGTCGGAGCCGCGTCGCTCGCCGGTGCGCCCTGGATCAGCTACTACGCCCGCGCCCTGGGCGCGAAGATCGGCTCCGGTGTCGACCTGCACGCGCTGCCGCCGGTGACCGGAATGCTCACGATCAGCGAACGCGCGGCCATCGAGCCCGAGGTCGACCTGGCCGGCTACTGGATCGACGGCGACGTTTTGCGGCTCGGCGCCGTGCACGTGGGCGCCGACGCGCGCGTCGGGTCGCGCAGCACGCTGCTCGGCGGCGCGAGCATCGGCCGCGGCGCGCTCGTCGAGCCGGGTTCCGCCGTCTCCGGGCGGGTGCCCGCCGGCGAACGCTGGGCCGGATCGCCCGCCGCCCGCGTCGGCGCCGCCCGGCCGACCTGGCCGATCACGCGCCCGCCGCGCAACCGGCAGTGGCTGGTCTGGTTCGCGCTCGGCTCGGTCGCCATGGCGGCTATGCCCGCCCTCTCGGTGATCCTCGGCGCGTTCGTGGTGGGCGCCCTGCTCGATCCCCGCGACCTGGGCACCGCCTTCCTCACCGCCATTCCCGCGGTGCCGCTCGCCGTCGTGGTCGCCGGTCTCTCATACGCGCTGCTCGTGGTCGCGGCCGTGCGGCTGCTCGGTGTCGGCCTGCGCGAGGGCCACTTCCCGGTGCGCAGCCGCATCGGCTGGCAGGTGTGGGCCACCGAGCGCATCCTCGACAGCGCCCGCACCCTGCTGTTCCCCCTCTATGCCAGCCTCATCACGCCGACCTGGTTGCGGATGCTCGGGGCCCGGGTGGGCAAGAACGTCGAGATCTCGACGGTGCTGCTGGTTCCGGCGTTGACGACGATCGCCCAGGGCGCGTTCCTCGCCGACGACACCATGGTCGCCACCTACGAGCTCGGCGGCGGGTGGGTGCGCATCGGACGGGCCAAGGTGGGCCGCCGCGCCTTCCTCGGCAACAGCGGCATCACCGGCCCCGGTCGCACGGTGCCCCGCAACGGGCTCGTCGCCGTGCTGTCGGCCACGCCGAACAAGGCCAAGCGTGGATCGTCGTGGCTGGGCAACCCGCCGGTGCGCCTGCGCCGCACCGTCACCGACTTCGAAGAGGGCCGCACGTTCCGCCCCGCCACCCGCCTGCGGTTCGCGCGGGCCGGCTGGGAAGTGCTGCGCATCGTTCCCGTGATCGTCGCGGCGTGGATCGCGCTCGGCGTGCTCGCGGCCCTCGCCGGCCTGTGGCTCGCGCTCGGCCTGGGCTGGGCGATCGTGCTCTCCGGCGTCGTGCTGCTCGCGGCGGGTGCCGTCGCCGCCGGGGTCACCACCGTCGCGAAGTGGCTGCTGGTGGGGCGCATCGACGCCTCCGAGCACCCGCTCTGGTCGTCGTTCATCTGGCGCAACGAGGTCGCCGACACGTTCGTCGAGATGGTCGCCCGTCCCTGGTTCGCGGCGAACGCCGGGGGCACTCCCGCGCTCGCGGTCTGGTTGCGCACGTTGGGCGCATCCGTCGGTCGCGGCGTCTGGTGCGAAAGCTACTGGCTTCCCGAGGCCGACCTCGTGACCCTCGGCGACGGGGCCACGATCAACCGCGGCTGCGTCGTGCAGACGCACCTGTTCCACGACCGGGTGATGCAGCTCGACACCGTGCACCTGGCCGCCGGCGCGACCCTCGGGCCGAACAGCGTGATCCTGCCCGCCGCCGCCATCGACTCGTCGGCGACCGTCGGTCCCGGCTCGCTCGTGATGCGGGGCGAACGCGTGCCCTCTAGCACGATCTGGGCGGGTAACCCGATCGCGCCCTGGCGGGAAACCCCGTGGAATACTTGACACCCATGTCTCCCGCCGCGCAGTCGAACTACGGCGCCGCTACGGCTGGCGATCCGTACCTTCCCACGAGCGGCAACGGCGGCTACATCGTCACTCACTACGCCCTCGAGCTGAACTACCGGGTCGAGACCAACCACCTGCGCGGAACGGCGACCATCAGCGCCGTAGCCACGGCCCCGCTCGACCGGTTCAGCCTCGACTTCGCCGGCCTGAGCGTCGAGAGGGTGCTCGTCGACGGGGAGCGCCCACGCAAGGTGAGCCAGGCGGCGCGCAAACTCATCGTCGCCCCGGCGACCACCCTCGTGGCGGGCGAGGAGTTCGAGATCATCGTGCGCTACGCCGGATCCCCGCACCCGGTGAAGAGCCCGTGGGGCGAACTCGGCTGGGAAGAACTCGCCGACGGCGTCATCGTGGCGAGCCAGCCGTCGGGTGCCGCATCCTGGTTCCCCTGCAACGACCACCCCAGCAACAAGGCGACCTTCCGCATCTCCGTCGCGTGCGAGGCCCCGTACACGGTCGTTGCCAACGGGCGACTGCTGGAGAAGAGCACGCGGTCGGGGCGCACCACCTGGGTCTACGACATGCAGCAGCCGATGGCCACCTACCTCGCCACTCTGCAGATCGGCCGCTACACGCGCCGGCCGACGACCTCGGCGAGCCTCTACTACCCGAGCGCCCTCGCGCCCGAGGTGGCGGTCGACTTCGCTCGCATCGACGACATGATCGCCCTGTTCGTCGACAGGTTCGGGCCGTACCCGTTCGACAACTACAGCGTCGTGGTCACCCCCGACGTGCTCGAGATCCCGCTCGAGGCGCAGGGCCTCGGCATCTTCGGCCGCAACCACGTCGACGGCGCGCACGGCAGCGACCGGCTGATCGCCCACGAACTCGCCCACCAGTGGTTCGGCAACAGCCTCACCCTCGCGCGCTGGCGCGACATCTGGCTGCACGAGGGATTTGCCTGCTACGCCGAGTGGCTGTGGGCCGAGTTCATCGGGGCGCGCACCGCGCAGCAGAGCGCGATCATCCACCGCGGTCGCGTGAAGGCGGTGTCGAAAGACTCCCTCGTCGTCGGCGAGCCCGGCGCGCACTCGCTGTTCGACGACCGCGTCTACAAGCGGGGCGCGCTCGCGCTGCACGAGATCCGCACCCTCGTGGGCGACGAGGCGTTCTTCGACGCGCTGCGCGCCTGGGTCGCGGAGTTCAGGCACGGGTCGATAACGAGCGAACGCTTCGTGACCTTCTTCGAAGACCACACCGGAAGCGACGAGATCGGCATGCTCGTCGAGCGCTGGATCTACTCGGTCTCGCTGCCCGAGGTCACTCGCTGAGCACGGCCACGGTCACGACGTAGCCCGCCCGCGGCGAGAACGTCTCGATGTCGGCGTTCGCGTCGGCGACCTCGACCTGCCGCGGGTCGGTGCGCAGCCCGGTGCCGGTGGCTTTGAGCAGCGCCTCCTTGGCGGTCCACAGCGTGGCGCGCAGCAGGTCGGCGTCGTCGGCGCGCGCGATGCGGTCGCGCTCGGTGTCGGTGAACGCGACGTCGTCGAATCCGGATGCGGCCACCCTCTCGACGGTCTCGATGTCGATGCCGATGGCGCCCCTCACGGTCGCGGCGACCGCCACCAGTTCGCCCGCGCGGGCGAGGCTCACGAACGCGCCCACCACCCGCGGCTGCCCGTGGTCGGTGCCGCCGCAGTGCGGGCAGTGATACCGCACCGGGCCGTCGACGAGGCGCGCGGCGACGGCGGCGAGCAGGGCGCGGTCGTCGTCACCGCGCGGGTGCACCTCGACGATCACGTCATCCATGGCCCAAGCTAACCGCACGACGGGCGAGCAAGTGCGCATCGGCGCCCCCCTCGGCGGCGTTCCCGTTGTGCAGGACGCGCCCGGTTGTCACAAAGCGGGCCGTGCGGGGCGCACGCAGCCCGGTTTGTGACAGCTCGGCGGTGTCCTGCACAACGGGAGGGGAGGAGCACGGCGGGAGCTGCCGGGGCAGGGTCGCGCCGGGCGGCGGCGGGCGTCAGCGGCCGCGCTGCATCGCGTCGTAGTGCGCGAGCGCGTCGCCGTCGCGGGCGTGGGTGACGGCGC
>NZ_JBKKAD010000065.1:0-29191 GCF_046714715.1 Conyzicola sp. | reverse complement strand
GACCGGTTGCGCTGACTAAAATTCGAGCGCCACGATTCTTGGAGGATCCCATGAAGTGTCCGAACGATTCAGCCACCCTCGTCATGAGCGAACGCAGCGGCGTCGAGATCGACTACTGCCCCGAGTGCCGGGGCGTATGGCTCGACCGCGGCGAGCTCGACAAGATCATCGACCGCGCGGAGAGCGAGTTCACCAAGTCGGCACCCGTCGCGCCGGCCGCACCGACCTCGGCCCCGCGTCCCCCGCAGTACGGCGACCGCGACCGAGACCGCTACAACGACCGCGACCGTGACCGCGGCTACGACAACGGATACCGCCCGAAGAAAAAGGAAAACTGGCTCGGCGAACTCTTCGGCTAGGCGCCTAGGTCAGCTGGTGGGCGGCGGCACCGTGCCGCCGGGGCGCGGTTCGCGTCCGCCGAGCAGCTTCCATACGGCGAGGCCCGCCCCGAACAGCACCGCGAAATCGTCGGTGAGGCCCAGAGGCCCGGTCAGCAGTTCGGGGATGACGTCGATCGGCGACATGCCGTAGACGAGCGCCGCAGCGGCGACGAGTACGGCCGAAATTACCTTGCGATTGCGTCCCATGCGAACAGAGTACGCACGGGGTCGCAGTAAGTGCACCCCCCCTCGCTCGGTCACTCGAGCGGCCGCGGCCCGAAGCGCTGATACGACGAGCTCTGCTGGGCGAGCCGGCGCAGCGCGAGCAGGAGGGGTTCGACGAGAACGGTGCCGAGCACGACGTAGCGCACGGCCGACTCGGCGGAGTCCGTGGGCACACCCGCGATCTCCGCATCGGCCACCTCGTGCATGGCGGCCGCGTAGATGTCCAGTGCGCCCTCGGGCAGGTCGAAGCCGACGGACCGAACCCCCTCGAGTGCCTCCGCCACCGCCGCCTTGCCGGCATCGTCGCATCCCTCCGATCCCCATCCCCACTGCGCAAGCAGCGAGTCCACCTCGCTTGTGTCGGTCGACTGCGCCACCGGCTTCGCCAATGCGTGGTGGGCGACCCCGAGCAGATCGTGCCCCGACCGCGGGGGCGAGTCGACGCCGTCGAGCAGTTCGCGCACGGCCGAGATGCTCAGGCCGGCGCCGCCGACCAGGGCGCGGATGAGGCGCAGCCGTCCGACGTGGGACTCGTCGTAGCGGGCCTGAGTCGGCGACGTCAGTCGGCCGTCGTGCAGCAGCCCCTCGCGCAGGTAGTACTTGATGGTGGCGACGGGAACCTCGGTCGCGGCCGCGAGTTGGGATATTCGCATTGCTGACTCCTTGACATAGATAGCGTCACTCTCCAATATTAGCGTGTATCGCTATCCAATCGGAGGCTCCACCATGACACATATCCACACCGGCCGGATGACACATCGCTACGAGGGCGAGCTGGTGGTCTTCCTCATCGGCATGCGGTTCAATCGCCCCTGGCGCTTCGACAAGTGGCTACCGGCCTTCCTCGCGATGCCCCGCATGCTGACCGAGCTCTCGAAGGATCCCGACTCGGGGCTCATGGGCTTCCGGCTCAGCTTCAGCGGCGACGGGCCGCTCATCGTGCAGTACTGGAACTCGCGCGAGAAGCTCTACGCCTACGCGAGCGCCCCGACCGCCGAGCACCGCCCGGCCTGGACGGCCTTCAACCAGCGCGCCCGCAAGGCGGCGGGCGCGGTCGGCATCTGGCACGAGACCTATCAGGTCGATCGCGCCGAGACGATGTACGTGGGCATGCCCGCGATCGGACTGGCCCGCGCGACGCAGGCCGTGCCGGTGGGCAAGCGGGCGGACCGGGCCGCACAGAGAATGGCCGAGGGGCGCACGCGACAGAGCGACGGATGAGACGGAGACGACCGTCACCCGGGGTATGCCGCCCCCAAGAACTGACGGGGCTCGGCGAGGTAGTCGACCCGTTTGTAGCCGGACCGGTTGAGCGCGAGCTGGCCGGTTCCTGTCGCTAGTGGCGCGGTGAGGGCTGCCGTGAGCGGCGACTCGAGGTCGGCGGTGCGGACGACGGCGTAGACGTCGCGCGTGAAGACGCCGCGCTGCGTGCCGGGCGGGTACGCCCCGCGCCCGAACAGCGGTCCCGGCATGAGGGGAGGCTGCTGCGGGTTGTACCGGTCATCGATGGGGCGTTCGCCGTTGATGCTCACCAGGGTGTGCACGTCGACGGTCATCGTGCGGTTCACCATGTTGTTCTTCTGCGCGATCCACTGCGACGCGAGGAACGGGATGATCTGCCCCTGCACGCTCAACACGCGCGCGTCGTTCTCGGGCGTCGTCGAACCCCCGCGGACACAAGCGCCCGGTGTCGTCACACCGATGGCGCGGAGGAAGAAGGCCCGCACGTCCGTCCCCGCCGCGGGCAGCTGCGGGCGCAGTTGCTGGAGGATGTATGCCCCATCGTCGTAGACCACCACAGCGTTCGTGCCGAAGACCGAAGTGCGGACATTCCCAGCCGAGGTGCAGGTGTAGATCGCGGTGAGCTCCTCCCGTGTGAAGTTGTCGAGCCCGGGCACCAACCGGAAGCCGGCGACGCTCACCGCATCGCGCGCGATCGGCAGGTAGGTCACGGCGTCGTCGGCGACGCCGGCGATGTTCACCGGACGGTTCGCCGACCGCACGAAGTCGACCTGTTCAGGGGAGTCGCGGAGCGCGGCGAATCCGGCGGCCTCGGACGTCGGGCGCGAGATCGGCGTGGCGCCCGGTTTCGTGACGATCGTGGGGCTGCCGGTGGCGTTGAAGGATGCGACGTCCGGAGCCTGGGGCGTACCGTCGGCGATGTTCGCGCGGCCGTTGGTCAGCACGTCCCAGAGCACGGATGTGGATTCGGCTCCCACTCCCGCGTATTGGCGTGCGCCCGGCTTCCACGGGTCGGCGCTCGCGGGCGACGGGACCGCGAGCGCGAGGGCCGCCACCGTCATCGCGGCGAGGAGCACCCTGGCGAGGTGACGTGTGTTGCTGGACAATGGGCACCCCCGATGTGCGGACGCCGGCCGTCGGGGTGCCGCCGGGCGTCTCCACGGCGGGCCTGACCTGCCGCCGACTGCTCTGAGCATCGCGCATCCGAGCAGCATTGTCGAGGAGGACAAGCGGCGGAGGACACCCTTTGTACCCCTCTCCCGTAACCCTTGACAGGCAAGTGACTACTTGCCTATTGTTCTTGGCGTGACGGACGTTTACAAGGCACTGGCCGACGAGACGCGACGCGCGCTGCTCGACGAACTGCTGCAGCGCGACGAGCAGACGCTGTTCGAGCTGCGCTCCAGGTTGGCGATGAACCACAACCTGACGCCGTCGCGCCAGGCGGTGTCACAGCACCTCGACGTGCTCGAGGCCGCCGGGCTGGTTCGCACCGAACGGCGCAGCCGCTACAAGTTCCACACCATCGACACCGCCCCACTCGCCGAGATCGCCGAGCGGTGGCCCCAGAGAAAGGCGCAACCGTGAAACTCCAGACCGTCAGCATCTTCGTCGACGACCAGCAGCGAGCCGTCGAGTTCTACACCGAACGTTTGGGATTCGCCGTCACGGCCGACATCCCGATGGGTGAGCATCGCTGGCTCACCGTCGTCGACCCCGCGCGCCCCGACGGAACCCAGCTCTCGCTCGAGCCGAAGGGCCACCCTGCCACCGGCCCGTTCACCGAGGCGCTCGCGGCAGACGGCATCCCGTTCTTGGTGCTGGGTGTCGACGACGTGCAGGCCGAGTACGACCGGCTGATCGCGCTCGGCGAGACCTTCACACAGCCCCCGACACCGATGGGCCCGGTGATCATCGCGACCCTCGACGACACCTGCGGCAACCTGCTCCAGCTCGCGCAGTTCACCGGCTGAGAGCCGGCACCCAGCAGCGCACGGTGTCGCGGTAGCGGCGGAAGTCGTCGCCGAACCGCGTCTCGAGGTCGGTCTCCTCGTGCGGCCGGATTGCGTAGTTCCAGAACACGGCCCCGAGCACACCGTAGGCGACGACCAGCCACGACGAGAGCACGAGCCCGACGGCCGCGCCCTGAACGAAGCCCGCGACCGCCATGGGATTGCGGATGAATCGGTAGGGGCCAGCGACGACGAGCCGGTTCGCCATCGCCGAGGGCAGCGGCGTGCCGTTTCCCACAACCGACATCGTGACGCCCGACCAGAGGCCCAACCCGCTCGCGAGCACGAGCACAACGACGCCGATCGCTGGCACGAACCACGGAAACGGCAGCCCGACCGCCCACCGGCGCTCGAAGAAGGTGATGGCCAGCGGCACCACGACGAGGAAGAAGCCCCAGAAGACCACGATCTGCGCGCCGGTCGACGCAAGGTGGGAGGCTGCCATCCTGCTCGGCAGGGCCGGTCGGAACGCGAACGGGCCGGAGATCAGCCACGCGGTGGGCACGCGACCGGTAAGTGTGAGGTAGAGCGCGATCGCGGATGCCACCGCAGCCGCGGCCATGACGAGAACGCCCCAGCCGGCCTCGGTCGTGAGGGTGGCGTACACGGCGAGCGCGACCGCGACCAGCAGCGTCCAGCCCGTCGCGACCCAGGCGGCCGCTCTCACTCCGGCCGCGGCGAGCGCCGAACCGACGACGAACAGCGGGGTGTCGGCCACCGCGACCGCGAGCGGGTCGAGGCCACCGAGGGTCGCCTCCCGAACCAACGGTGAGACCGCCACCGCGATCCACCACGCGGCGCCGGCGGCGGCCTGCACCCCGAAGTAGATGCGGCCCCAGAGCATGCCCGAAGACTAGCAGCGGCGAGTCAACCGCCTTGAGCCGAACCCCACGATCCCTAGGGTGGGCGATATGGAGTGCCGCATCGACGACGTCATCGTGAACTACACCGAACACGGCGAAGGGATGCCCCTCGTCGCGTTGCACGGTGCCGGGGTCGACCACCGCGAGATCGAAGCCGCCATCGAAGCCGTGCTGCCGCGTGTCGGGTTCCGTCGCATCTACCCCGACCTGCCGGGCATGGGCCGCACGACGGCCGACGGCCTCGACAGCAACGACGACGTGGTCACGCTGATCGCCGGTTTCATCGACCACATCGCCGGCGGGTCAGCAATGCTGCTCGGTCACTCCTACGGGGCCTATCTGGCGCGCGGCGTGGCCGCGCAGCACCCCGAAGCCGTGACGGGCCTCGCCTTGCTCTGCCCGATCGGCGACGGGACGGACCCGGCGCCCGCCCACCGTGCAGTTAGCGAGGAGCCCGGCACCTACGACGAACTCGACACCGCACAGCGGGAGGACTTCGACGAGTACTTCGTGGCGCGCACACCCGCTGGCGCCCGCCGCTACCGCGACAGCGTTGCACCGGGGGTCGCCGCCGCAGACGAGGTCGCCCTCGCACGCATCTTCTCCGACTGGCTCGTGAACGTCGACGGCCCCGTATTCGAACGCCCCACTTTGATCGTGGCCGGGCGCAGCGACTCGACGGCCGGGTACGCTCACGCGACGGGCCTCCTCGAGAGCTATCCCCGGGCCGCGTTGGCCGTTCTCGCGGATACAGGGCACGCGCTCATGCACGAACGTCCCGAACTTCTGGGCGCTCTGCTTTCGGGCTGGTGCGACGCGGTCGCCCGAGAGCACAATCGTTAGCGATACCGATTCCGACCCGGAGGCGCGCGATGAAGCCCACATTCCTGTACATCCCGACCGATGATCTCGAGGGCACCGCGCGGTTCTACCGCGAAGACCTTCAGCTCGAGGAAGTCTGGCGGGAAGGCGACGACACGATCGCCTTCGCCCTGCCCGGCGGCGAACTGCAGCTCATGGTGTCCACGGCGCCCGGCGGGTACGGCCCGATGTACCTCGTCCCCTCGGCGGAGGAGTGGGTGCGCGCGCACGCCGACCTCGAGGTGGCGCAACCGCTGCAGCAGATCCCCGGCGGCGCCACGGTCGGGTTCACGGATCCGGCGGGGAACGCTTTCTACGTGTTCGACCAGGAGGAGTGACCCGCGGCGGGCGTCATCCGAAGTTAGTCCGGCGTCCGATCTCTAAATCGGCACTCGACATGTTCACGCTGTATACATATCATGGAGCGCATGACGGACACCGACGACACACCCGCCGCATCACCGGCACCGCACCCGGTCCACGTGCCACCGCCGGGCGGCGGGCGGACGTTCGCGCAGGTGCTCGTGAACACCGCCGTCGCGAACGTGACGACGAGCTTCCTGTGGTTCGCGCTGACCTTCTGGGTGTACCTCGAGACGCGGTCGGTGCTGGCCACCGGCATCATCGGCGGCGCCTACATGCTGCTCGTCGCCGTGTTCTCGATGGCGTTCGGCACCATCGTCGACCGCCACCGCAAGCACCTCGTTATGGTGTTCGCCGGGGTGGTCACCCTAGTGGCCTTCAGCATCAGCCTCGTCTTCTACGTGCTGTTCCCCGAGTCCACGCTGCTCGACCTCGGCGGGCCGATGTTCTGGCTGTTCAGCGGGGTGATCCTGTTCGGCGCGGTCATCGAGAACATGCGCAACATCGCTCTGTCGACCACCGTCACCCTGCTCATCCCGACCGAGCGGCACGCGAACGCGAACGGCCTCGTCGGCACCGTGCAGGGCCTAGCCTTCATGGTGACGAGCGTGTTCAGCGGCCTGGCGATCGGCCTGCTCGGCATGGGCTGGACGCTCGTGATCGCGATCGCGCTCTCGGCTCTCGCGCTCGCGCACCTGTTGTTTTTGCGCATCCCCGAAGAGCTGCCCCAACGCGACGGGGACAAGCGCCCGCTCATCGACCTGCGCGGCAGCATCACGGCGGTGCGCGCGGCCACGGGGCTCTTCGCCCTCATCATCTTCTCGACGTTCAACAACCTGATCGGCGGCGCCTACATGGCGCTCATGGACCCGTACGGACTCGAGCTGTTCCCCGTCGAATGGTGGGGCATCGTGCTCGGCGTCACGTCCACCGGCTTCATCATCGGCGGCCTGCTGATCGCGAAGTTCGGACTCGGACGCAACCCGATCCGCACCATGCTCATGCTCGTCATCGTTATGGGAGTGCTCGGGGCGCTGTTCACGATCCGCGACTGGTGGTGGCTGTACGCCGGGGGCATCTGGCTCTACATGACGCTGATCCCGGCGGTCGAGGCGGCCGAGCAGACGGTGATCCAGAAGGTCGTGCCGTTCCGCACGCAGGGGCGGGTGTTCGGGTTCGCCGCGGCGTTCGAGTCGGCCGCGGCGCCGGTCACCGCGTTCCTCATCGCGCCGATCGCGGAGTTCCTGATCATCCCGTACATGGAGTCCGACGCCGGGCAATCCGATTTCGGCTGGCTGCTGGGCGACGGCCGGGCCCGCGGAATCGCTCTCGTCTTCCTCGTCGCCGGCGTGGTCATGGTGATCGCGGCCGTCGCCGCGTTCTTCACGAAGTCGTACCGGCGCATCTCGGCGCAGTACCTGGAGGCGCAGCCGGCGGAGCTCGAGTCGGAGAAGGCCGAAGGCCCGGATGACACGGAAGCCACCCCCGGCTCGGACGACCCGACCGACGCGACGAGCGCTCAGCTGCGACGCTGAGCAGCCCGTCAGGCGTCGACTGACGTATGCCGCACGTGGGCGGGCCCGTGCGCTATAACGAAGTCGTCGAGCTTGGGCATCTCCTGCTCGAGCGCGTGGTGGGCTTCATGCAGTATCGCCGACCCGGCGGGGATCGAGGTCGCCTCCATGGTGACGGTCGCGGTGCCCTGCAGGCGGTGACCGACCCACCGCAGCTGGAGACGGTCGACCGAGACGATGCCGGGTACCGCCAGCAGCACGGCACCCGCGCGATCGACGAGCTCGGGTTCGATGCCGTCCATCAGGCGCCGGCCGATACTGCGCACGGTTCCCCAGAGCAGAACGATGATCGCAGCCGAGATAAGGATGCCGACGATGGGGTCGGCGATCGGGAATCCGAGCATCGCGCCGACGGCGCCGGCGACGACAGCGAGGGAGGTGAACCCGTCGGTGCGGGCGTGAACGCCGTCGGCGACCAGCGCCGCCGACCCGATGCGCTGGCCGACCCGGATCCTGTACACGGCAACAGCCTCGTTACCCGCGAAGCCGATGACCCCGGCCGCCACCACCCACCACAGATTGTCGAGCGGCTGCGGGTCGAACAGGCGGGCAATCGACTGCCAGGCCGCGATCACGGCCGATAGCGCGACCACGACGACGATGAACAGGCCGGCGAGATCCTCTGCCCTGCCGAGGCCGTAGGTGTAGCGGCGTGAGGCGGCTCGTCGGCCCAACACGAAGGCGATCCACAGGGGCACGGCGGTGAGGGCGTCGGAGAAATTGTGGATCGTGTCGGCCAGAAGGGCGACCGAACCGCTGATCAGCACCACCAGCAGCTGGAGGACGGTCGTGCCAAGCAGAACGAAAAGGCTGATCTTGAGCGCGCGCACCCCCTCCCTGCTGGCTTCGAGCGCGTCGTCGATCGAATCGGCGGCGTCGTGACTGTGCGGCACGAAGAGGCCGTAGAAGAAGCCCGTCACACCGCCGGGGTGCGAGTGTTCGTGGGGACCGTGGTCGTGGGGACCGTGGTCGTGCCCGTGGTCGGCGCTCACGCTCCAGCCTCGGCATGGTGGTGGCGCGGGGTCAGGCTCAGGGAGTGCTCGGCCTGGAAGATCGCGTCGGAAACCAGTTGCCGGGCGTGCTCGTTCGCCAGGCTGTAGAAGACCTTGGTCCCCTCCTGCCTGCTGGTCACGAAGCGCGCCAGACGCAGTTTCGCCAGATGCTGGGACACTGCCGGCGGGGATTTCTCGACGAGCTCGGCCAACCTGCCGACCGGCAGCTCGCCGTCACGGAGCGCGAGAATGATCCGGATCCTGGTGGCGTCGGCGAGCATCGCGAAGACCTCTACCGCCAGCTCGACGTATTGACTGTCGGGTTCGCGCCCACACACGGGCTTATCTGCATCCATACGCAGATTCTTACATTAATCGTGCGCCTCGGCGACTTGAACTCAGATGTAACCAGTGTTACATTCATCGCGTGACTACCACTACACCGCCCGTCTTTTCCTGGCTGCTCCTGATTCCGCGTATTCCGACCCAGCCCTCACGACATCGCGTGGCCGTCTGGCGCGAGCTGCGTCGCGCGGGCGCCGTGCCTGCCGCATCCGGAGCGTGGGTGGTGCCGGGTCTTCCCGCGTTCACCGAGCTCATCCCCGCCATCCGCGAACTCGCGGAACGGGGCGACGGTTCGCTCGCAGTGTTCGACGTTGCCGGGCGCGAGGAAGGCGACGCGACCGCCCTGCGCGACCTCTTCGCCGCCGCCAGAATCGACGAGTGGAAGGAGTTCGTCGCCGACTGCGGAAAGTTCGACGCGGAGATCGACCGCGAGTTCGCGAAGGAGAAATTCACGTTCGGCGAGCTCGAAGAAGAAGAGCAGAGCCTCGAACGGCTGCGTCGCTGGCACCGCGACCTGATGCGCCGCGACGCCCTGGCACTGCCGGAAGCGTCGGACGCGACCGACCGTCTTGCCGCGAGCACCGAGAAACTCGCCACCTACTCGGAGCGGGTCTTCGAGGTCAACCTGCCGAGCGACCCCGCCCTGTAGAGGCAGTCTGCCTCCACGAACCGAATAGTGATCGTCAGCTGGCGCCCCAGGGCTGCAGTGCCGCGAGGAGTTCACGAGCAAGGGCGGTACCGAGTTCGCCCTCGAGCGCGGGGTTCGCAAGAACGAAGATCACCTTCTCGCCGACCTGGTCCGCGAAATAGACGTCCTCTCTGCTTTCCAGCGTCTCGGCCCATTCCTCGACAAAGCCTGCGGAGACATTGCCGTCGATGAATGATCGGATAACCGCCGAGAGATCATCCGTTGTTACGGGGACAAGAGGGGCGGAATCCCAGCCGAAGTTGGCGAGCCGTTGTCGACTCTCAGAAAGTGGCCGTCGACACGTGATCACGTCCGTCAAGACCTCTACGCGTAGCGCCGTTCGTTCTTCGTTTTCGCCGTGGACGCCCAAGACAGTCACCCTTCGCCTATCGACCGGCCGTCACCCGAACCGCTTAACGGCGAAAGCCCCGCACGAATGTGCGGGGCTTTCCGTGGTGCGCCCGGAGGGATTTGAACCCCCGGCCTATTGATCCGTAGTCAATTGCTCTATCCGCTGAGCTACGGGCGCATGTTCTGCATTTTCGCACTGGGCGCAAATGCCAACTGGAAAACTATACCAGCCGTTGGGGCCCGTTCCGTCCACCCGCGGCATCCAGCGCCTTAATCTGCCGCACCAGCGCAACCTGCCGATACGAGGTGTCGATGATCTCGCCGAGCTCCGTCCAGTCGGTTCCCGGCTGGTCGAGGTCGGTGGCGAGCCAACCGCCCGGCCCCCAGTACGGCGGCGAGAAGAACCGCCCGTCCTGAAGGTAGGGGCCGCGTTCATCCGAATCTGGCTTGAAGACTATCGAGAACGGGCGGTCCATGCTCGCCGACACCATGATGAAGATCTTCTTGCCCGCGCGGAACGTGGGCCTCCCCCACGCCTCCACCTCGACGGACTCCGGGTAGGCGAGGCAGATCGCGCGCACGCGTTCGACGAGCGGATGCGCCGGGTCGACGACCTCGGGATGCTGCATTCCCCGAGATTAGCGCCGCGCGGTGCGCAGCAGGAAGCGCAGTCCGTCTTCGATCGACTCGAAGACGCCGAGGGCCCGGTCGCGCAGGTCGCGCAGCTCGAAGCCGGCCTGTGTGCGCAGCACGGTTCCGGCCACCGTCGAGCTGCCGCGGTTCTGAACCGTCCAGCGCCCTTGGCCGGCTTGCACGAGTTCGAAAGCTTCCGCATAGGTCATGCCGCTCACGATAGGAGAACCGGATGAACCGGGGCCGACGTCAGAGTGTCTGTGGCGTCACGCCGCCGAAGCGATCTACCAGCCTGTCTATCGTCATGCCCCAGCCCGCGCGCATGCCCGTCGCGAGCTGCTCGCGAACCCGTTCGTCGGAGAGATGCTCGGGGAACGTCTGGGTCAACGTCATCTCGGTGCCGGACTCGCCGGGGGCGAAGGTGACCGTCACAACGGGAGCGTCGTCGTTCGGTTCCGGCCAGCCGCCCTCGGCGCCCCAGGTGAAGACGAGTTTCTCGCCCGGCACGATCTCGCGGTAGACGCCGCCGGTCACGTACTGCTCGTCTTCGTCGATGATCATGAGCTGTCGCCACGCCCCGCCGACGCGCAGGTCGACCTCGGGAGCGCCCGGCGAGCCCTCGCCGCTGAAGAACCAGTCGAGCTGTGCGGGGTCGGTCCACGCGGCGAAGACGTCTGCCGGCGAGGCGGCGATCGTGCGGCGGAGGGTGAAGTCGCGGTCGTGTGTCATGAGATCGATAGTGGCCCGCGAAAAGCGCCGGCAACAGTACTTGACCGGTAGCGCGACGGCGTGCGGCGCGAGTACATTCGCGGGCATGACGACGATCGAGGTGCCCGACGGCCAACTGCACTTCGAGGTGCGAGGCAGCGGGCCCCTGCTGCTCATCACCGGTTCGCCGATGTCGGCGGCGGAGTTCGGGCCGCTCGCCGAGGCGCTGGCCGGCGATCACACCGTGGTGACGCACGACCCCCGCGGCGTCGGCGGCAGTTCACTCGACGACCCCGACGCACCGTCACAACCCGAGCTGCGGGCGCGCGACCTGACCACCCTGCTCGACCGCCTGAAGGCGGACACCGTGGACGTGCTCGGGTCGAGCGGCGGGGCGGTGACCGGCCTGGCGCTCGTCACCGACTACCCCGGGCGGGTGCGCACGCTGATCGCGCACGAGCCGCCGCTGCTCGAGCTGCTTCCCGACGCCGTGCGCTGGCGCAAAGAGATCGAGCAGATCGTTACGACCTTCCACGAACAGGGCGCCGGCGCCGCCTGGGGCGCGTTCATGCGCAGCGCGGGCTTCGTGAGGGACGGCGACACTCCGCCCGCGCCTCCCGAGCCGCGCCCCGAACCCACGGAACAGCAGCTCGCCGACACCGCGCGTTTCTTCGACCACGATCTGCGGGCGACGACCCGGTACCTGCCCGACGTCGCCGCCCTGGTCGTGAGCCCGGCGCGCATCGTCGTGGGTATCGGGGCCGACTCCGGGCACCTGAACACCTACCAGACGTCGATGGCCCTCGCGACGCTGCTGGCCGAGCCGCCCGTGACGTTTCCCGGCGATCATGCCGGCTTTCTGGGCGACCCGGCCGGCTTCGCCGCCGTCATCCGCGAGGTTCTCGAGACCGACCCGGCCGTCAACTGACCGCGGCCGCGGCGCCCCTAAAATGCACGTATGACTGATTCTCCGCGGGCGAACCGCGGCCCGAGCGCGGCGCCCGAGAACCGTGCGGCGCTCATCGGGGCGGCGCGCATGATCTTCGCGACGCGCGGGCTCGACGCCCCGCTGAGCGCGGTCGCGAAAGAAGCCGGCGTCGGCCAGGGCAGCCTGTACCGGCACTTCCCCACCAGGTACAGCCTCGCCCTCGCGGTGTTCGAGGAGAACGCCGACGAGCTCGAGGGCATCGCCGCGGTCGACGGCTCCACCCTCGGCGACGTGCTGCGGGCCATCACCGCCCAGGCGATCGTGTCCACCGCCTTCTTCGAGATGATCGAGATCGAAAAGACGGATGACGCGGGGCGGCACCTCATCGACCGGATCAGCTCCGTGGTCGAGTCGAAGCTACCGGCGGCCCGCGCGGCCGGCCGGGTCGCCGACTGGATCACGACGGAAGACGTGCTGCTCGGCATCGCCATGCTCGCGGGCGCTCTGGCGAAGACGGTGCACGACGAGCGTCACGCCGTCGCGACGCGGGTGTGGGTGCTGCTGCCGTTCGGGCCCGACTAGCGCGGCCTGGGCGGCAGGCCGGTTGTCGCCCGCTCACCGAGGTTCTCGACACGCGTAAGAGCCGGTTTCGGCCCGATGACGCGACCGCGGCGGGCTCATTGGGCCGAAAGCGGCTCATCCGCGGTCGGGCGGGCGCCGGCGCCTCAGCGCCGCGACCTCCACAGCAGCCACACGAAGTAGGGCGCGCCGACGACGGCGGTGAGCAGCCCGGCCGGTAGTTGTGCGGGTGCGATCGCGGTGCGTCCGAGGGTGTCGGCGACGCAGACCAGGATCGCCCCGAGCAGGGCCGAGAGCGGCAGCACCGCGGAGTGGCGCGCGCCCACGAGCGCCCGAGCCGCGTGCGGGGCGACCAGGCCGACGAAGCCGATCGCTCCCACCGCCGCGACCGCGGTCGCCGTGAGCACGACGCTCACCGCGAGCAGCCCCAGCCGGGCGGGCGCGATGCGGATGCCCAGCACCCGCGGGGTGTCGTCGTCGAACGCGAGCAGATCGAGCTCGCGGCGGGCCGACAGCAGCACCGGCAGCGCGATCGCGAGGGTGATCGCGAGCGGAACGAGTTGCGGCATGGTGCGTCCGTAGGTGGAACCCGAGAGCCAGGTGAGCGCCTTCGCGCCGTTGTAGGGGTCGGTCGCGATGATGAGCATGCTCACACCGGCGGCGGCCGCGGCCGAGACGCCGAGGCCGATGAGGATCAGCCGGTTGTTCGCGAATCCGCCGCGCGCCGCGAGCCCGAACACGACCAGCGCCGCGCCGACCGCGCCGATCAGGCCGCCGGTAGTCACGGCGACGAAGCTCGCGACGGGCCAGAGCGTGATGACGAAGACCGCGCCGAGCCCGGCTCCGCCCGTCACGCCGAGGATCGCGGGCTCGGCGAGCGGGTTGCGCGACACCGCCTGCACGACCGCACCGGCGAGCGCGAAGGCGGCCCCGGCGAGGGCCGCGGCGAACACGCGGGGGGCGCGCGTTCCGAGCACGAAGTCGACGATGGTGCCCGACTGGCCGGTGACCCAGTTGACGAGGTCGCCGCCGAGCAGCTTCGTGTCGCCGAGCAACAGCGAGGCGACCACCACGACCGCGAGCAGCGCCGCGGCGACGGCCGAGAGCGTGATCCGGCGACGGGGAGAGACCGTGCGCGAGCTGACGAGCGCGCGGCTGGCGGCTTCGGACGACGCGCGCATCCGTAACGCGAGGGCGACGAGGAAGATCGCGCCGAAGATGGTGGTCACGACGCCCGTGGGCACTTCGACTCCGGCCGCGCCGCCGAACACGAGCCGCAGCAGCACGTCGGCCCCGAGCACGACGAGGACGCCGAGGATCGCGGACGCCGGGATGAGCAGGATGTGGCGCTGCATGCCCGGCACCTTGGCGGCGACGAGACGCGCGATCGCGGGGGCGGCGAGCCCGACGAAGCCGATCGGCCCGGCCACGTTCACCGCCGCTGCGGAGAGCACGACCGCGATGAGAACGCCGAAGAGCTGCGTGCCGCGCACGCTGACGCCGAGCACGCTCGCGGTGTCGTCGCCGAGGGCGAGCACGTCGAACCGACGCACCAGCAGGAGCGCGAGCACCGCCCCGACGAGCACCACCGGGCCGAACGTCGAGACGACCGTCGACCCGTTCTGGCCGATCGTTCCCTGGCCCCACGCGTACAGGCCGATGGTGCGCTCGGGGAAGAGCAGCAGCAGAACCGTCGTCGCGGATCCGAGGGCGAGGGCGATCGCCGAACCGGCGAGGATGAGCCGGATCGTACCGCTCTCCCGCCCGGCGGACAGCACCAGCACGAGGGCCGCGGCCGCGAGGCCGCCGACGAAGGCGACCGCGCCGCTGGCGAGGAGCGGCAGGCTGAGGCCGAACACCGAGAACGCGACGACCGCGAAATAGGCGCCCGCGTTCACCGCGAGGGTGTCGGGCGAGGCCAGGATGTTGCGCGCCACCGTCTGCAGCAGCACGCCCGCGACACCGAGCGCGACTCCGACGATGACGCCGGCCATGAGCCGCGGCAGTCGCGAGGCGACGAGAATCGCGGTCGCCTGATCG
The DNA here is from genome assembly GCF_046714715.1 of Conyzicola sp. Classification (GTDB taxonomy): domain Bacteria; phylum Actinomycetota; class Actinomycetes; order Actinomycetales; family Microbacteriaceae; genus Conyzicola. The sequence continues at coordinate 14,407 of NZ_JBKKAD010000065.1, read as the reverse complement.
TCGCCTGCACCGGTGAGGGATGCGAAGAGATCGAGCGGCGAGACGTCGGCCGATCCCTGGCTGATGTGCACGGCGCCGAGAACGACGGCGAGCACGACTCCTAGAGCGAGAAGGGAGACGGCGCCGAGGCGGATCGGGGGAACCCGGTTCGCCAGGGCGCCGTCAGCGTTCTCAGGAGGTGAGAGAGTCGACGACCGAGTCAATGAAGAGGTCAATCGAGGCGGGTCCGCCGAACGGCCAGATGCCGTCGGTCAGCGTGTAGACGTCGCCGCTCTGCACGAACGGCAGCGAGGTCCAGACCGGGTTCGCGGCCAGCTCGTCGCTGTACACGGTGCCCTCCTGCGAGCCGAGCACGAGGTACTTCACGTCGGCGGGCAGGGCGGTAAGGCCCTCGACGTCGGTCTCGCCGAGGCCGTAGTTCTCGTCGCCTTCGTCCTCCCAGGCGCTGACCAGGCCGAGCTCTTCGGCGACGTCGGTGAGCAGCGCACCCTGGTAGAACGGGCGAATGGTGATCGCGCCGTTGTAGGCGTACGCGTCGTTGAGCGCGATCGCGGCACCGTCGAGTCCGGCCTCCTCGATCGCGGCCTTGCCCTCGGCGATCTTCGCGTCGAGGTCGGCGAGAAGCGTTTCCGCCTCGTCTTCGGTGCCGGTGAGCGTCGCGATGTCGTTGAGGTTCTTCTCCATCTGGCCGATCGCGTCGCTGGCGTCGGCTCCGCGCAGCACGAGAACCGGTGCGATCTCCTCGATCTGCGTGATGGCCGTCTCGGCCAGGTCGTTGGTGACGACGACGAGGTCGGGAGCGAGGCCGGCGATAGCGTCGACGCTCGGCTCGCCACGCATGCCCACGTCGGTGACCGTGTCATCCACGGGCGCAGCCTGCACGTAGTCGGTGTAGCCGGTGATGTCCGAGATGCCGGCGGGCATAACACCGAGCGACACGAGGCTCTCGGCCGCGTTCCACTCGAGGGCGACGACCGTGGTCGCCGGGCCGTCGAGCTCGATCGTCTCTCCGCGATCGTCGACGACGCTGACGCCCGAGGCGCCGGAGTCGGTCTCGGTCGTGTCTTCGGTGGTTCCGCAGCCGGTGAGCACGAACGCTGATGCCGCGACGAGCGACAGCACGGCGATAGGGGATTTCTTCATGGTTTCCTTCGGTGAATGGGCAGGTCTAAGAGATTCGGATGCCACGGGCCGCACTGTTGTGCCGTCCCCGGGCGCGCGCCGTTACGTGTCCCGTGGCGTCGTCGGTCTCGACGTCGACGCGGATGCCGTACACGGCGCTGAGCGTGTCGGACACGAAGACCTGCTGCGGGGTGCCGCTCGCCAGCACCCGGCCGGCGTCGAGCAGCACGACCACGTCGGCGAGCGCCGCTGCCTGGTCGAGGTCGTGCAGCACGACGCCCACGGTCACACCGTGCTCGTCGGCGAGGTCGCGGATGAGGTCGAGCAGCTCCACCTGGTAGCGCAGGTCGAGGTAGGTCGTCGGCTCGTCGAGCAGCAGGACGTCGGTGTCCTGCGCGAGGCAGCACGCCAGCCAGACGCGCTGCAGCTGGCCGCCGGAGAGCTGGTCGACCTGCTTCCCGGCGAGGTCGTCGACACCGGTCATCTGCATGGCGCGCGCCACGTACTGGGCTCCATCGTCGTCGCCGCGCACCCAGCGGCCGCGGTGGGGGTGGCGTCCGAACTCCACGAGTTCGCGCACGCTGAGGCCGCTCGGTGTCGGCCGGCTCTGGGCGAGCAGCGTGACCCGCCGGGCGAAGTCGCGGTGGCTGAGCGTGAAGGCGTCCACCGTGTCATCCGTCGACGCTGCCGTCGGGGTCAGCGCTATGGCGCCCGAGTCGGGTTTGTGCAGGCGGGCCAGCGCGCGCAACAGTGTCGACTTGCCGCTGCCGTTCGGTCCGACGAGCGCGGTGACCTGTCCGGGCGCGAGGCTGATGCTCGCCGCGTGCACGACGGGGGTGCCGTGGTACGAGAGGGTCAGATCGGAACCACGCATCAGCCCACTATAGGTGAGGCTTACCTTACATGTCACTTTCCTGAGAAGACCGGCCTCTCGACGCCTTTCATCATCGGGCGGGCGGAGTCAATGCCAACCGGTCGAATGGCGTGCGGCGCCCGCAGCGCTCATCATTGTTCACTCGGGTGCTAGCCGCCGTCGAACCCCCGACGTCGATTGCCCCGGTGAATCGAAAGCGACAGATCCGATGTTCCGACTTCTCAAGTACGTGCCCATCGTGCTGCCCATCGTGACCAAGGCCGTCAAGAGCCCGCAGGGCCAGCGTGCGCTCGCGAAGGTCAAGGCGAGCATCCAGGCCAAGCGCAACGGCACTGCCGGCGGAACCCGCTAACGCAGTGTTCCTGCTTTTCGGCTCGCGCGTTTCGCAGCAGATCGTGAACGTGGTGGCGTTCGTGTGCGGCTACTGCCACGTCGACGCGCCGCAGCACGTGGTCAAGTCGTCGAACAAGTTCACGCTGTTCTTCGTGCCCCTGTTCTCCTTCTCGACCAAGTACCACAACGAGTGCACGAACTGCGGGGGCCGCACCGCGTTGACGCCCGAGCAGGTGCAGCACTCCTTGCGGCTCGCGCGCAACTAGGCGTCTAGAGCGTCGCCGCCGCCGGGTCCCACGATTCGGACAGCCGCGCGGGCTGCTCGACCGTCGAGGTCAGCGGCACGACGGCACCCGTCTCGGCCGCCCGCTCGATCGCGAGCAGCACGTCGAGAACGTGCAGGGCCAGCGCGCCGCTCGCCCGCTCGGTCTCGTCACCGCGGATCGCGCGGGCGAGATCGAGCACGCCCGAACCGCGAGCGTGGGTCGATCCCTGTGCGGCCACCACCGTCGGCTCCTCCTGCCCGAAGCGCCAGAGCAGGGAGTCGCCCTCGAACTTGTTGGGGTCGGGAAGCACGAGTGTGCCCTCGGTTCCGCTGATCTCGACGAATCCCACGCGGCGCTGGGCGTCTTGGAAGCTGAAGGTGGATGCCGCCGACTGACCGCCCGCGAATCCGATCAACGCGGCGTGATGCGTGGGCACCTCGACGGCGAAGGCCGTGCCCGCCCGCGGCCCGGTCGCGATCGTGCGCTCGGTATGCGACGTCGACGAGACGGCGCTCACCCTGGCCGCGGCACCGAAGACGTGCACCAGCGTCGTCACGTAGTACGGGCCCATGTCGAAGAGCGGCCCGGCGCCGCGCGCGAAGAGGAACTCCGGGTCGGGATGCCACGCCTCGGGGCCGCCGACCTGGAACAGGGTGGTGGCGGTGAGCGGTTCGCCGATGTCGCCGCGGTCGATCGCGCGCAACGCCGACTGGATTCCCGCGCCGAGCACCGTGTCGGGCGCGCACGCCACCCGCACTCCGGTATCGGCGGCGGCAGCGAGCAGCGCGGCACCCGACTCGTGGTCGAGGGCGAGGGGCTTCTCGCTCCACACGTGCTTGCCGGCCGTGACGATTCGCCGGCCCACCTCGGCGTGCACGGCCGGGATGGTGAGGTTGACGACGATCTCCACGTCGTCGTCGTCGAGTAGCTGGTCGACGGTGCCGAAGCGGGGCACCCCGAACGCCTCGGCCTGTGCCCGCGCGCGCGCGAGGTCGAGGTCGGCGACGAACAGCACGCGCAGGTCGGGGAACGCGGTGAGCGTCGAGAGATACTGGCCGCTGATGTAGCCCGCGCCGATGATCCCGACACCGACCGGGCCGCCGCGTGCGGCGCTCACGCGTCGTGCTCCCGCAGCCAGGCGAACGAGTCGGCGATGCCGTCGAACACGTCGCCCGCGTAGGCGTCGAACTCGATGACCCGCACGGCCTGCGGTGCGGCAGCGAGGACGCCCGTCACGTCGACGGCACCCCGGCCGGCCGGCCGCTGCAGCGAGGTGTCGGCGCTGAGCGCGCCGTCTTTCACGTGGATGAAGGTGACCCGGTCGCCGAGCGAACGCAGCAGGGCGGGCGTGTCCGCCCCGCCGACCGACGCCCAGAAGGTGTCGATCTCGAGCACGACGGCGGGGTCGATGCGTTCGACGAAGCTGAGCAGCGCGGGGCGCCCGTCGATCTGGTTCGCGAGCTCCCACTGGTGGTTGTGGTAGCCGAACGCGAGCCCGAAGGTGGCGGCCCGCACGGTCAGCTCGTTGACCCGGTCGGCGGTTCTTGCCACGTCGTCGGCCGTCAGCCACCGCTCGGTCGGCACCAGGGGGTCGATGACCGTGCCGATGCCGAGACGCACCGCGGCCTCGAAGATGCGGTCCGGTTCATCCGAATCGATCACGGCAGCGTGCCCGGACGGTGCCGAGACTCCGGAGGCCGCGAACGCCCGCTCGTACTCTTCTGCGCGCTCGGCGAATGCGTAGGGCTCGACGTGGCGCAGCCCGATATCGGCGAGCCGCGCGACCGCGCCCTGCAGGTCGTCGGCTATGGCGTCGCGCACGCTGTAGAGCTGCACGGATACGGTCGGGGTCATTCGATACTCCCTTGTTCGATGGTCTGCGCAACACGATAACAGGCAAAACCGCCGCGTGGAGGTTTTTTCGCCATAGACTGCGAGCATGGATGACACGCCCCCACGTTCGTACGCGAAGGGTGTAGCCCGTCGCAAAGAGATCCTCGAGCGCACCATCGAGGTATTCGCCGAGAAGGGGGCCGCCGGCACGTCGCTGCGCGCAATCGGCGAGGCCATCGGCGTCTCGCACGGCGCCCTGTTGCACTACTTCTCATCGCGCGAGGAGCTGCTCGTCGAGGTATTGCGCGAGAACGCCGCGCGCTTCGACGACGACTACCAGAAGGCCGGCGACGGGCTGCTCGACGGCATGCTGTCGGCAGCCGAGCGCAACGTCACCATTCCCGGTCTCGTGGCGCTGTACTCGACCATGATGGGCGCCTCCGTCGAGCCGGGGAACGAGACCTCGCGCCGGTACTTCGCCCACCGGTTCGCCGGCCTGCGCGCGGAGCTGGTGGAGCAGGTCGTCGCCGCCCAGACCGCCGGAGCGATCCGCGCCGACGTCTCCCCCGAGTCGGTCGCCGCGCTCGTCATCGCCGCCTCCGACGGCCTCCAGGTGCAATGGCTGCTCGACCCCTCGGTCGAGATCACGGCCGGGCTCGAGGTGTTGCAGACGATGCTCGCGGTGCCGACCGCACGCTGACAGGCAGCGGCAGATCAGACATCGAGCCGATCCCTGCTCAGGCCTTTGCGGGGAGAAGTTCGGCGAGAAGCGTTTCGATGCGGGCCTTGATGTCGTCGCGGATCGGGCGCACCTCGTCGATGCTCTTGCCCTTGGGGTCGACGAGCTCCCAGTCTTCGTAGCGCTTGCCCGGGAAAATCGGGCAGACGTCACCGCAGCCCATCGTGATGACGACGTCGGAGTCGCGCACCTGCTCGGTGGTCATCAGCTGCGGGATTCCCTGGCTGATGTCGATGCCCTCTTCGGCCATCGCGGCGATCGCCATCGGGTTGATCTGGTCGCCGGGCTCGGAACCGCCGGAGCGCACCTCGACCGCGCCGCCGGAGAGTGCCCGCATGTAGCCGGCGGCCATCTGCGATCGGCCGGCGTTGTGGATGCAGACGAAGAGAACGGTGGGCTTGTCGGTCATGGGAGCTTCCTCACTATCGGATACCGAAAGCATAGACCGTGATCTATGGGTTGGCTAGAGCGGGCTCAGATTCAGTGAGACCAGCAGCTCGCGCACCCGCGCCTCGATGTCGTCGCGGATGTCGCGCACCCGAGCCAGGGGAAGACCCACCGGATCCTCGAGGTCCCAGTCGAGGTAGCGGCGACCGGGGTACACCGGACAGGCGTCGCCGCAGCCCATCGTGACCACGACGTCGGCGGCGCGCACGACATCGTCGGTGAGCGGTTTCGGGTACTCGCCCCCGATCGGCACGCCGATCTCGTCGAGCGCGGAGACGATGACCGACCGCACGGCGCTCGCCGGCGCGGAACCGGCGGTGCGCACGCTCACCCTGTCGCCGGCTAGGTGTCGGAGGATGCCCGCCGCCATCTGCGAGCGGCCGGCATTCTGCACGCAGACGAAGAGCACCTCGGGCACGCCCTCCCCCTCGGGCAGCGCGGCCGCGGCGAGGGCCGCGAGCCGGTCGGCCGCGAATCGCGACGTCAGCGACGGAAGATGGCGGGTGATGTGCGCCTGGTCGGCAAGCAGGGCGTGACTCTCCCGCACGTAGCGCTCCACGGTCTCCGCCGCGAAGGTTCCGGCGAAGCGGTCGGCGAGATCCGATGAGATCCGTTCGAGCACTCCGTCGGCGATCGTGGGGGGCTGGTCGGCGCGCAGCACGTCGGTGACCCGGTCGACCTGACCGGGACTGACCGAGTACCAGACATTGCGACCCTCGGGTTCGCGCTCGAGCAGACCCTCGTCGAAGAGCGCCTTGACGTGGTGGCTCACGGTCGGCTGGCGGAGTTCCAGCGCCACGGCCAGGTGGCCGACGAGCGCACGGCCCTCGGCGCTCTCCAGGATGAGCGACATGATGCGGGCTCGCGTCGGGTCGGCTAGTAGCCGCAGCTCGGCGGTCGACCCCCCAGTACCCATAGATAGAAGTCTATGCGAACGGCTCGTCGCCCGGAGAGGCTTTACTCAGGCGGGTCAGCGCAGACTGAAGACTCAGTCGAACCGAAAGGTCCCCCATGAGCAACCTCCAACGCATGCTGAAAATGGCTTCCCAAGCACTCGACAAGAAGGGCCAGACCTCGTCTTCAGGATCCGGAAAGACCGACTGGCGAGAGATGGTTCGCACCGCGGCCGATAAGGTCACGGGCGCCGATCGCGCCGCGGACCGCGGACCCTCCGCTCCGCAGCGTCCGGATGTTTCATCCGAAGTCAGCACCGAAGACCGCGCCGCCATCGCCCGCTACAACTACCTGCTCGAGACCGCGCCTCCCGAGCAGCTCGAGTCAGTACATCGCGAGGCTTTCGCGCGCCTCTCCCCCGCCCAGCGTGAACAGGTCGAGGCCCAACTTCGGGCGCACCTGCCTGCGAACGAACAGCCTGCATCGGCGAGCTCCGAAGACCTCGCCCGCTCAGCCACCCGGGGCGAAGCGCACAACCCGGGATTCCTACGCGGACTTTTCGCGAAGCCGTCAGGGCGGGGAGCCGCCGGTGCGCTCGCCGGCGTTGGCCTCGGGGCTGCCGGAGGACTGCTCGCCGCCGTGGCCGGAGGAGCCGTGCTCAGCAGCGTTGCCGCCCCGCTCCTCGAACAGGCCGCCGGAATGGGTGTGGACTTCGAGAGCTTCGCCGGCGGTTTCGACGGGATTGCGGAGGGCGCGGGCGACTACGCCGCCGGCCTGAGCGAACAGGCGTCCGAGCTGGGCTCCAACTTCGAGATCCCCGGGTTGTCGGGGCTGTCGAATTTCTTCGGCCGAGATAGCTAAAGCGCGGACAGCACGCCGGGCGCGAGTAGTGTCGTGCCACGTGAGCACACCCCTCCCGTCAGACGCCATCCCCGCCGTCGTCTCCCTGCGCCAGTCGAAACGGGACACGGCGCCGAGCCCGCTCGGCACGTGGTTGCTGGCCAACCAGGTCGCGCCGGCCGGCCCGGAGGCGGGCGAGAAGAACCAGACGCACGCGTGGTGGAAGGTGATGACGCTCACCGGCGTCGACTACTTCTCGACGCTGTCGTACCTGCCGGCGATTGCGGTGCTCGCGGCGGGCGCGCTCTCGCCCGTCGCGACGCTGCTCATCGTCGTTCTCACGCTGTTCGGCATGCTCCCCATGTACCGCCGCGTCGCGAAGCAGAGCCCCCACGGCCAGGGCTCGGTGGCGATGCTCGAGAAGCTGCTGCCGTTCTGGCGGGGCAAGATCTTCGTCCTCGTGTTACTCGGCTTCGTCGCGACATCCTGGATCATCACCATCACGCTGTCCAGCGCCGACGCGACGGTGCACCTGCTCGAGAATCCGTTTGTGCCCGAGGCGCTGCGCGGCGCGAACGTGATCGTCACCGTCGTACTGCTTCTCGTGCTCGGCGGCGTCTTCCTGCTCGGCTTCAACGAGGCCGTCAACGTCGCGATCCCGCTCGTGGCGATCTTCCTGCTGCTGAACGCCATCGTCATCGGCGTCTCGATCGCGGCCATCGTCGCCGAGCCCGCCACCATGCAGAACTGGCTCGAACGGCTGACGGCCAGCAGCGGCGATTTCGGCGACATCGCGAGAACCGCGATCTTCGCCTTTCCCCTGCTCGTGCTGGGACTCTCCGGTTTCGAGACCGGGGTGAGCATGATGCCGCTCGTGAAGTCCGACGGCTTCACCGAATTCCAGGTGCTCGCGTCGCGCGTGCGCAACACCCGCAAACTGCTCACCACGGCGGCGGTCATCATGAGCGCCTACCTACTTGCGACGAGCGTCGTCACCACCGTGCTCATCCCCGCGGAGGAGTTCGAGGAGGGCGGGGAGGCCAACGGGCGCGCCCTCGCCTACCTGGCGCACCTCTACCTCGGCGAGGGTTTCGGCACCGTCTACGACATAAGCAGCGTGCTCATCCTCTGGTTCGCGGGGGCGTCGGCGATGGCCGGGCTGATCAACATCGTTCCCCGCTACCTGCCGTCGTACGGCATGGCGCCGGAGTGGAGCAAGGCCATCCGGCCGGTCGTGCTCGTCTACACCGGCATCAGCATCGTCATCACCATCGCCTTCAACGCCGACGTCAACGCGCAGGCCGGCGCCTATGCGACCGGCATCCTCGCGATGATGGTGTCGGGGGCGGTCGCGGTCACGATCGCGGCGGTGCGCAAGCGTGAACGACGCGCCACGTTCGGCTTCTCCGTGCTGACCGCGGTGCTGATCTACGCGCTGCTCGCGAACGTGATCGAAAAGCCCGACGGCATCGCCATCTCGAGCCTGTTCATCGCGGGCATCGTCACGGTCTCGATCATCTCGCGTGCCTACCGCGCCACCGAGCTGCGCGTTGAGAGGGTTGAATTCAATGCGACTGCGCGGCGGCTGATCGCCGAGGTCCTCGCCGTCGACGGCCAGCTGAACATCGTCGCCAACCGCCGCCAGACCGGGCACGCCGACGAGTACGCCGAGAAGGAGGAATCGCAGCGCGGCATGAACCCCGTGCCGTCCACCTCGAAGGTGCTCTTCCTCGAGGTCGACGTCGTAGACCCGTCGACCTTCCGCCAGACGCTCAATGTGCGCGGCGTCGAGGTGGGCGAGTTCCTGATCCTGCGGATCGACAGCGCCGTGGTGCCCAACACCATCGCCGCCACCCTGCTCGCACTGCAGGAGGCGACCGGGGTGCGGCCGCAGTGCCACTTCGAGTGGGCCGAGGGCAACCCGATCGCCTATCTGTTCAAGTTCCTGCTCCTGGGCCGGGGCGACACCGCGCCGCTGGTGCGGGAGATCCTGCGCGAGGTCGAGAAGGACCCGAGGCAGCGTCCCGGAATCCACGTCGGCGGCTGATCGCTCAGGCCTTGATGTCGTGCAGCAGCGTCACCCCGCGGCACGGGATGATCACGAGGTCGCCGACGGCGATGTCAGCCGGCAGGTAGGTCGCACTGCCGCCGCCCCGCGGGTGAAGGCTTTCGAGAACGACGGAGGCCGGGCTCGCGTCCGATGCCCGCCCGAGGAGGCGCGCCTCGCCCGCCGTCGGGTCGCAGCCGGAGAGGTCGGCGTCGATCACGACGTGCAGGCGGAGGTCGCTGCGCCACTCCGCGGAGACGACCCGAGCCGCCACGACGGAGGCGAGCTCGGACTCCGACGGGCGGCCGCCGCTGCCGGGGATCGCCGCGTCCGCGGTGTGCACACACGGCGTGCCGCACCACTCCACGAGTCGGGTGATCGACAGAGCCGCGATGATCACGTCGCTCTCGGTGTGGGTCGTGAATGCCGGCCACATGTCGGTCGTGAGGGTCTTCGCTCGGCGCGTCTGCACGCGGGATAGGTTCATGTATCCAGCGTCGCCCGTAGCGTCCGCCGCGCCTAGCGGCCTTACGGCCTCCATACGCGCACGGCGCGGATCGTTACGCGATCCATGCGGTCGGTCAGGGCAGTGGCGCGGCCGGTTGCGTCTGTTCTTCGCCGTCCGCGATGAACCGGTAGCCCATGCCGAGCACGGTGACGAGGTGACGCGGGCGAGAGGGTTGCGGCTCGAGCTTCTTGCGCAGCTGCGCGAAGTACAGCCGCAGATACCCGGTGTCGGCGGAGTGGTGCGGGCCCCACACCTCGGTCAGCAGCGATTCCCTGGTGACCAGCCTGCCGCCGCTGCGCAGCAGGATGTCGAGGATCCGCCACTCGGTCGGCGTCAGACGCACGACCTGCCCGCCGCGACGCACCTGCTTCGCGGAGAAGTCCACGCTGACGTCGGCGAAGGTCACGACCGGCTCCGACTCCTCCGACGGAAGCCTGCGGGTGAGCGCTCGGATGCGCGCGAGCAGTTCCTCCATCGAGAACGGCTTGGTGACGTAGTCGTCCGCTCCCGCGTCCAACGCCTCCACCTTGTCGGTCGCGCCGCTGCGTCCCGAGACCACGAGGATCGGCACCTGCGTCCAGCCGCGTAGCCCCACGATCACCTCGATCCCGTCGAGTTCCGGCATGCCCAGATCGAGCATGATCAGGTCGGGGTGGTGGGCGATCGCCTGATCGAGCGCCTCGACGCCGTTTCCGGCGGTGACGATGTCGTACCCGCGCGCCCCCAGCGTCACCTTCAGGGCGCGGAGGATCTGCGGGTCGTCGTCCGCGATCAGAAGCTTCACGCGTCGCCCTCGAGGTCGGAGATGGTTCCGGATGCTGCGGGGAGCGAGATCACCATGGTGAGGCCCCCGCCCGGGGTGTCTTCCGCGTGCAGGCTGCCCGCCATGCCCTCCACGAAGCCCTTCGACAGCGCCAGCCCGAGGCCGAGACCCGTCGTGTTGTCGGTGTCGCCGAGGCGCTGGAACGGCACGAAGATGTCGTCTTTGCGTTCCATTGCGACGCCTGGGCCGCGGTCGGCTATGCGAATTTCGATGGAGCCGGCGAACGCGCTCGCCGACAGCCGCGGCGGAGTGCCCTCCGGCGAGAAGCGCAGCGCGTTGTTCAGCAGGTTCACCAGCACGCGCTGCAGCAGGCCGGCGTCGGCCATCACCTCGGGCAACCCGTCTTCGATGCCGAGCTCCACGTCCGCCGGGCCGATGCCCAGTTCGTCGAGGGCGGGCAGCACCGCGTCCACGACGTCGAGCGGGGCCGACATGACGGCCAGCGCGCCCGCTTGAAGCCGGCTGGCGTCAAGCAGGTTGGTGACCAGCGCGGCCAGGGAGTCGAGGGACTCGCCCGCCGTGGCGAGCAGCTCCGACCTGTCCTTCTCCGACCAGCTGATGTCGGTGGAGCGCAGTCCGCTGACCGCGGCCGTCGCCGCGGCGAGCGGGCGGCGCAGATCGTGGCCGACGGCGGCGAGCAGCGCGCTGCGCATCCGGTCGGCCTCGGCGAGCGGCCGGATCTCCTCCGCGGTCTTCGTGAGGGCGTTGTGCTCCATCGCCGCGTCGATCTGCGCGGCGATGACGGCCAGCAGTCGGCGTTCGGAGGATTGCAGATCGGGGCCGATCAGCTGGAGGGTGCAGCGTTCGCCGACCGCCATCGAGGAGACGTGTTCGTCGGCACGGCCTTCGCCCACCGCATACAGCACGGAATCGCCCTCGAGCAGTCGCACGCTGCTGAGCCGGAACGCTTCTTGGGTGCGCGTGAGCAGGGCCTGGAGCGCGTCCTGGCCGCGTAGCACACTTCCGGCGATCGTCGCGAGCAGCTCCGACTCGGCAAGCGCGCGCACCGCGGAGCGGGAGCGTCTCGCCGCCTGATCGACGACGTAGCTGACGAGCACGGCGTTGATGATGTACAGCACGAGGGCGAGGGCGTGCGGGGGGCTCGCGATGGTCACCGTGTACAGGGGGTCGATGAAGAAGAAGTCCAGGGTCAGGCCAGAGAGGAGCGCTGCAAAGAGTGCGGGCCAGATCCCGCCCACGAGCGCGACAATGACAACCAGGAGTTGAAAGCCGAGCACATCGCTCGCGATGGACTCGTCGCTGCGGAAGGATGCGAGCAGCAGAGTGAGCAGGGGGCCGCCGATGAGCGCTACCAGCATCCCCAGAATACGGCGCTTCACGGTGAGCGCGCCGCCGATGCGCGGAAGCGCGAAGCGTCCACCCGCCGCCTCGTGGTTGACGATGTGTACGTCGATGACCCCGGACTCGCGGATGACCGTCGCGCCGATGCCCGGGCCGGTCAGGGCAGCGGCCACACGGCTGCGCCTGCTCACCCCGATCACGAGCTGGGTCGCGTTGGAGGCTTTCGCGAAGTCGACGAGGGCGCGCGGCACGTCTTCGCCGACGACCTGATGGTAGGTGCCGCCGAGCTTTTCGGCCAGGGAGCGTTGCGCGGAAAGAGCACCGGGGTGCGCGTCGCTGAGTCCGTCCTGCCCGCTCACGTGCACGACGAGCAGTTCGCCGCCGGCCGACCGGGCGGCGATGCGTGCGCCCCGCCTGATGAGGGTCTCGCCTTCGGGACCGCCGGTGAGGGCGACGACGACGCGTTCACGTGCCTCCCACTTGTTGTCGATGCCGTGTTCCGACCGGTACGCCTTGAGCGCGCTATCGACCTCGTCGGCGAGCCAGAGCAGAGCCAACTCGCGCAATGCGGTCAGGTTGCCGAGCCGGAAGTAGTTGGAGAGCGCGGCGTCGATGCGGGCGGCCGGGTACACGTTGCCCTCGGAGAGGCGATCCCGGAGTGCCTGCGGTGCGAGGTCTACGACCTCGATCTGGTCGGCGTTGCGCAAGACCTCGTCGGGGATGGTCTCCCGCTGCGGCGCGCCCGTGATCTGCTCGACCACGTCGCTGAGCGACTCGATGTGCTGCACATTGACGGTTGAGATCACGTTGATCCCCGCGGCGAGCAGCGCCTCGACGTCTTGCCAACGCTTGTCGTTCACCGACCCTGGCGCGTTCGTGTGGGCGAGTTCGTCAACCAGCGCGACGCCGGGATTGCGGGTGAGCACCGCGGCGAGGTCCATCTCGGAGAGCTGCACCCCTCGGTGGTCGATCTCGGCACGGGGCAGGATCTCGAGACCGTGCAGCAACGCGGCCGTGGCACTGCGGCCGTGGGTTTCCACGACCGCAATGACCACGTCCTTGCCCTCGGCGCCCAGCCGGGCGCCTTCTTCGAGCATGGCGTAGGTCTTGCCCACGCCGGGGGCGGCGCCCAGCAGCACTCGGAGCCGCCCTCTTTTCACGACTCGCTAGCCTTTCAGCTCGGCGAGAGCGATGTTGAGCTCGAGCACGTTGACGGTGGCCTCACCGAGGAAGCCGAGGTCGGGTGACTGGATCTCCGATTCCACGAGGTCGCTCACCGTCGCGACGGGCAGGTCGCGGGCCTCCGCGACACGCTCGACCTGCAGCCGGGCGTACGCCGGGCTGATGTGCGGGTCGAGACCAGACGCCGACGCCGTGAGGGCATCCGCGGGGATCTCGGCCGGTTCGACACCCTCGAGTTCGACGATGGCCATCTGGCGGTCGGTGATGGCGGCGATCAGGTCTTCGTTCTCCGGACCGTAGTTACTGCCGCTGGAGGCGGCGCCGTCGTACCCGTCGCCCGCGGCGGACGGCCGCGACTGGAACCACTCGGGAAGAGCGGCGCCGTCGGCATCGGTGAAGGACTGGCCGATGAGAGTCGATCCGACGGTCTCGCCGTCGACCTCGGTCAGCGACCCGTTGGCGTTCGCGCTGAGCGCCAACTGACCGATGCCGGTGATGGCCGCCGTGTAGCCGATGCCCAGCACCGCCGTGAAGATGAGCATCGCCCTTATCGCGACCCAGTACTGGCGGGCTGCTGTTCGTGTTGACATGTGTGTATTCCTTCCAGTTTTCGAGGGTTAGAAGCCGGGGATCAGTGTGATCACGAGGTCGATGATCTTGATGCCGACGAACGGCGCGACGATGCCGCCCAGGCCGTAGACCAGGATGTTGCGAGTGAGGATCTTCGACGCCGACAGCGCCCGGTACTTCACTCCCCGCAGGGCCAGCGGGATCAGCACGACGATGATGATCGCGTTGAAAATGATGGCCGAGAGAATCGCCGACGCGGGCGAGTGCAAACCCATGATGTTGAGCACACCGAGTCCGGGGAACACCCCGGCGAACATCGCCGGGATGATGGCGAAGTACTTCGCCACGTCGTTCGCGATCAAAAACGTGGTCAGCGCACCGCGTGTCATCAGGAGCTGTTTGCCGATTCCACAATCTCGATGAGCTTCGTCGGGTTCGAATCGAGATCGACCATGTTCCCAGCCTCTTTGGCCGCCGTTGTGCCGGTGTTCATCGCGACGCCGACATCCGCCTGGGCGAGCGCCGGGGCATCGTTTGTGCCGTCACCGGTCATCGCGACGAGCTTGCCCTCGCTCTGTTCTCTTCGGATGAGCGCCATCTTGTCTTCCGGAGTGGCCTGTGCAAGAA
>NZ_JBKKAD010000064.1:0-14501 GCF_046714715.1 Conyzicola sp. | reverse complement strand
GGAGAGCACCATGCGCCGGGTGCGCTCGTGCAGGCTGCGCAGCGGCTGGAAGTAGTTGGCCAGCCGCGCGCGCAGGCTGTTGGCCTTGCCGACGTAGAGCACCCGCCCGCCGGCGTCGCGGAAGCGGTAGACGCCCGGCGCGGTCGGGATCTCCCCCGCCTTCGGTCGCCACGTGACGGTGTCGCTCATGGCCTGATCCTCATCGATACCGAGGCACGCCTAGGCGCGCACGCCCTCCAGCATCTCCTTGAGGAAGAAGCCGGTGTGGCTGCCCTCGATCTTCGCGAGCTGCTCGGGCGTACCGGTCGACAGCACCTGGCCGCCGCCCGCGCCGCCCTCCGGACCGATGTCGATGATGTGGTCGGCGCTCTTGATGACGTCGAGGTTGTGCTCGATGACGAGCACGGTGTTGCCCTTGTCGACCAGGCTGTTCAGCACCAGCAGCAGCTTGCGCACGTCTTCGAAGTGCAGGCCGGTGGTCGGCTCGTCGAGAACGTAGATGCTGCGGCCGTTGGAGCGCTTCTGCAGCTCGGTGGCGAGCTTGACGCGCTGCGCCTCGCCGCCCGACAGGGTCGTGGCGCTCTGGCCCAGGCGCACGTACCCGAGGCCGACGTCGACGAGCGTCTTCAGGAAGCGGTGGATGGCTCCGATGGCCTCGAAGAAGTCGGCGGCCTCGCTGATCGGCATGTCGAGCACCTCGGCGATGTTCTTGCCCTTGTAGCGAACCGCGAGGGTCTCGCGGTTGTACCGTGCGCCGTGGCAGACCTCGCACGCGACGTAGACGTCGGGCAGGAAGTTCATCTCGATCTTGATGGTGCCGTCGCCCGAGCAGTTCTCGCAGCGGCCGCCCTTGACGTTGAAGCTGAACCGACCGGGCAGGTAGCCGCGGGCCTTCGCGTCCTGCGTTTCGGCGAACAGGTTGCGGATCTTGTCGAACACGCCGGTGTAGGTGGCGGGGTTCGACCGCGGCGTGCGACCGATCGGGTTCTGGTCGACGTGCACGACCTTGTCGAGGTGTTCGAGGCCGGTGACGCGGGTGTGCTTGCCGGGGATCTGGCGGGCGCCGTTGAGTTCGTTGGCCAGCACCTTGTAGAGGATGTCGTTGACCAGGCTCGACTTGCCCGAACCGCTCACGCCGGTGACGGCGGTGAAGACGCCGAGCGGGAAGTCGACGGTGACGTTGCGCAGGTTGTTGGCCTTCGCTCCCTCGACCCGCACCTGGCGCTTCTTGTCGACCTTGCGGCGCTTCTTCGGCGTCGCGATCGACCGGCGTCCGGCGAGGTAGTCGCCCGTGACCGACTCGGTGTTCTCGAGCAGCTTCTCGTAGCTGCCCGAGTGCACCACGACCCCGCCGTGCTCGCCCGCGCCCGGTCCGATGTCGACCACCCAGTCGGCGGTGCGGATGGTGTCTTCGTCGTGCTCGACGACGATGAGCGTGTTGCCCAGGTTCTTGAGCTTCACCAGGGTCTCGATGAGGCGGCGGTTGTCGCGCTGGTGCAGCCCGATCGAGGGCTCGTCGAGAACGTAGAGCACACCCGTGAGCCCCGAACCGATCTGGGTGGCCAGGCGGATGCGCTGCGCCTCGCCGCCCGAGAGGGTGGCGGCCGCGCGGGACAGGTTGAGGTAGTTGAGCCCGACCTCGATGAGGAACTCGAGACGCACGCGGATCTCGCGCAGCACCTGCGCGGCGATCTTCGCATCGCGCTCGCTGAGCACGACGGTGTTCATAAACGCGTAGGAGTCGGCGAGGCTGAGCTCGCACACGTCGGAGATGTTCTGGCCGTCGACCGTGACCGCGAGCACCTCGGGCTTGAGGCGCTTGCCGTTGCAGACGGGGCAGGGAATCTCGCGCAGGTAGTTCGCGAACCGCTGGCGCTGCACGTCGGTCTCGGCCTCGAGGAACTTGCGCTCGATGTAGGGCATGACACCCTCGAAACCGGTGGAGTACTTCATCTCGCGGCCGAAGCGGTTCTTCCACTTGACCGTGACCTCGAAGTTGTTGCCCTTGAGGATCGCGTCCTGCACCTCGGGAGACAGCTCGCCCCACGGTGTCTTGAGCGAGAACTTCAGATCCTGCGAGAGGCCGAGCAGCAGCTTCTCGAAGTAGTTGAACAGGCCCTTTCCCGACTGGGCCCAGGGCAGGATGACGCCGTCGGCGAGGCTCACCGAGGGGTCCGCGATGAGCAGGTCGGCATCGACCGACATGCGGGTACCGAGCCCCGAGCACTCGGGGCAGGCGCCGAACGGGGCGTTGAACGAGAAGGTGCGGGGTTCGATCTCGGTGAGCTGCAGGGGGTGATTATTCGGGCACGAAAGCTTCTCGCTGAACGTGCGCGTCGCATCCGGACCCGTCTCGTCGACGAGGTTGATGGCGACGAGCCCGTCGGTGAGGCGCAGGGCCGTCTCGAGGGAGTCGGTGAGTCGCGTGAGCGCGTCGTCGGATGCCACGAGCCGGTCGACCACGACGGAGATGTCGTGCTTCACCTGCTTCTTCAGCGTGGGCGGGTCGCTCAGCTGGATGACCTCGCCGTCGACGACGGCGCGCGAGTAGCCGGCCGCGGCCAGCTCGCGGAAGGTGTCGACGAACTCGCCCTTCTTCTGCGAGACGATGGGGCTGAGCACCTGGTAGCGCGTGCCGGTCTCGAGCTCCATGAGCTGGTCGGCGATCTGCTGCACCGTCTGGCGCTGGATCTTCTCGCCGCAGACCGGGCAGTGCGCCACGCCGATGCGCGCCCAGAGCAGGCGCATGTAGTCGTAGATCTCGGTGATCGTGCCGACGGTCGACCGCGGGTTGCGGTTGGTCGACTTCTGGTCGATCGAGACGGCGGGGCTCAGGCCCTCGATGAAGTCGACGTCGGGACGGTCGACCTGGCCGAGAAACTGGCGGGCGTACGCCGACAGCGACTCGACGTAGCGGCGCTGGCCCTCGGCGAAGATGGTGTCGAACGCGAGGCTCGACTTGCCCGACCCCGACAGACCGGTGAAAACGACAAGGGAGTCGCGCGGGATCTCCAGGTCGACGTTCTTGAGATTGTGGACCCTGGCTCCGCGCACGTTGAGCGTGGGCACACCAGTTACAGGAGAAATCGACACTCTCACAATTGTATGGATGCCACCGACATTGCATGGACGGGTTCGCTCAGTGCGTACTCAGGTTCGTCTGTGCACGCCGCCCGCGGCGTCAGCGCAGGTGCCCTGCCGCCTCCATCTGGCGCAGTTCTTTCTTGAGGTCGGCGACTTCGTCGCGCAGGCGGCCGGCGAGCTCGAACTTCAGTTCGCCCGCGGCCAACAGCATCTGGTCGTTGAGGTCGCGGATGATGCCCTCGAGCTCGTTCGCGCCCGCCGCGGCCTTGCCGTGCTGGCGCAGGTTGGGCGTCGGCGACTTCTTGCGCCCGTCGCCTCGGCCGGCGAGCAGGGCGGCCGTGTCGGCGTTCTCGCGCTCGAGGGCGTCGGTGATGTCGGCGATCTTCTTGCGCAGCGGCTGCGGGTCGACGCCCTTCTCGAGGTTGTAGGCGATCTGCTTCTCGCGGCGCCGGTCGGTCTCGTCGATGGCGCGCTTCATGGAGTCGGTGAGCACGTCGGCGTACATGTGCACCTCGCCCGAGACGTTGCGGGCCGCGCGACCGATCGTCTGGATGAGCGACGTCGACGAGCGCAGGAAGCCCTCCTTGTCGGCGTCGAGGATGGCGACGAGCGAGACCTCGGGGAGGTCGAGGCCCTCACGCAGCAGGTTGATGCCGACGAGCACGTCGTAGACGCCCTGGCGCAGCTCGGTGAGCAGCTCGACGCGGCGCAGGGTGTCGACGTCGGAGTGCAGGTAGCGCACGCGCACGCCCGACTCCCCCAGGAACTCGGTGAGCTCTTCGGACATCTTCTTGGTGAGGGTGGTGACGAGCACGCGTTCGTTGCGCTCGACCCGCAGTTTGATCTGCTCGAGCAGGTCGTCGATCTGGCCCTTGGTGGGCTTGACCACGATCTGGGGGTCGAGCAGGCCCGTGGGGCGGATGATCTGCTCGACGACCGAGTCGGTGATGCCCATCTCGTACTTGCCGGGCGTCGCCGACAGGTAGACGCGCTGGCCCACCCGGTCGAGAAACTCGGGCCACTTGAGCGGGCGGTTGTCGAGCGCGCTCGGCAGCCGGAAGCCGTGTTCGACGAGGGTGCGCTTGCGGCTCGCGTCGCCCTCGTACATGGCGCCGATCTGCGGCACGGTGACGTGCGACTCGTCGATCACGACGAGGAAGTCGTCGGGGAAGTAGTCGATGAGGCAGTGCGGTGCCTCCCCGGGCGACCGGCCGTCGATGTGCGCCGAATAGTTCTCGATGCCGTTGCAGAAGCCGATCTGCTCCATCATCTCGAGGTCGAACGTCGTGCGCATCCGCAGCCGCTGGGCCTCGAGCAGCTTGCCCTGCTTCTCGAGCTCTTTGAGCCGCTCTTCGAGCTCGTGCTTGATGGTGCCGATGGCGCGGTGCATCACGTCGGTTCCGGCGACGTAGTGCGAGCCGGGGAAGACGGACACGGCATCGAGCTTCTTGACGATGTCGCCGGTGAGCGGGTGCAGCGAGTAGAGGGCCTCGATCTCGTCGCCGAACATCTCGATGCGGATGGCGAGCTCTTCGTACATCGGGATGATCTCGATGGTGTCGCCGCGTACGCGGAAGTTGCCGCGCGAGAAGTCGACGTCGTTGCGCTGGTACTGCATCGACACGAACTTGCGGATGAGCGTCTCGCGCGGGATCTGCATGCCGACCTGCAGGGCCACCATGGCCTCCATGTAGCCCTCGGGGGTGCCGAGGCCGTAGATGCAGGAGACGGTGGAAACGACCACGACGTCGCGCCGGCTGAGCAGCGAGTTGGTAGTGGAGTGGCGCAGGCGCTCGACCTCGGCGTTGATCGAGGAGTCTTTCTCGATGAACGTGTCGGTCTGCGGCACGTAGGCCTCTGGCTGGTAGTAGTCGTAGTACGAGACGAAGTACTCGACGGCGTTGTTGGGCATCAGTTCGCGGAACTCGTTGGCGAGCTGCGCCGCGAGGGTCTTGTTGTGCGCCAGCACGAGCGTCGGGCGCTGTACCTGTTCGATGAGCCAGGCCGTGGTGGCGGACTTACCGGTACCGGTCGCACCCAGCAGCACGACGTCGGTCTCGCCGGCGTTCACCCGCCCGGCGAGCTCGGCGATCGCGGTCGGCTGGTCGCCACTCGGGACGTACTCGCTCACGACTTCGAAGGGGCGAACGGCGCGCGTGGGTTCCATTGCTCCAGCTTAGGCTCGGCCTCCGACACGCGCTGGCCGGTGCGCGGCGGTGCTACGACGCGAGGATGCGGGCGTAGAGGGCGTCGGCCTGGGCGAGGGTCTCGTCGAGCGAACCGTTGCTGTCGATGACCACGTCGGCGATCGCCAGGCGCTGCGCGTCGGTCGCCTGCGAGTTGAGACGGTTGCGCGCCTCCTCCTCGCTCAGGCCGCGCAGCTCGACGAGCCGCTTCAGCCGGGTCGGGGCGCTGGCGTCGACCACCACGACGAGGTCGAAGGTGATCGGCCGGTCGGCGGCGGCCTCGGCGAGCAGCGGCACGTCGTAGACGACGATCGCCCCCGGGTCGTTGCGCGCGGCCTCGTCGAAGAGTTCGCGGGCCCGGTGCCACACGGCCGGATGAGTGATGGCGTTCAGCGCGAGACGGGCCTGCGGATCGCTGAAGACGATGGCGCCGAGCGCGGCACGGTCGAGCGTGCCGTCGGCGGCGATGACCCCCGGACCGAATCGGTCTGCGATGGCGGCGAGACCCGGTGTGCCCGGCTCGACGACCTCACGTGCGAGTACGTCGGCATCCACCACCACCGCCCCTCGCTCGGCGAGACGTGCGGAGACGACAGATTTGCCGGAGGCGATTCCCCCGGTGAGCCCGATCAGGTACATTCCAGCAATGCTAGCCTCGGCCGAACGAGAGGCTGGCCTCGGCGCAGCGAAAGGAAAGTGTCGTGCTGGAGATTCTGACGGGAACCGGACTCGCTTTCGCGGCCGGCCTCAACGCCTACATCCCGATGTTGCTGCTCGGCCTCGGTGCCCGGTTCGTCGACTTCATCGAATTGCCGGCGAACTGGGCCTGGCTCGAGAACGAGTGGGTGCTCGGTATCCTCGCCGTGCTGCTCGTGATCGAGTTCTTCGCCGACAAGATTCCGGCGGTCGACTCGGTGAACGACGTGATCCAGACCGTGGTGCGGCCCGCGTCGGGCGGCATCGTGTTCGGCAGCGGCTCTGCGAGCGAGACCGCCGCGGTCACCGACCCCGCCGCGTTCTTCTCGTCGAACCAGTGGGTGCCGATCGTCACCGGCGTCGTGATCGCTCTGCTCGTGCACGGCGCGAAGACGGCCGTGCGGCCGGTCGCCAACGCCGCCACCTTCGGACTCGCCGCCCCGGTGCTCAGTTTCGCCGAAGACGTGAGCAGCGTGACCCTCTCGCTCTTCGCGATTCTTATCCCGGTGCTCGTGATCGTGGCGATCGCCGGCCTGATCGTGCTCTTCGTGGTGCTGCGCAGACGACGAATGGCCGCCACCCGCGAGGGTGACGGCCATTCGATGGTTCCTAGTGACTAGGAGTTGTTGCTGAGCTTCTCGCGAAGAGCCGCGAGCGACTCGTCGTCAGCGAGCGTTCCGGCCGAAGCCGAGTCGCTCGAGAAGGTCGAGGCGCCGGAGGGCACGTCGCCCGAGGAGGGGTTGGCCTCTTCGACGGCTGCGGCTGCAACCTGCTTCTTGTGCGACTCCCAGCGAGCCTGGGCCGCAGCGTACTCCTGCTCCCACTTCTCGCGCTGGGTCTCGAAGCCTTCCTTCCACTCCTGGGTCTCCGGGTCGAATCCGTCCGGGTACTTGTAGTTGCCGGCCTCGTCGTACTCGGTGAGCATTCCGTAGAGTGCCGGGTCGAACTCGGTACCCTCGGGGTCGACGCCCTCGTTCGCCTGCTTCAGCGAGAGGGAGATGCGGCGACGCTCGAGGTCGATGTCGATGACCTTGACGAATACCTCGTCGCCGACCGAGACAACCTGCTCGGCGAGCTCGACGTGCTTGCCCGAGAGCTCGGAGATGTGAACGAGGCCCTCGATGCCCTCTGCAACGCGAACGAACGCGCCGAAGGGAACGAGCTTCGTGACCTTACCCGGTGCAACCTGTCCGATTGCGTGGGTGCGGGCGAATACCTGCCACGGGTCTTCCTGGGTGGCCTTGAGCGACAGCGACACGCGCTCGCGCTCGAGGTCGACCTCGAGGATCTCGACGGTGACTTCCTGGCCGACCTCGACGACCTCGGAGGCGTGCTCGATGTGCTTCCACGACAGCTCGGAAACGTGGACGAGACCGTCTACGCCGCCCAGGTCGACGAATGCACCGAAGTTGACGATGGAGGAGACGACACCCTTGCGGACCTGGCCCTTGGCGAGGTTCGCGAGGAACGTGGTGCGGCTCTCGCTCTGCGTCTGCTCGAGGAGCGCGCGGCGGGAGAGCACGACGTTGTTGCGGTTCTTGTCGAGCTCGAGGATTTTCGCTTCGATCTCCTGGCCGAGGTACGGCGTGAGGTCGCGAACGCGGCGCAGCTCGATGAGCGAGGCGGGAAGGAAGCCACGAAGACCGATGTCGACGATGAGGCCACCCTTGACGACCTCGATGACCGAACCGGTGACGATTCCGTCTTCGTCCTTGATCTTCTCGACGTCGCCCCACGCACGCTCGTACTGAGCGCGCTTCTTCGACAGGATGAGACGGCCTTCTTTGTCTTCCTTCTGGAGGACAAGAGCCTCGACGGTGTCGCCCACCTGGACGACCTCGCTCGGGTCTACATCGTGCTTGATGGAGAGTTCGCGGGAGGGGATTACACCCTCGGTCTTGTAACCGACGTCGAGGAGAACCTCGTCACGGTCGATCTTTACGACGGTACCTTCGATGAGGTCGCCATCGTTGAAAAACTTCAGCGTCTTTTCGACCGCTGCAAGGAAGTCTTCTGCGGATCCGATGTCATTGATCGCGACCTGCTTGGGCGCCTTGGCGGGCGTTACGAGTGTCATGTAGTTAGTGCTCCAGTAAGGGCATAATTCGGGCCAGCGGCGAGATGGATCTGGATGTTCGCCGATGGCGGGCGGATAGTTGTGTCACGAATGTGACATTCCAGCATACCGAATCGCGCGGGTTAACGCGCAACCCGCGGCTCGAGGGCCGCCTTGAGCGTGTCGAGGCCGACGCCGCCGATGTCGAGGGCCCGCTTGTGGAACGCCTTGATGTCGAAGGCCGCTCCCTCCCGGGCCGCCGCGTCGTCGCGCAGCTGCTCCCAGATGCGCTGCCCCACCTTGTACGACGGCGCCTGTCCGGGCCAGCCGAGGTAGCGGTTCACCTCGAACCGCACGAACTCGGGGCTCATGTTCACGTTGGCGCCGAGGAAACCGAACGCGTACTCCCCCGTCCACGGCCCGGAACCGTCGGGCAACGTCTTCTCGAGGTGCACGCCGATGTCGAGCACGACGCGGGCGGCGCGCATGCGCTGCCCGTCGAGCATGCCGAGCCGGTCGGCGGGGTCGTCGAGATAGCCGAGCTGCTGCATCAGGCGCTCGGCGTACAGCGCCCAGCCCTCCGCGTGACCCGACGTTCCCGCGTTGCGCCGCCACGTGTTGAGCATCGTCTTGTTGTACACGGCCTGCCCGATCTGCAGGTGGTGGCCGGGCACACCCTCGTGATACACGGTCGTGAGTTCACGCCAGGTGTCGAACTCGGTGACGCCCTCGGGCACGCTCCACCACATCTGGCCGGGCCGGGAGAAGTCGTCGGTGGGGTTCGTGTAGTAGATGCCGCCCTCTTGGGTCGGTGCGATCATGCACTCGAGGCGCTTGACGACATCCGGGATCTCGAACTGCGTGCGCGACAGTTCTTCGACCGCGCGGTCGCTCGTCTCCTGCATCCAGCGCTGCAGCGCGTCGGTTCCGTGCAGCTTGCGTGTCGGGTCGCCGTCGAGGAATTCGATGGCTTCTTCGACGGATGCACCGGGCTTGATCTCTCGGGCGATGGACTCCTGCTCGGCGACCATCCGGGCGAGCTCGTCGATGCCCCACTCGTAGGTCTCGTCGAGGTCGATCGTGGCGCCGAGGAAACCACGCGAGGCGAGCGCGTACAGCTCGCGGCCCACGGCGTCTTTCTCGGGGGCGTGCTGGGCGAGTTCGTCGCCGAGGAAGCTCACGAGCGAGCCGTACGCTTCGGCGGACGCCCGCGCGCCGCTCTCGAGGTCGGCGACGACAGAGGCGGGCAGTTCGGCCTCGCCGGCCCGCGCCTTCGCGGCCAGCTGGAAGAAGAAGCCAGACGTGGCCGTCTGCTTCTTCGCCTGCGCCATGACCTCGGTGACCTGCCTGATCGCCGGTGCGTTGCCGGCCGTGATGCCCGAGCGAAGCGACTCGATGTAGCCGGCCATGGCGGCAGGGAGGTTGTGCATGCGGGTGGCGACGTGCGACCAGTCGTCGACCGTGTCGGTCGGCATGAGGTCGAAGATGTCGCGCAGCTCCTGTGCCGGGCTCGCGATCACGTTGAGGTCGCGCTGGTCGAATCCGGCCTCGTGCTTGTCGATGGTGAGCTGCAGTTCGCGTTCGAGGTCCATCTTCGTGACGGTGTCGACGTCGTCCAGCGGCGCGACCGCGCGGATGTCGGCGAGGGCGGCGCGGGTGTGGGCGATGGCCTGCTCGACTCCGGCGGGCGAGTAGTCGGCGTACTCGCCCTCGCGGCCCGGGCGCCCGAGGTAGACGCGGTACTCCGGATAGACGTCGAGCTCGGTGTCGACCCACTTCTCGGCGACGGCGTCGGTCGGCGTGGACTGGCGGGCGGTGTTCTGTGCTTCGCTCATCCTGCGAGCCTAACGAGCTATGAGCTCGTCGAGCTATTAGCTCGTCGAGCTATGAGCTCGTCGAGCTATTCGCTCGTCGAGCTATTCCCGGTCGAGGTCGGTCTCGAGCACCGTCGCGAGGGTGTCGATCGCGACATCCGCGCCGTCGCCCTCGGCGGAGAGCGTGACCCGTTCGCCGTGGGCGATGCCGAGCGACAGCACCCCGAGGATGCTCGCCGCGTTGACGCTGCGTCCGGCCGCCGAGGTGAGCATGACGGTGACCCCGGTTGCGGCGGCCGCCTGCGAGAAGAGCGACGCCGGCCGCGCGTGCAGACCGACGGCGGATGCGACGGTGACGGTTCGTTCGGCCATGCGGGGCTCCTTCGTCGGTGCTACTGCGAGGTGCTTACTGGGAGAGGGCTCGGTGCACGTCGGCGGTGCTCGTCGCTTCGCGCAGGGCCAGGGCCCGCTCGGGTTCGAGCAGCACGGCCGCGAGTTGCGACAGCAGACCGACGTGTCCTCGCCCGCGGGCTGCGAGCCCGATGACGACGGTCACGTCGTTGCCATTCCAGTCGATCGGGTCGGCAAAGCGCAAGAGAACGAGGGCATCCCGCTGCACTTCTGCTTCCGATGCCAGGGTGCCGTGGGGCACGGCGACGCCCTCCCCCACGTAGGTCGACACGGAGCGCTCACGCTCGAGCATGGCGGCGGTGTACTCGGAGTCGACCGCCCCGGCGGCGATCAGGGCCGCGCCGGCCTGGGCGATCGCGTCGTCGGCGCCGGTCGCCGTCGCATCGAGCACGATCGACTGCTCGGCGAGCAGATCGGTGAGGGCGGTCATCAGTGCGCCGCGGCATCCCAGTTGGGGCCGGTGCCGACCTGCACGTCGAGCGGCACGCGCAGCTGCGCCGCCCCGCCCATGCGGTCGCGCACGATTGCCGTGAGGGTCTCGAGCTCGTCGGGGGCCACCTCGAACACGAGTTCGTCGTGCACCTGGAGCAGCAGCCGCGAGCCGAGGCCCTGGTCGCGCAGGTCGCTCGCGACGCCGAGCATGGCGATCTTGAGGATGTCGGCGGCGGAACCCTGGATCGGCGCGTTGAGCGCGGCGCGTTCGGCGTTCTCGCGCAGTACCCGGTTCGACGAATTGAGGTCGCCGAACGGGCGGCGGCGGCCGTAGATCGTCTCGGTGTAGCCGTCGACCCTGGCCTGCTCGACCACGTTGCGCAGGTAGTCGCGCACCGCGCCGAAGCGGTCGAAGTAGTCGGTCATCAGCTTGCGCGCCTCGCTCGACTCGATGCGCAGCTGCTTCGACAGGCCGAAGGCGCTCAGCCCGTAGGCGAGGCCGTACGACATCGCCTTGACCTTGGTTCGCATGAGCGGCGTCACGTCGGCCGGCTCCACCCCGAAGACGGTCGAGCCGACGAAGCGGTGCAGGTCTTCGCCCTCGTTGAAGGCGGTGATGAGACCCTCGTCGCCGGAGAGGTGCGCCATGATCCGCATCTCGATCTGCGAGTAGTCGGCGGTGAGCAGGGTGCTGAAGCCCTCGCCCTTCTCGAAAGCGGAGCGGATCTCGCGGCCGACCGACGTCTTGACCGGCATGTTCTGGAGGTTCGGGTCGTTCGACGAGATGCGGCCGGTGCTCGTGCCGGTCTGGTCGTAGGTGGTGTGCACCCGGCCGTTCGCGTCGACCGCCTTCTCGAGAGTCTCGATGATCTGCCGCAGCTTGGTCGCGTCGCGGTGCTTGAGCAGCAGGTCGAGGAACGGATGCGGCGACTGCTCTTGCAGGTCGGTGAGGCTTGCGGCGTCGGTCGAGTAGCCCGTCTTGTTGGCGCGGGTCTTCGGCATGTTCAGCTCTTCGAACAGCACCTGCTGCAGCTGCTTGGGCGAGCCGAGGTTCACCTCGCGGCCGATCTCGGCGTAGGCGCGGCTCGCGAGGTCGGCGGCGACGTTGGCGAGCTCGCCCGACAGCTTCGACAGGATCGGCTGGTTCACGGCGATGCCGTCGAGCTCCATCGTGGCCAGCACCGGCACGAGGGGCAGCTCGATCTCGTCGAGCACCTTGCGGTCGCTCTGGCCGAGCTTCTCGGCGAGGTACTCGGTGACCCGCAGCACGTACCAGGCCTCGGTCGCGAGGCTCACGGCGTCGGTGTCGGGCACGAGCTGGTTGGGGTCGGCCTGGGGCAGGGTCTCGCCGAGGAAGTCGTAGACCTGGCTGGCGAGGTCGTCGGTCTTGCCGGCGGGCTTGAGCAGCCAGGCGGCGAGACTCGTGTCGAACGCGATTCCGCCCAGCTGGAGGCCGGACCGGCGGAGGGCCTTGAGCTGCTGCTTGGACCCCTGCAGATACTTCGGTGCGTCGCCGGCGAGCCACGACTCGAGGGCCGCGTAGTCGGGCCGGTCGGGCTCCCAGGGCACGAAGGCGCTGTCTTTCGGCGACGCGATGCCGAGGGCGGTGACGATACCGCCGTGCGTCTCGACCCGCAGGCCGAGGGCGACGGTGCCGTGAGCCGACTGGGTGTCGAGCCACTTCGCGAGCTCCTCGTCGACCATGGTGCGCACGGGCGGCACGGCGGTCTCCTCCACCTCTGCCACGGCGAGAGCCGTGCCATCCGATTCACGCAGGTGTCCGTCTTCTCCGGCGAGTTTGAGCACCCGCTCGAGCAGCGTCTTGAACTGCAGCTTGTCGAAGACGGCCCGCACGGCCGTCTCGTCGATGGGCTGCCGCTCGAGGTCGGCCGGTCCGAACGGCAGGTCGACGTCGGTGAGCAGGTGGTTGAGCTTGCGGTTGCGGATGGCACGGTCTTTCTGCTCTCGCAGCTTCTCGCCGACCACGCCCTTGATCTCGTCGGCGTGCTCGAGGACGCCGTCGAGTCCGCCGTACTGCACGATCCACTTGACCGCGGTCTTCTCCCCCACCTTGTCGATGCCGATGAGGTTGTCGCTCGTCTCGCCGACGAGCGCGGCGATGTCGGGGTACTGGTGCGGTTCGATGCCGTAGCGCTCGAATACAGTGTCGCGGTCGTAGCGTTTGAGTTCGGAGACGCCGCGGGCGTTCGGGTAGAGCAGGGTGACGTCGTCGTTGATCATCTGGATCGCGTCGCGGTCGCCGGAGACGACGAAGACGTGGAAGCCCTGCTCGGCGCCCTCACGGGCGAGCGTGGCGAGGATGTCGTCGGCTTCGTAGTCTTCCTTCGAGACGGTGGGGATGCCCATCGCCTTGAGCGCCTCTTCGAGCAGGGGGATCTGGCCGATGAACTCGACCGGCGTCTCGCCGCGGGTGCCCTTGTACTCCGGGTATTCGCGCGTGCGGAAGGAGAAGCGGGAGATGTCGAACGCCACCGCGAGGTGGGTGGGCTTCTCTGCCTTCAGCAGGTTGATGAGCATGGCGATGAAGCCGTGGATCGCGTTGGTGTGCTGCCCCTCACGGTTCATAAAACTGTCGACCGGCAGCGCGTAGAACGCGCGGAACGCCAGCGAATGGCCGTCGATTATCAGGAGGGTAGGCTTTTCGTTGTCCGACACGACAGCCAGCCTAGCCTCGGTCACCGACACGCTGGGCCGAACGAGAGAGTGCCATGACCACCTTCCCCACAGATCTCGATCCAGAACTCGTCGAACGGCTGGTTGAGAGCGGCGGAGGCGAATTGGCCGTCAAGATGGGCATCGAATTCGTCGAACTGTCGGCGGACCACTCGGTCGCGACGATGCCCGTCGAGGGCAACCGTCAGGTCGTGGGACTGCTGCACGGCGGGGCGCACGTCGTGCTCGCGGAATCGCTCGGCTCCGTGTCATCCGCAATCCATGCCGGCCCCGGACGCTTCGCCGTCGGCATCGAGATCAACGCGACCCACAGCCGCTCGGTGACCTCGGGCACGGTCACCGCCACCTGTACGGCGCTCAGCCTCGGAGGCACCCTCGCGACGCACGAGATCGTCGTGCGGGACGCGGAAGGCCGGCGCCTGTCGACCGTGCGCATGACGAACATGCTGCGCGACAGGCGCTGAGGCTCCCCCACCACCCCGACGCGCTGCGTTTTTTCACTTCCGCGGCCGAATATTCGACAGCGCCAGCAATAAAACGGCGCGTCGGTTGGGGGCGGCCCGCATTGCTGCGCCTTGGTCGCGGTGCGGGCGTTCGGACGGGCGCACCGCAGAACCTCCGCAGCGTGCGGTTAACGCGAGCGAGCCCGGCACCGAGGGTGACGGGCTCGTTCGCAGGAGTGCTACTTCTTGGCGCTGAGCTGCTCGATGATCGCCTGGGCGACGTCGTGCATGGTGAGGCGGCGGTCCATGGAGGCCTTCTGGATCCAGCGGAACGCCTCGGGCTCGGTGAGGCCCATCTTCTCGTTGAGCAGGCCTTTGGCGCGGTCGACGAGCTTGCGGGTCTCGAAACGCTCGACGAGGTCGGCGACCTCGGCCTCGAGCGTGATGATCTGGGTGTAGCGGCTGAGGGCGATCTCGATGGCCGGCAGCAGGTCGTTGGGCGTGAAGGGCTTGACGACGTAGGCGAGGGCGCCGGCCTCGGAGGCGCGTTCGACCAGTTCTTTCTGGCTGAAGGCGGTGAGCAGCACGACGGGCGCGATGTGGTTCTTGGTCAGGCGCTCCGCGGCGGAGATGCCGTCGAGCTGGGGCATCTTCACGTCCATGATGACGAGGTCGGGGCGGAGTT
>NZ_JBKKAD010000063.1:0-25088 GCF_046714715.1 Conyzicola sp. | reverse complement strand
TTCCAGGCGAGCTTCAAGGCGCAGTTCCTCTCCGGCATCATCATGCCCGGCATGATGTTCGTCGGAAACCTCACCTACGTCGGCATCGCCGTCCTCGGCGGGCTCATGGTCGCAGGCGGCCAGCTTCGCCTCGGAGACGTCCAGGCGTTCATCCAGTACTCGCAGCAGTTCACCCAGCCGCTCGCCGAACTCGGCGGCATGGCGGCCGTGGTGCAGTCGGGAACGGCCTCCGCCGAGCGCGTGTTCGAGCTGCTCGACGCAGACGAGCAAGAGCCGGATGCCGCGGACGCCCCCGAACCGGTGGTGGGCGACGGCACGATCGTGTTCGACCACGTGGCGTTCTCGTACAACCCGGCACACCCGCTCATCCGC
This sequence comes from Conyzicola sp., assembly GCF_046714715.1. Taxonomy (GTDB): domain Bacteria; phylum Actinomycetota; class Actinomycetes; order Actinomycetales; family Microbacteriaceae; genus Conyzicola. Next base: position 24,716 of record NZ_JBKKAD010000063.1, on the reverse strand, counting down.
GACCTGTCGTTCTCGGTGAAGCCCGGCCAGACCGTGGCGATCGTGGGCCCGACGGGGGCGGGTAAGACCACCCTGGTCAACCTGATCATGCGGTTCTACGAGCTCGACGGCGGTCGCATCCTGCTCGACGGCCAGAACATCGCCGACCTGCGACGCCGCGACGTGCGCTCGCGCACCGGCATGGTGTTGCAAGACCCGTGGCTGTTCGCCGGAACCATCCGTGAGAACATCCGCTACGGGCGTCAGGATGCCACGGACGACGAGGTCATGGCGGCGGCCCAGGCCACTTACGTCGAGCGTTTCGTGCACTCCCTGCCCGACGGTTTCGACACCGTGCTCGACGAGGAGGCGTCCAATGTCTCCGCCGGCGAGAAGCAGCTGATCACCATCGCCCGGGCGTTCGTCGCCCAGCCTTCGGTGCTCATCCTCGACGAAGCCACCTCGTCGGTCGACACCCGCACCGAGCTGCTGCTGCAACACGGCATGGCCGCCCTGCGTAAGGGACGCACGTCGTTCGTGATCGCGCACCGCCTGTCGACCATCCGCGACGCCGACCTCATCCTCGTGATGGAGGCGGGCGACATCGTCGAGCAGGGAACGCACGAGCAGCTCATCACTAGGGAGGGCGCCTACTACCGGCTCTACAACTCGCAGTTCGAGGGGGCGAGCACCGACCTCGACGCGGAGTTCGCCGACGTGGAGGCCGACGAGCGGCAGCAGTTGGAGCCCGAGGCGGCGAACGAGTAGGACCTCCCTGCCCCGCAAGTGACCCGCCCCGCATGTAAAGATTGCTCACACGCAATCGGAGGGCCCTGCTACATGCTGACGCGCGAAACGACGAAGACCGCCGCACCGTTCCTGCTCGTCGGGGCCGGTGCGGCACTGCTCGCACTGCTGCCCTGGCTCGCGACGGGTATGCGGCTGCCCCTGCAGAATCTCTGGGCCGCAAGCACGATGCCCGACGACATGCCCCTCGTGCTGCTGCCCTTCAGCCAGTACGCGCTGGGGTTCATCGTGTCGGTGATCATCACCGGTTCGGCGATCGCGGGCGGCATCGTGCGGCTGCTGGGCTCGCGCGTGCCGCGGTTCGGGCTGGCTGCCGCCCTCGTCGGCACGCTGCTCGTGCAGGTGATCGCCCTGGTGCAGACCGCCGCGACCGTGATCGGCGGGCTGTCGCGGGGCGGGGCCGCCACCGTCTACCTCGTCGCCCTCGTCGGCGGCACCCTCGCCGCGATACTGCTCGGCGTGCTCGTCCTGCTGCTCATCGCCCGCGCGCCCGCGCCGGGTGTCGCGATCGCGCTGTCGATCGTCGCGGTCGCCGTCGGGGCGTCGATGAGCGGCGCGGTGCTGCCGTTCGGGCTCGTGGTCTTCGAAGCCCACGACCTGGCGCGGGCCGCCGTGCAGTGGATCCCCGCGATCGGCGTCGGGGTGGCCATTGCCTGGTCGGGGTTCGCGACCGTCGGCCGAGCCGTCGCCGCGGCCGGAAGCCTGCTGCTGCTCTGGCTCGGCGCCGCGGCCTTCACCGCCATCAACGCCGCAGCCGGCACTCGGGTACTCGCGGCCTACCCCGCGGAAATGGTCGAGTACGCGGGCCAGGTGTTCGCGGCTGTGCTGGGGTCGCCGCGCGAGTCCGTTGTGCAGGTGGCGATCGCGGTGGTGGCCATGCTGGTGGCACTCGTGGTCTTCCGTGTCATCCGCAGCCGGCGCTCCGCTGAGGCCCCGGCCGACGCCGCGGGCGCGTAGTCCCCGGCACCGACCGTGCCTGTGAGCGGGCTGTGCGTGCCGACCCGACCGGGAACTTCCAGCCCCACCTCTGCGTTGTACCCGTCGTAGGACAGGCTCCCGGCAGCCAGCCGCGACCGCCTACGATTTACACGTACTCGTTCTACGAGCAGAGAGGCCATACGATGAGCGCAACATTTGAGAAGGCAACGCTGGCGGGCGGATGTTTCTGGGGCGTCGAGGAGCTGGTGCGCAAGCGCGACGGTGTCATCTCCACCCGCGTCGGCTACACCGGCGGCGACACCCCCAACGCCACGTACCGCAACCACGGCGACCACGCCGAGGGGATCGAGATCACCTTCGACCCCGAGCGCACGAGCTTCCGTGAGCTGCTCGAGTTCTTCTTCCAGATCCACGACCCGTCGACGAAGGACCGTCAGGGCAACGACCGCGGCCGCAGCTACCGCTCCGCGATCTACTACGCGGACGCCGAGCAGGAGCGCGTCGCCCGCGACACCATCGCCGACGTCGACGCCTCGGGCATCTGGCCCGGACCGGTCGTCACCGAGGTCGAGCCGGTCGGTGACTTCTGGCTTGCCGAGGAGGAGCACCAGGACTACCTGCAGAAGTACCCGGAGGGCTACACGTGCCACTACGTGCGTCCGGGCTGGAAGCTGCCGCGCCGCGAGCAGGTCGCGAGCTAGGGTCTCCTGAGTAACGACGACGGCCGCCATCCCCTCGGGGGTGGCGGCCGTTTCTCGTGCGACGAGTCAGTACTTCTGCGACTGCCCGCCGTCGATCGCGATGACCTGCGCGTTGACGTACGACGCCGCGTCGGAGAGCAGGAAGGCGACGACGGCCGCGACCTCGTCGGCCTTGCCGTAGCGCTTGGTCGGGTTGGTCTGGATGAACTGCTCGGCGGCCTTCTCGGGGTTCTCGGCGTGGAGCTGCTTCATCGAGTTCTCGACCATCGGGGTCCAGATCGCACCGGGTGCGACGGCGTTGATGGTGATGCCGAACTCGCCGTACTCGACGGCGGAGTTGCGGGTGAGCCCGACGACACCGTGCTTCGCCGCAGCGTAGCCGCTCTGGTTGCCGATGCCGCGAATGCCGCCCACCGACGCGGTGTTGACGATGTGGCCGCTGTTCTGGCTCTTCATGACCGCGAGAACGTGCTTCATGCCGAAGAAGACGCCGTTGAGGTTGATCGAGAGCACGCGGGCGAACTCGTCGGAGGCGTACTGCTCGGTGGGGTTCTGCTTGCCTTCGATGCCGGCGTTGTTGAAAAAACCGTCGATGCGGCCGAATGCCTCGACGGTCGCGGTCACGTAGCCCTCGACCTGCGCCTCGTCGGAGACGTCGGCGGTGAGCACGACGGTCTTCGCCTCGGGTGCGACCTCGAGCACGGCGGTGCGGGTGTCGGCCAGACCCTGCTCGGAGATGTCGACGAGCGCGAGCGTGGCTCCCTGGGCCGCCACGGCGACGGCGGCGGCGCGGCCGAGGCCCGACCCGGCGCCGGTGATGAGGACGACTTTGTCGGTGAAGTTGTTCATGTGCCTGTTCTTCTACCTTCTTTGTGGAACTTTCGATGCGTCTGCATCCACTTTTATTAAACACCTGTTGCGTAGCATCCGCAGGGGGTTGCGTGTCGTGGGCTCGGCGTAGCGTGAGGCACGTGACCAACTGCGCGATCGTTCTCCACTCCGGCCTGCCGTGCGCGCGGCCGGCAGCATCGGGCGCTCCGCTGAACCTCTGCCAGCACCACCTGCTCGCCGCCCACGACTGGGTGGCCGGTGAGGTGGGGGTCACCGACGTGCTGCCGTCACCGTGCCTGGCCTGCGGTTCGCGGTTGGGTGTGCATTACCCGTCGGGGTGGCTGTGCGCGATCTGCGAGTGGAAGGTCGGCGACTCCGCCGACCCCGAACACGTGGCCGCGGTCAGGGTCGATGTCGTCTACTACCTGCGTTTCCGCGATCAGATCAAGATCGGTACATCCGGCAATCCGCGCCAGCGGTTCGCCAGCCTGCGCTACGACGAACTGCTCGCCTTCGAACGCGGCGACCGAGCGCTCGAGCAGCGGCGGCACGTCCAGTTCGCCGACCACCGGCTGGCGACGTCCGAGTGGTTCGCCGTTCACGACGCACTGGCCGAACACATCGACGTGCTGCGGGCGGGTGTGGATGACCCGTGGTCGCTGTACGCCCTGTGGAGGAGTCAACGGCTCGCGCTTCTCGCCTGATGCACGGCCACCACTTCCGCCGTGGCTGCGCAAGCCCTCGAAAGGAGTACACCAACTACCTACCGTGAGGAGCATGGCTAAAGAGACTGGCGACAAGGCAAGCACGCGCGAACGAACGGCACCCGACCCCGACGATCCGCGCAAGCCCGACGAGATCACCGAGATCGACAAGCGCTCGTGGATCTACGTGATGAAGAAGACGATGCGAGAGTTCGGCGCCGACCAGGCCACCGACCTCGCGGCGGCCCTCACCTACTACGGCGTGCTCGCGATCTTCCCCGCCCTTCTTGCGTTCGTCTCCCTCATCGGCCTGTTCGGCGACCCCGCGAAGACGACCGACACGCTGCTCGACCTGGTCGGCGGCCTCGTGCCCGCGACCACCCTGGACGCCATCAAGGGGCCGCTCGAGAACCTCGCGAAGTCGCCGTCTGCCGGCTTCGCCTTCGTCGCCGGAATCGTCGGCGCGCTCTGGTCGGCCTCGGGCTACGTCGGCGCGTTCTCGCGGGCGATGAACCGCATCTATTCGATCCAGGAGGGCCGCCCCTTCTGGAAGCTCCGCCCCGTCACGTTGCTGGTCACCGTGATAGCGATCGTGGTCGCCGTCATCGCGGCGCTGCTCATCACACTCTCCGGACCGGTCGCCGAGCAGGTGGGTCAGGCCCTGGGTATCGGCGAAACCGGCCTGATCATCTGGAACATCGCGAAGTGGCCGATTCTGGTGTTCCTCGTCGTGCTGATCATCGCCGTGCTGTACTACGCGACCCCCAACGTGAAACAGCCGAAGTTCAAATGGATGAGCCTCGGTGCCCTGCTCGCCCTCGTGGTGTGGGTCGTGGCATCCGCCCTCTTCGCCTTCTACGTCGCCAACTTCTCGAGCTACAACGAGACCTACGGTTCTATCGGCGGCGTCATCGTCTTCCTGCTCTGGATCTGGATTTCCAACATCGCCCTGCTCTTCGGTGCCGAACTCGACGCCGAACTCGAGCGCGGCCGGCAGCTGCAGGCCGGCATCGAGGCGGAGGAGACCATCCAGCTGCCGCCGCGCGACACCAGGAAGAGCGACAAGATCGAAAAGAAGCACCAGCAGGATGTCGCGGACGGACGCGAACTGCGCGAGAGCGCAGGCGGCAACCCCGAAGACGACGGCAACTCGGAAGACGGCGACGAGCCGAAGCGCGACCGCCGCAGGCGCGACCGGAAGCAGTAGCCCCGGCCGCGCCCGCCGCGCCTAGCGCCGAAGGCCGCGTACGACCAGCGCCACCGCGACCGTCGCCAGCACCGCCGGACCGGCCACGATGAGCGGGTCGATCCAGGCGTGCTTCGTGTCGGCGCGGCCGCGGCCGAACCGCGAGCCGATCGGGTGGTTGCCCACTTCGGCACGGATGCGGGTCTCGGCGATCGGGTTGTCGGGTCGGCCCTCGAAGACCGCACGCACGCGGCTTCCGGCCACGTCGATGCGGTCGCCGGCGATGAGCAGCAGCCAGTGCGCGGCGCGCGCCTCGCTGAACCGCGCGTACGCGTAGCGGCGCACGGCACCCGAGACGCCGTGCAGGGGTGCCGACGTGCCGAAGACCGGGGGCAGCATGGCGTGTTCGATGGAGCGCTCGCGGGGCTGCAGCTCGGGCTGGCTCTCGGGAATGACCCAGTGGGCGCCGGTGGGCAGGTCGGTGCGTTCGCGGGGAACGGACGGACGGTCGGCGGGGTCGAGGTCGGCGCCCCACCCGGGGATGCGGGCGCGCAGCCCGTCGGACGAGGGGCGGCGGTGTTCGTCGGCGATGTAGGGCATCGTCTTCTCCTTAGTCGGTGGTGATGACTGTTTTGACGCAGTCGTCGAGCTTGGCCGAGAACAGGTGGTACCCCTCGGCGATGTGTTCGAGCGGGATGCGGTGGGTGATGATGTCGCGGGGAGAGAGGCGTCCGGCCTGGATGTGCTCGAGCAGACGCGGCCACTGGCGCTTCGCCGGTGCCTGGTTGGTGCGGATGGTCAGCCCCTTGTTCATGGCGTCGCCGAACTTCACGGCGCTGAACAGCGGGCCGTAGGCGCCCATGACCGAGACGGTGCCGCCCTTGCGCACGGCGTCGATGCCCCAGTTCAGCGCGATGGGCGAGCCGCCCTGCAACTTGAATTTGGCGGCCGTGATGTGCTGCAGCAGGTTGCCGTCGGCCTCCGCACCGACAGCGTCGATCACGACGTCGGCGCCGAGCCAGTCGGTCTGCTTCTTCAACTCGACCACGACGTCGTTCACCTCGGTGAAGTTGATCGTCTCGGCGAACGCGAACTCGCGGGCCTTCTGCAGGCGGTAGTCGAGGTGGTCGACGACGACCACACGACCGGCGCCCATGAGCCACGCCGAGCGGGCGGCGAACAGCCCGACCGGGCCCGCACCGAATACGACGACCGTGTCGCCCTCGACGATGTCGCCGAGTTGGGCCCCGAAGTACCCGGTGGCCAGCGCGTCCGTCATCATCAGGGCGTCTTCCTCGTGCAGCCAGTCGGGGATGATCGATGGCCCGACGTCGGCGAGCGGCACGCGCACGTACTCCGCCTGGCCCCCGTCGTAGCCGCCCGAGGTGTGGGAGTACCCGTAGATGCCGCCGACCGCGGTGGCGTTCGGGTTGACGTTGTGGCAGTTCGAGTACAGGCCCTTCTGACAGAAGTAGCAGGTGCCGCAGTAGATGTTGAACGGCACCATCACGCGGTCGCCCACCGACAGGTTCTGCACCGACGGACCCACCTCGTGCACGACCCCGATGAACTCGTGGCCGAACGTCGAACCCACCCGCGTATCCGGCATCATGCCGTGGTACAGGTGCAAATCGGATCCGCAGATCGCCGCTCGGGTGACCCGCACGATCGCGTCGTTCGGGTGCTCGATTTTTGGGATGTCTTTCTCTTCGACGCGGACCTTGTAGGGCCCTCGATACACCATCGCCTTCATCGGCACTGCTCCTCACCTGGGTCTACGAGCCGCCGCAACGAGCGCGGCTACCCATCGAGTTGACCGCGCGACCGTCGAAAATCACAGGGGCTTGCCAACGAGGACCGCATGCCGCAAAGACGAGTCAAAAGGCCGGTTCGGGCAGGGGATTGTAATCGCGGCGCCCGCCTCGCGCGGCGAATGTGCGAAGTTCGCGCCGCGAATTTCCAGTGGTTACCGTTGCCGGATGACGACACGCGAACAGGCCGCCGCCACCCGCCCCGCCGAGCCGGGGGTCAAGCGCGACATCACCGGCAAGATGCTCTACCTGTTCATCCTCGGGGATGTTCTGGGCGCCGGCGTCTACGCGCTGGTCGGGCAGATCGCGGGCGAGGTCGGCGGCGTGACGTGGGCGCCGATGGTCGTCGCCCTCGTGCTGGCCCTGCTCACGGCCGCCTCGTACGCCGAACTCGTCACCAAGTATCCGCACGCCGGCGGCTCCGCCGTCTTCGCGGAACGCGCCTACAAGACACCGGTCGTCTCGTTCCTCGTCGGATTCTGCATGCTCGCCGCCGGGGTGGTGAGCGCCTCCGGTCTCGCCCTCGCCTTCGCCGGCGACTACCTCGCGACGTTCATCGACGTGCCGCCGGTCGTCGGTGCCGTCATCTTCCTCGCCGCCATCGCGGCCCTCAACGCCCGCGGCATCAAGGAGTCGGTGCGGGCCAACCTCGTGATGACGATGATCGAGACGACCGGGCTGGTGCTCGTGGTCGTCGCGGTGAGCGTCATGCTGTCCGGCGGCAACGGCGACCTGGGCAGGGCCGTGCAGTTCGAGGCAGGCTCCGCGCCGGTCGTCGCGATCTTCGGCGCCGCGCTTCTCGCCTACTACTCGTTCGTCGGTTTCGAGACGAGCGCCAACGTGATCGAGGAAGTGAAAGACCCCAGCCGCGTCTACCCGAAGGCGCTGTTCGGCGCCCTGCTCACCGCGGGTGTGCTGTACGTGCTCGTCGGCACGGCGGCCTCGGTGGCGCTGCCCGCCGAGGAACTCTCCGACTCGACCGGCCCGCTGCTCAGTGTGATCGAGGCCACCAACACCGGCATCCCGTCGTGGTTGTTCAGCGCCATCGCCCTGGTCGCCGTCGCGAACGGCGCACTGTTGACGATGATCATGTCGAGCCGCCTCGCCTACGGCATGGGCAAGCAGGGCCTCATCCCGTCCGCGTTCTCGAAGGTGCTGCCGCAGCGACGCACGCCCTGGGTCGCGATCGTCGTCACGACGGTTCTCGCCATGTTGCTCACCGTGACCGGCAGCATCGCGACCCTCGCCGAGACGGTCGTGCTCCTGCTGCTGTTCGTCTTCCTCAGCACCAACGTGGCAGTTCTCGTGCTGCGCCGTGACAAGAGCGAGGAGAAGCACTTCCGGGCCTGGACGGCGTTGCCCGTGCTCGGCGCCCTGTCGTGCATCGTGCTGCTCACCCAGCAGAGCGGTGAGGTCTGGCTGCGCGGCGGAATCATCATCGCGACCGGTGCCGTGCTGTTCCTGGTGATGAGCCTCGTGCGTCGCAACCGCGAGGGTGCGCGGGTCTAGCGGCGGGCGTCGTCGCGCACGAGCTTGCCACGAATGCGTCGTTGAACTGCTCTTCTCGGGTTTCCGCGTACATCGGGCCTAGGTCGTGGGGTCCTTCGATTGCTCAAGCATCGGTAGCGGGTGGATGTCGCGTCGACGGCACTATCACCGACGACGTGACCGGCTATCGGAACGACCGCAGTTCGGCGAGTGCGGCCGGGTAGTCGGCGAGACAGAGCGCCGCGCCGTGACGCTCGACCTCGTGCAGCACGCCGTAGTCGAACGCGCTCGGCTCGGAGCCGGCGGTCTCGCGCAGGTGCTGCTGCATGAGCATGCTGTCGCGGTGCTCGCCGAGCAGGTCGTGCACAGCTTCGGCGGCCGATGCGAACTTACGCGTCTTCTTGCCGAACACGGAGGCGTCGCCCTGGCTCACGGCCTCCGCCGCATAACGCAGCCGTTTGGCCGCCTTGCGCACGTCGTGCAGAAGCAGCACCCGCTCCTCCTCGGAGTCGACCCGGCGCGCGGCCTTCGCCCGCTTCAGCACGCGGCGCAGGTCGGCCTGGAGGGCGGGTGGTACGGTGTCGGCGACGGACTCCATGGCTTCGGCGGCGAGAGCGGGCCGGGCGACGAAGGCGTCGAGGTCGTCGAGAAGGCTCAGCCAGCGCTCGCCGTTCAACTCGGCGACTGCCCTGGCGTGGGCGGCGATGTAGTCGTCGTCCAGGCCCCCGGGCAGTCGATTGACGTCACCCGACCGCGATTCGTGGTCTTCGAGCAGCGAGTGCGCGCGATCGCGCATCACCTCGGCGTCGCGTGCCTCGCCGAGGGCGGTGCCGACCTCGCGCAGCCGGTCGCGCAACGGGTCGGTGACCTCGCGGTCGAACACGGAACGGTAGCTGGCGAACAGGCTGCGCAGGCGACGGATGCGAGTCCGCAACTGGTGCACGGCGTCGTGCTCGTCTGCTCGCACGAGCGGATCGATGCGGGCGAGGTCGTCGACGAGGGCGCCCACCGCGACGAGAAGCACCGCGGCCGCCGGGCTCGACCTGTCGAGATCGGGCGCCGCGGCATCCGAGGCCTTCGAATCTCCGTCGAGGTCGGTGCGACCCAGTGCCGTGGCGAGCTTCGACCGGCTCGCGGAGGGCGCGGCGCCCGCGGCGACGAGGCGCTCCTCGACCGAGTCGAGCAACGTGCCCCGCTCGCGATCCGACTCGGGGGCGCCGTCGAGCAGTTCGACCTCCCACTCGCGCCAGAGCCGCAGCGTTCCGGTCGCGACGTCGGTGGCCGACACCTGGTCGTCGGCGACCTCGAGCAGCGGTTCGCCCTGGTCGGTGAAGAGGTGGGTCAGGGTGCGGTGGGTGCGCAGACGCGCGATCACACCGAGCTCGCGGCCGCGAACCCGTGAACGCACCTGGTCGACGACCTCGCTCGGGGGAGTGCCGTCGTCGGTGAGAGGCCAGTGCAGCTCGGTGCGGCCCGCGGCCGCCGGAAGTTTGATGTGCCAGCCCTCGTCGGCGCCACCGCGTCGACGGCGCAGCACGATGCGGTGGGCTGCGAGGTCGCCGCGCTCGGTATCGAAGTACTCCGCCTCGAGATGCGCCTCCCCGGCCGGCTTGGCCGTGGCGATATCGGTGAGGTTCGGCAGCGCCGCCTTCTCGTCGACGTCGTACTTGCGCTCGATCTCGGTCTGCGTTGTCATCGTCATGCCCTCCGTTCTACCCCCTTCGGTGCATCGGCGCCTGCGAATGTGAGGGAGGCCACAGTCGGGTTAGCCTCTAACAGTGCTGACTGCTTCCCTCCCCACTTCTGAAATGTGCGCGATGTTCGGGGCCGTCCCCGACGGCGTCGAGCTGGTGCCCTGGTCGATGGCGTCCGCGCCCGCGCACGCCGAGCAGATCAACGCGGTGCTGGTGCCGAACAGGTTCGACTTCCCGGCGGGATTCCCGTTGAAGGAGCTGCCGAACCTCCAGTTCGTGCAGCTCACGAGCGCGGGCTACGACTACGTGCTGCCGTACATGCCCGAGGGCGTCGTGGTGAGCAACGGTCGCGGCATCCACGACGACGAGACCGCGGAACTCGCCATCGGTCTGCTGCTCGCATCCCTTCGCGGCATCGACGTCGCGGTCAAGAACATGAAGACGCGGCAGTGGAACACCATGTTCCAGCCGTCGCTCGCCGACCGGTCGGTGCTGCTGGTCGGATACGGGGCGATCGGCAAGGCCATCGCGGCACGACTGGAACCCTTCGGCGTGAAGATCACCGCGGTCGCCCGCTCGGGCCGTGTCGACGGCGAACGCACGGTGCATCCGATATCGGCGCTGCCCGAGCTGCTGCCGCGGGCCGAGGCCGTGATCCTGTCGGTGCCGCTCACCGACGAGACCCGCAATCTCGTCGACGCCGAGTTCATCGACCTGCTGCCGCGCGGCGCCCGCATCGTCAACGTCTCGCGCGGTGCGGTCGTCGACACGGACGCTCTCGTCGCCGCCCTCACCGGCCGCCGCGTCTTCGCCGCGCTCGACGTGACCGAACCCGAGCCGCTGCCCGAGCGGCACCCGCTGTGGGCCACTCCCAACACGATCATCACGCCACACGTGGGCGGGCACACGACGGCGACCCAGTCGCGCACGCTCGCCCTGTTCCGCCGGCAGGTGGTGGCGCTCGCCGAGGGGCGGCCGCTCGAGAACGTCGTCATGTAGCGCGTTCGCCACTCGGGCGAGCTAGAGGGAGTCGCCCAATCCGTCATCCGTCGGCCACGGCTCGGCAGCCGGTATCGCGCGTGATGGCGCCGTGAGCAGCTCCATCTTGTCGTTCATGTAGTCGATGCATTCGCGGTTGTCGGGTTCCGGCAGCGCCGACGCCGTCGACTCCGCCATCAGGCCGATGCCGGTGCCCAGAACGAAGCTCGTGACGATCAGCTCACCGTCTGAGGCGATCACGTTCAGCGAGATCGCTTCCGCGCGACCCTTGTCGGCGATGAACGCTGCGAATCTGACCAGGTAGTCTGCAGCTTCGTCGCCGAGGAGCACGGACTTGTCTGAATACGTCACGAGTTTCATCGCTTCACGGTAGGCAGGAGGCAGATTACTTGTCGATTCCTCGTCGCAACCTTGACGATCTAGCGCATGTGCGAAAGGGTGCGCACCATCGATGTGCGATCACCCGAAGTTGTTTTTACAAATTCAAAACAAGCATGTACGGTGGGACCATGACATTCAAACCCGACCCGACAGCGGAAGCCGACTCTCTTCGGCAGACCGTCAGGGCGACGGGATTGAAAGTCACTGAACCACGGCTCGCGGTTCTACGCGTGCTTCAAAAGAACCCCCATTCGAGCGCGGAAGAGATCTTCGCCGGAGTGCAGAAGCACCTTTCGGGCTCATCCCCGCAGGCGGTCTACGGGATTCTCGCTGCGTTCACCGCTGCCGGACTGACCCGGCGTTTCGACCCGCCGGGTTCGCCCGCGCTGTTCGAGTGCCGGGTCGGGGACAACCACCATCACCTGGTGTGTGTGCAATGCGGCGCCGTGGAAGATGTGGATTGCGTTGTGGGAGAGGCGCCGTGCCTCACCCCGTCGAACACATCGGGGTTCACCGTCTTCGCCGCGGAGGTCACGTTCAACGGCATCTGTGAACCGTGCCAAACCAAAGCCATGGCCGAATCGGCCTCATAACGGCGTAGTCGCCTACCCACCGCACCCAGACGAGTAGCGTCCGGGTCATCCGATCTGTCGACCCCTCGCGGGTCTCTCCAGCGCGCCCAAAACCAACCAAACCACCACACTCCGGCATGTGCCGGACGCACAGAACGGAACAGCCGCCATGAGCCTCCCACGCGAAGCACCCGCAACAGACCGACGCCGAGAGACGGCCTCCGTCGAATTCGCGCACACGTCGCCACTCGGCGGTAGTTACATTACGTGCCTGACTTCGGCCGGTAGCGAGAGCGCGTATGTCACGACGTCGTCGTTGGCGCGGCACCCTCGCCGAGACAGCTACGTCACCGCATCCGGGCCCACTGAAAGCTACGCACTCGGAAGCTACACCGACATCAGCTGGTAGCGAAGCCGGGCGGGTCATTGCCTCCCGGTTCACCGCTGCTCGGCGCCAATCCAGCCCACGTAGGGCATGCCGGTCGGTCCGCGCGTCGACGTGAACCAGGAGTGCGCCGCCTTTGCCGCCGACATGAGCGTGCGGTAGTAGCCGATCACCGCGCCATCGGCGTTAGTGACGCGGTAGCCCAGCTCGTCGCCCCGCCTGACGAAGTCGATCGTGGCGTACCGCTCGTCGAGCGGGCCGATCATCGACCACGTGCCGACGGGACCCTCGCGGATGTTCAGGATGGGGTGCCAGGTGGAAATCGGGTGCTCCTCGGGTAACGAAGCATCCGGCCATGCAGGATCAGCGTACGGGCGGGCGCCGACAGCCGACGGGCTTGCCAGCGCCGGTCGTTCGACCGGGGGACCCTCGTCATCTTGAAGACTGACGCTGCATCGCCGGTTGCCGCGCTACCGTCGGGTATGAGCCGAGGCGTCGCGTACGGGACGATCGTCGTGGCCGCCGTGCTCGCCTATTCGGTGGCGGCGTTTGCAGGGTTGTGGGTTGCTCCGCGAGCTCTCTGGGTTTCGACGCCGCATGCGTACGCGCTCTTCCAAGGCGGAAGCCTCTTCGGTATCCAGCTCTTCACCGTGGGGTGGACCCTGTGGTCCGCGGGGTGCGTGGTGGTCGTTCTCCTGCGAGTGATGACCTCGGATGCCTGGCGCCGCGTCGGTCGTCACCGGTTCGTGAGCCTTGCGGGCAGCGTGCTCATGATCGTCGGTCTGGTCGGCATGCGTAGGGGTGTGCATTCGTCGAGCACGCCGATGAAACCGCACGGCGAAGTAGGTGGGCGTGTAGATGCGGAGGGAATAGTCGGGCAGACCTGCTACTTCTAGTCCACATGAAAGCCATCGTCTACTCCCGCACCGGCGCCTCTTCCGTTCTCTCCCTGGTCGACCGCGAGGTCGCTACTCCCGGCCCTGGAGAGGTGCGCGTGCGCATCGAAGTCTCCGGTGTGAATCCCACAGACTGGAAGGCCCGCGCGGGAGACTCGATCGCGTTTGCCGAGGTTGTGCCGAATCAGGATGGCGCCGGAGTCGTCGACGCCGTCGGCGAGGGCGTCACCGGTGTAGAGGTGGGCGACCCGGTGTGGGTCTACCTCGCGGCACACGGTCGACCGACCGGAACCGCGCAGGAGTTCACCATCCTGCCCGCCGATCGGGTCGTGCCCCTGCCCGACGGCATCGGTTTCGACGTGGGTGCCAGTCTCGGCGTGCCCGCGATGACGGCGCACCGCGCCCTGACCGTTCACGAACACGGGCCGGCGCGGCTCGCCCCGAACGCACTCGCCGGTCGCACGGTTCTCGTGCAGGGCGGCGCCGGAGCGGTCGGCCACGCCGCGATCCAGCTCGCCGTCTGGGCTGGCGCGACCGTGATCGCGACGGTCAGCAACGACGCGAAGGCCGAGCTCGCTCGGGCAGCCGGGGCCCACCACGTCGTGCGCTACCCCGACGACGCCTTCGCCGACCACGTCCGCGCGATTGCGCCCGACGGCGTCGACCACATCGTCGAGGTTTCCCCCGGCCAGAACGCGGCGCTCGACGTCGAGGTGATCGCCAACCACGGCAGCATCGCCTACTACGCGAACAACAACGGCGAGCAGTTCACGGCGCCCATCGTCGCGAGCTTCGCCAAGAACGTGCGCTGGCAGGGTCTGCTGCTCTACACCGTGGGCCCGGAGGCTCTGCACATCGCCGCCGAAGACATTACGGCCGCACTGCGTGACGGCGTTCTGCCCGTCGGCGAGGCCGCCGGACTGCCACTCACCTGGTTCCCCCTCGAGCAGACCGCGGCCGCGCACGAGGCCGTCGAGAACGGTGTGACCGGCAAGATCCTGATTCGCGTGGGTTCAGCCAGCCGATGAACGACGCGGCGGCGCCCCGCCCGGCGGTCGTCAGTCTCGAGCTGCTGCTCGACGACGAACTCGAGTCGCGCATCCGGGCCGAGTGGCAGGCGCTACAGGCGGCGGGGTTGTCGAGCCTCGGCGCCCACACCGCTCCGAGCAATCGGCCGCACATAACACTGGTGGTGCGGACTCACCTGCCGCCGATGTCTACCGCGGACCTCGGTGCGATCATCACCCTGCCCATCCCGGTAACACTCGGCGGTGTCATCCTCTTCGGCACGGGGGATCGCCGGGTGCTCGCGCGGTCCATCGTTCCCACCGAAGCGCTGCTTGCGCTGCACGCGTCGCTGCACGCGCTCGCCGGAGACGGCGACGATGCGCCGCACACGAGGCCCGGAGAGTGGACGCCGCACATCACCCTCGCCCGACGGCTGCGCCTGGATTCGCTGCCGCAAGCACTAAGCGTGCTGGATGAAGTAAATCCGACCCCGCCACGACCCGCATTCGCGGCGAGTCTGCGGCGGTGGGATGCCGCAACAGCGACGGTCACAACGCTGCTCGACTAGTCGTGCCCCGCTTCTACAGCAGGAGGTACAGGCCGGTGGCTACGACGACGAGCACGGCAACGCCGATCCCGCTGACGATTCGGGTTCGCGCCCGTTCCGACCACGGGGCCACGGCCACGATGGTTCCCGCGATGATCCCGCCGCACGCCGCCCAGGTGAGAGCGCGAACTGCCAAATCGGTGGCAATCGCCGCGTTCGCGCAGCTCTCGACGCCGTCGCCGCACCACTGCAGCAGCCCGAACAACGAGCAGACCCCCACCACGAGTGCCGCGCAACTGGTCGACCAGACGAAATGGATTGACCGCGACCCCGGGTTCAGCAGTGTCGGCTCGGCGTCCATGTGTGACGACACTACCCACATCCGTGAGACCGTTAGCGGGTGACCGCCGAATCGCCGCTTCCCCGCCGACGCAGGGTAGGTCGGCGAAAGGCCGTCGCTGCGGTCCTGGCCGCGGTGCTTGTGCTCGCCACCTGCGCGGCCCTGATCGCATCGGGCGTGCTCTGGCCCAACCGCCTCTTCGCGAGCGGCTACTCTACGCGCGGTGTCGACGTCTCGTCGTACCAGGGCACGATCGACTGGCCGGCGCTCGCCTCCGAGAACATCGACTTCGCGATCATCAAGTCGACCGAGGGTTCGAGCGCCGTTGACTCCCGGTTCGCCGAGAACTGGTCGGCGGCCGGTGACACTGACCTGCTCGTCGGCGCCTACCATTTCATGAGCTTCGACAGCGAGGGTGCGACGCAGGCGCAGAACGTGATCGACACGGTTCCGGATGCCCCGGGCTCGCTTCCCGTGACGGTCGACGTTGAGTTCTATGGTGACTATTTCGAGCTCCCTCCGACACAGACCCGGGTGCGCGACATTCTCGACCCGCTTCTCGCCGAGCTCGAGGATCATTACGGCTCGCCGCCGATCATCTACGCGACGCCCGAGGCCTATGACCGGTACATCCGAGATGCTTATCCAGACAACCCGATCTGGATCCGGTCCGTCGCCGTGCCGCCCCAGATGTCCGACGGCCGCGACTGGACGTTCTGGCAGTACTCCCACCGCGACCGGCTGCGCGGCTACGACGGCGAGGAGACCTTCATCGACATGAACGTCTTCACCGGATCTCTCGACGAGCTCACCGCGCTCGCAATAGGGTGAACGCCAACGACCCCAGGAGCTGACATGTCACTCGTGCGCGTACACAACTTCTCGATCTCGCTCGACGGCTTCGGCACGGGCGAGGGCCAACAGCTCGACGCGCCGTTCGGGCACGCGGGCATGCGGCTGATGGAATGGGCGGTCGAGACGCGCACCTTCCGCCTGATGGGGCTGCACGGGGAGAGCGCCGGGTCCCGCGGCGTCGACGACGCGTTCGCCAGTGGCTGGGGTGCCGGCGTGGGTGCGGAGATTATGGGGCGCAACAAATTCGGCCCGCAACGCGGCCCGTGGGAGGACGAAGAATGGAAGGGCTGGTGGGGTGACAACCCGGTCTTCCACACCCCGGTCGTCGTTCTGACCCACCATCCCCGGCCGGTGCTCGAGATGGAAGGCGGAACCACGTTCTACTTCGTCGACGCCGACCCCGCCGCAGCGCTCGAGCAGGCGCGCGCCCTGGCCGGCGACCTGGACGTGCGCATCGGCGGGGGAGTCAGCACGGTTCGGCAGTTTCTCGAGGCGGACCTGATCGATCACATGCACGTGGTCGTCGCGCCGCTCGTTCTGGGCCGGGGTGAACGGCTTTGGGACGGACTCGAGGGCTTCGAAGAACTCTTCGACATCGAGGCCACCCCCTCGCCCTCGGGGGTCGTGCATCTGATCTTCACGCGTCGCGAAGGCCGGTAGCCCCGTGTCGCCGATCATGCGATTCGACCACGTCGGAGTCACCGTCGAAGACCTCGACGGGGCGCTGGCGTTCTTCGTCGGGCTCGGTCTCGAAATCGAGGGCCGCACGTTCGTGGAGGGCGAGTTCATCGATACGGTCATCGGAATACCCGGTTCCCGCACCGAGATCGTCATGCTGAAGACGCCCGGCGGCGACACGGCGGTCGAACTCTCCAGCTTCGTCCGGCCCGACCCCGAACCGGGATCACCCGACGCCATGGCCAACGAACTCGGGCTGCGCAGCCTGTCGTTCGAAGTCGACGGTCTCGACGGGATGGTCGACCGGCTGGCCGAGCACGGCTACGGGCTGGTCGGCGGCATCGGCGAATACGAGAGCATTTGGCGCATGGCCTACGTGCGTGGCCCGGAGGGAATCATCGTGGCTCTGGCCGAACGGAGCTGACGCGTTCTGTTGTTGCTGCTGGCAGGTCGCGCGCGCTCGCCGACTGGTCGCGAGGGTAGTTGCTATGACCCGCTATTCGGCGTCGTGGCTGTGGTCCGCAACATCCGGCTTCGCGCGCAGGGCGTCGGCGATCTCTTCCTCGGGGCGGGGCGCGACGGTCTGGTCTGCTTCGATCTCGGGCACGGTCGGCTCGTCCGGGCCGGGGATGTGCGCGGCTGGGCTGTCTTGAGGCACGGTGAATCCTTCGGTCGGTGACATCCATAGCGTAGGCCGACGCCGCCCGCGTCGCGAGTCAGCTGTTCGCGATCAGCCCTTGGATGACCTGGATCGCCACGGCGATGAGAAAGGCGTTGTAGAAGAAGCTGGTGACGCTCTGGATCAGGACCACCCGCCGCACCTTCCGCGACGCGATGGTGGCTCCCGAGATGGCGAACGAGGTGCCGACCGTGAACGACAGGTACAGGAAGTCGCCGAGGGTGGGATCCTCGTCGATGCCCGGAAAGCTGATCATCGACGGTTCAGTCAACGACTCGTAGACGCTCTCGTAGATCTCGGCGAATCCGGTCTGCAGCAGAAGCCACGCCACCACCACGCCGATGGAACCGAGCAGCCCCACGAGAAGGTCGTCGGATGTCCCGGTTCCGTTCGCTCCCTCGGTGGTGAGCAGTCTCACGGCTGAAGCAACGCCCGTGATGCTCGCGACAAAGGGGAGGACCCAGGACAGATATTCCAAGACCTTGCTGGGGAGGGGTCTGCTGGTGCGCGGGGCGTTGCGTGTCGACCTGTTGCGGAAAATCGTGAACAGCAGCACGAGGTAGACGACCGCGACCACTTCCCAGGCCACGAGCACGGGGATGAACGGTACGACGAGGTAGACGAGCGCCAGGGTCGAGATGACGGTGGCGAGGGCGATGCTGATCAGGTCGTCCGATTTTCTCGGCGGCCGGGGCGTGGGCTCGGTAGACAGCATCTCGACCCTCCCTCCTGCTCGGCAGCAGTCAGCCTAGCTCTGCGGTTGCACCTGCGCGCCAGAAAGGCGTTCGCGCAGTTCCTCCAGATGGGAGGGGAGGGCGGCGAGTTCCCTGTTGCCCTGAGGGCTGGCCACGGTGACGATGTGCAGCTGCGGGTTGATCGACAGCACGTGCTTCCACGGCGGCCTGACGCCCGTGTCGTCGCCCAGCTCGTCGACGTCGATCTCGATCGGCGCACCGCGCGGGATGCGCATCTGCCAGCGATAGGGCTGGAAACTCAGGTGGCCCGGCGTGACGGTGAGGCTGCCGTGCTTCCACCGGCCGGCCGGTTCCCGCAGCGCCGCCTCGATCCGCTCGCCCACGATCCGGCGGCCGAGGGCCAGTCCCAGCGCCAGGCCGCCGATCGCGATAACCAGCGCAAAGCCGATGACGATCGCGATAACCGCGGGAGGCAGGTCGGGGCCGCGGCCGAGCAAGGTGGGGACAAGAACGATGAGCAGGCCGAGCAACAGCCCGACGAACATGCCGCCGATACGGAACGTCTGCTCGCGCAGTGGGGTCTTTCGGCGTGGCATCTCGGGGCTCCTCGGGTAGGCGTCAGTCGACGATTGCTCAATCGGTCAGCGAGACGCTATCAGACGCGCGGTCGAGACGCCATCGAGTCGAGGGCACGCGAGATCTGCATGGGCGGACCCTATGGCCCGCGGCAAATCCCTACTGGTCGCCGACCTTCTTGTCGGCGGCGTCGCTCGCGCCGTCGATCTTCTCGTCGAACTTGCCGCCGCTCGCCGAGCTCGCCGCGTCGCCCGCCTTGTCGAGGCCCGCGTCCGTGGCCTGCTCGCCCTTGTCGCTGTTCGCGAAGTCTTTGGCCTTGTCTCCAAGTCCACCCAGGTCAGCCATGAGAAATCTCCTTTGAAATCGATGCGGCTTGCCGACGGCGAGCCCTAGGCCCAGTATGCGCAGCGGGTCGGACAGCTGCGCGGGGTTGCAATCGCCGCAACGCGCGCGTCCGGAACGCGCCGCAACCCCTTGGGGCGGGCCGTTTGGCGGGCGTAGCCTCGACCCCGTCCCCGACGATGTGGAGTCTCCCATGATGTTTCGACGTGCCGGTATTGCCCTGATGATGGCGGTGGTGCTGTCCGTTCCCGTGGCCGCATCGGCAACGACGCCGCAACCGAGGCCAGCGCCCGACCCCCAACCGGCCACCGAGTACAGCAACCCGCTGCGCCTCGCGATCGACGGACGTGAAGCCGCGAGCTGCGCCGACCCCGATGTCATCCGCGGTCAGGAAGAGGGGGACACTTCCTGGTATCTCTACTGCACATCCGACGCCCTCTTCGAAGACGAACGCGACGCGGCCGGCGGCCTCGTGATCCACAACGTGCCGATGTTCCGTTCCGAAAACCTCGTCACCTGGAGCTACGTCGGCGACGCCTTCCCGACCAAGCCCTCGTGGGTCGCCCCGACCGGCGGGGTGTGGGCTCCCGAGATCGCCTACCGCGACGGGCAGTACCTGCTCTACTACGGCGCGTCCGAGACGACGCTGCCGGGGGGCTCGTCGGCGATCGGGGTGGCGACGAGCGACAGCCCGACCGGTCCGTTCACGGACACCGGCGTACCGGTCGTGAACCCCGATCCCTCCGGACGCTGGCAGTTCGACCCCGAGGTGCTCACGACGACGGACGCCAACTACCTCTACTTCGGCAGCTATTTCGGCGGCATCTTCGCGCGCGAACTCGCACCCGACGGATTGACGACGGATGCAGCATCCGAAACCCGCATCACGGTCGACAACCGCTATGAGGGTGCCGTCGTTTTGCGCCACGGCGGGTGGTACTACCTGCTCGCATCGGCGACCAACTGCTGCAACGGTCCGCTCACCGGGTACGCGGTGTTCGCCGCGCGGTCGAAGAGCCCGCTCGGTCCGTTCGTCGACCGCGACGGGGTGTCCGTGCTCGACGGCAGGGTGGGCGGCACCCCGGTGCTCACCCAGAACGGCAACCGCTGGGTCGGCACCGGTCACAACACGGTCTTCACCGATTTCGACGGCCAGGACTGGACGATCTACCACGCCGTCGATCGGGGCGATCCGTACTACGCGGGCGACGTCGGCTACACGAAGCGCCCGGCGCTGCTCGATCCGCTCGACTGGCGTCAGGGCTGGCCGGTGGTGCGCGGCGGCGCGGGTCCCTCTGACGAGACGATGCCCGCGCCCGCCGCGCAGCCCGGGGACAAGACGTCCTACCGCCCGCGGTTCGTGCGCGACCCGCGCGTGGGCAAGACCTACGAGCGACTCAGCGACAGCTTCGACGAGCCGCTGCTGACCAACTGGACCTGGACGCGCCCCGAGTCGGCGTCATCCGAGCTGCGCGACGGCCAGTTGCGCTGGCAGACCCAGGCGGCCGACCAGCACCCGCCGGCCGAGCCGCTCGCGTCGATCCTCAGCGAGCCGGCGCCCGCGGGCGACTACGTCGTCGAGACGAAGGTCACGGTGACCACACCGGCCGAGGGCTGCTGCCAGAACTACGTTCAGGGCGGGCTACTCATCTACGCCGACGACGGCAACTACGTGAAGCTCACCTCCGCCTCGATCTGGAACACCCGGCAGACCGAGTTCGGCAAACAGATGTCGCCGGTGCCCGAGGGGTACCCCAACTACGGCAACACCGTCGTCGGTCCGGTCGGCGACGCGGCGTACCTGCGCATCGTGCACCGCGGCGGCCTCTACACGGCGTACACAAGCGTCAACGGGCGCGACTGGGTGCGCGGCGGCACGTGGGCGCACGATCTCGCTTCGCCCCGCATCGGTCTCGTCTCGATGGGCGGCGCGGGCTTCGAGAGCCGTTTCGACTACGTGCGGGTGAGCGCGCTGCGCGACTGACGTCGCACAAGCAGACTTCGGATGCTGCGCCCGCCGGTCACCGCGCCGTGCCGTGTTTCTCGGCGAACCGCTTCGCCTGCCACTCGTGCACATTGGGCATCCAGTCGAGCGGCGCCGCCGGGCCGACCCGCACGTCGTCGATGACGGCGCCGTCACGCAGCGACTCCGCGTAGGCGCGGTCTTGGACGATCCGTGCCCGCAGCTGCCCGGCAATACCGACCGACCCGTGACCGGGGATGACGACGTCGACCTCGCCGGCCGTGTCGTCGAACAGCCGCAGCGCGGCGAGGTAGTCGCCGATCGGATCCGCCGCCTCGAGGTCGAGGAACGGCATCAGGATGTCGGAGAGCATGTCGCCGGCTATGAGAACCCGACTGTGCTCGACCAGCAACGCCGCGTGGCCGACGGCGTGCGCCCGGTGCTCGATGATCCGCACCCGTGGTCCGTCCCACGGAAGCTCGACGGCGCCGGCGGGCAGGCCGGTGATGTGGCCGAGCAGCTCCATGGGGATCGCGTCGATGTACTCCGGCGGCAGACCCTCGGCGACCTGTTCCTCCCAGTCGGGTTGGGCGAGCAGCTCGCGCATGTACGCGGCGTTGGGTGCCGTGCCGTACCGGGGCACGTCGCCGAAGGTCTCGTGCCAGAGCACGTGGTCCCAGTCGGGATGTGTCGAGAAGCCGGCCACGACCGGCTGGCCCAGCTCGCGGAGGTCGTGCGCGAGGTCGGCCATCTCGTCGCCCGTGATGCCGGGGTCGACGAGCAGCACGCCGTCGCGGCCCTGGACGCGCGTGGAGTTGCTCTGGATGAACTCGCTCACGTGAACGAGCACGCCCTCCGCGACTGTGATCAGCATCGATCGTCTCCTTTTTCTTGTCGTTACCCCAGTGCCATCGCGGCGACCGCGAGGGTGCAGATACCGATGCCGGCCCGTTGGGGCACGGCGACGCGCTCGCCGAGCAGGCCGGCCGCGAGCAGCACCGTGACGGCCGGGTAGAGGGAGGCGAGGACGCCGGCGATGCCGAGGTTGGTGGATGCGGTGGCGACCATAAACGCGAGGGTGCCGAGGGCGCCGAGCAGTCCGGAAGCACTGCCCCAGCCGAGCACACCGCGCGACGGCCGCCAGACCTGCTTGAGGCCGGCGGCGGTGATGACCGCGAGCACCGCACCGACGAGCTGGTTGACGGCGAGCGGCAGCAGACCGGCGCCATCGGAGATCTGGGCGAGCGCGATGAACAGCACGCCGAAACCGACTCCCGCGATCGCGCCGTCGACGAGGGCCCCGGGCGCATCCGTCGGCCGTGTGGGGGAGGTGGGATTTCGAGAGACCAACCAGATGCCCGGAAGCGCGGCGAGCATGCCCACCCAGACCAGCCAGCCGGGGCGCTCGCCGAATGCGACACCCGCCAGCACGGGCAGGGCCGCGGCGCCGACCGCCGAGATCGGCGCGACGAGACCCATGCGGCCGCGGGCGAGGCCGCGATACAGGAAGATGCTGCCGGTGGCCGAGCCGGCGCCGGCGAGGATCGCCCAGGCGAAGTCCTGCGCGGCGGGACTGCCCGGCAGGGTGAGCCCGGCGACGAGCATCGCGAGCGCGCCCGCGCTCTGGCCGACGACCACGACCTGCCACAGCGAATGGCGGCGCGATCCGAGGCCGCCGACGAAGTCCGAGGCGCCGTACGCCACGGCTGCCGCGAGCGCCAACAGAATGCCGATGTTCATGGCATCGAGTCTCACCGCGATGCGGTCTGGTGGGAAGGTCCGCTGGTCTGTTCAAAAGGTGGACCATTTGGTGAGATGGTCGCATGACCGTGAAATGGGCGCGCGGTGGCCCCGACCTGCTCGTGGCGCTCGACCGCGAAACGGGGCAACTCGGCGCGCAGATCCAAGACCAACTGCGGGCCGCGATCCGCGATCGACGGCTCGGCGCGGGCGAGCGGCTGCCGTCGACGCGGCAGCTGGCCGAGCTGCTCGGGGTCTCGCGCGGCACGGTCGTCGACGTCTACGAGCAACTGCTGGCCGAGGGGTACGTCGAGTCGGCGGTCGGCTCGGGCACACGGGTGGCGGTGATGCCGACGCCGGCTGGATTTCCCACTCCAGCCGCGCCCGAGTCGTCGCGACCGGTCGAGATCGACTTCGAGTACGGCATCCCCGATCTCGGATCCGTGCCGCTGACGGACTGGAGCTGGGCGGTGTCGGAGGCGACGCGCACCCTGCCGACCGCGCAGCTGGGCGACGAAGTTCTCGCGGGCTCGCGGCACCTGCGCGAGGTCGTCACCAGCTACCACCGTCGGGTCAGGTCGGGGGTTGCCGGCGCCGATGACGCGGTGGTCGTCTCAGGCTTCCGGCAGGGGCTGACGTTCGCCCTCGCGGCGCTCGCGCAGCACGGCATCCGGCGCATCGCGCTGGAGAATCCCGGCCCGCGCGACCACGACGTGATCGCCCGCCGCGCGGGGCTCGAGGCGGTGCCGGTCGCCGTCGACGCTCAGGGCCTGGACGTGGGGCGGCTGCGGGAGACCGGGGCTCGGGCGGTGCTCCTCACGCCGGCGCACCAGTGTCCGACTGGTGTCGCGCTCGGCCCGGCACGGCGTCGCGAGCTGATCGCGTGGGCCGACGACGTCGACGGGGTGATCATCGAAGACGACTATGACGCCGAGTTTAGGTACGACCGCCAGCCGGTCGGCTCGCTGCAGGGCCTGAACCCCGCGCGAGTGATCGCGCTGGGGTCGGTCAGCAAGACCCTCGCGCCGGCGATCCGGTTGGGCTGGGTGCTCGCGCCGCAGAGGTTCGTGACCGGGATCATCGAGGAGAAGCGGCTCAGCAGTCGCGGCGCTCCCGGCCTCGACCAGGAGGCGCTGGCGCTGCTTATGGAGACCGGCCGCTTCGACCGGCACCTGCGCCGCGTGCGCGAGATCTACCGCGCCCGCCGCGACGTGCTGGCCGCCGAGGTGGAGATGGCCTTCGGGCCGGGTCAGCTGCACGGGCTGGCCGCCGGATGTCACGCCCTACTGCACCTCCCTGCGGGGTCGTCCGAGCCCGCCGTCGTGGCGGCCGCGGCGACCCTGGGCGTGCGCGTGAACGGGCTCGGGCACTACCTGGTTGAGGGGTCAGACCCGGAAGCGTTCCCGCCCGCCCTCGTTCTCGGCTTCGGCAACGTGAGCGAGCACCAGATCCGGCGTGGCATCCGGGCAATCGCCGAGGCGCATACGATGTGGTTACCATGTCCTCCGACCAGCCCAAGAAACTTCGAAGTGACGCGGCAGTGAATGCCGAACGCGTCATGGCCGCGGCGGTTCGCGCCGGCCTCGCGGAGGGCAAGAACGTTCCCCTCGCCCAGATCGCGGCCGACGCCGGGGTCGGCATCGGAACGCTCTACCGGCGCTACCCGAACCGGGAAGCCCTCATGGAAGCCCTGCAGGTGCGCGCCTATCGGTTGCTTATCGCCGAGGCCGAGGACGCGCTCGCGGCCGGCGAATCGGGTCTCGACTCGGTAGACCGATACCTGCGGCAGACGTTCGAGCACCGCGACCAGCTCGTGCTTCCCCTGCACGGAGCGCCGCGCACCGAAGACACCGAGTCGGCCCAGCTTCGCGACCGGCTGAAGGTGCTCATCGCGGCGATCATCGAGCGCGGGCATAACGA
>NZ_JBKKAD010000062.1:0-22701 GCF_046714715.1 Conyzicola sp. | reverse complement strand
CCGACTACCCGTGGAGCGCGACCGCCGGTTGCGGGGTGATCGCGGTGATGCGGCCGGCGTGGTCGGCGTGGTCGAGGTTGCGCGCGACCTCGACGACCTTGGTCGCCACCGCTAGGTAGTCGCTGGCGGCATTCACTTTCGAGCGCACGGCGGCGCCGAGCGGGATTTTCGGGTCGGCGGCAGCGGCAATGATCCCGTCGAGGCTGCCGAACTCGGTGAGCAATGCGACGGCGGTCTTCTCTCCGATACCCGCGACGCCGGGAAGGCCATCGGACGGGTCGCCGCGCAGCACCGCGAAGTCGACGTACTGCCGCGGGGTCACCCCGTACTTTTTCTCCACCGCACCGTCGGTGAGCAGGTCGAGGTTCGACATGCCCCGCCCCGTGTAGATCACTCGCACATCGTGGGCGTCATCGACCAGCTGAATCAGGTCGCGATCGCCGGTGACGATGTCGACGGGAATTCTCGAGCGGCTGGCCAAGGTGCCGATGACGTCGTCGGCCTCGTAGTCGGCCATGCCGACCACGGGGATGCCCAACTGGGCAAGAACTTCGCGAATGACCGGCACCTGCGGCGCGAGCAGGTCGGGCAATTCCTCGACCGAACCGGCGTCGGTCTCGCGGGCGACACGATGGGCCTTGTACGACGGGATCAGGTCGACCCGCCACTGCGGTCGCCAGTCGTCGTCCCAGCACGCGACGATCTCGGTCGGCTCAAACTCGCCCACGAATTTGGCGATCATGTCGAGCAGGCCGCGCACCGCATTCACGGGGGAGCCGTCGGGTGCGCGCACCGTGTCGGGCACACCGTGAAACGCACGGAAGTAGAGCGCGGCGGTATCGAGCAACATTCTGCGGTGATCGGTCACGGGGGAAGTGTGGCACGTTCGCGGCCCGAGGGGACAGGGGCATCCGCTACTTTTGCGCGTCTAGCTAAGGAGCTCGGTGGGTATCCGACTGAGCTTCGCCGCGATCACATCCACTGCGATCGCCACTCCCATCCGGTTCTGAAGCTACTCCGCAAGACGGGCTGCGGCTGCCTCAACTCCGCGGGTCATCAGCGAGCTGACGGCGCCGTCGACATACGCGTCGTACTCGTCGCGAGGCCAGTCGGCCTCTCCGCCAATTCCGGCCGGATCCAACTCCCACGCGATGTCTCGAACCTCAGCGCGCAGCTTGTCCAACCGTCCGCCATCCATCCGTCCAGTATGAACTTCTGACACGGCGAGCGCGGTGATCAGTTTGCCGACGATCGTCGCCAACGCCCCCCCATGCTTTACTTCTTCCGACGGGAGGCGCCAACGCGTCGTTCTGGTAACAACCTGGAGGTCGCGTGTTCTTGAGGAGCGGCAAGTCGACCGACGGATGGGCGCTCATCGGTTTCGGCGTGTTCGCCTGCATCTTCTCTGCCATCGGCCTGTCCGGCGGCTTCGGGCTTGCGCCCGGCGGTCGCGCAGGAACACTGATCTTCTTGGGCATTCCGCTCGGCATCGCCGCCATTATCGCTGGCGTTTTGAGCCTGAACCGCGACGGACGGCGCCCTGAGAACTGACGCATGCGTGCACGCGCTGTTCACGAGCATGGGTCTTTCACGTGGTCGTGCGCAGTCGATACTCTGACCGCATGACGACTGTCGACCTTCCAAGCCAGGGCGTGGAGGTCACTCGTCCTCCATCAATTTCTCCTAGGTGGGCCGCCGTCGCGGGTGTACTGATGCTCGGCTCCGCGGCGCTGCAGATGACCGCCTCTCTGCAACGGTGGGTGTGGTTCCGCGACGACCGCTCCCCCCGGGACCCCTCGGCCGAGGACCATCTCTACGATTACGCGTACCCCGCCGATCCGTGGGTTCCTATCGGCAATGCCGCAGAACTGTACGGGCTCGGCTATCTCCTGCTCGCTCTGGCCGTTCTGGCGGCGGCTGCAGCCGTGGCCGTCCACACCGGCATCGTGGCAGGGCTGCTCGCAGCCATCGTCGCCGGATCCTTCGCCCTCGACGGCGTCCACGCCGTATTGTCCGGCGTATCTGGAGTCCCTTCGCCCGTTCAGGACTGGATCAGCCTGCAATGGTCCATCAGCGCGATCGGATGTCTGTGCCTGATCGGACTTGCCATTCTCTGGGCACGCGTCTCGCGCGCGGCCGCGGTGAGCAGCCTGCTCCTTCTCGGCAACACCGTCCCGGGATACCTGATCGCGACGTTCGCAACTGCTCCAGCAATTGCCGGCTACCAGTCGCACGATACGACTCCGTGGACGGAGACCGTGGTCGCGATTTCCGCGGCAGCGGCCGGGATCACGATGCTGGCCGCGGCGTGGAGCGCAGGCCCGCGTCGAACTTAGACCGAACGGTGACTACCAATCAGACGTGCGAGGGTGAGGGCGAGACCGACGAAAAGCGCGGCGATGCCGCACACAACTGCCGCCTTCTCGAAAGACGTCATAGCCGTAATTCTTAGGTACAGCGCCGAATCGATCTCGCCATGGAGCGCATCAAACATGGAGTATCGGGTGAAGTAGCTCAGCGCGGCTGTCAGCGCTGCAGCGAAGCCTGCGCCAATCAGAAGTGCCGAGATAGCGGTCAGATTACGCAATGAGTACCCCTTGTCGATGACTCTTTCTCGACACAGTAACCAACCGGGGATCGTCTAGTAAGGCCGCTGCGGAATGCCGTTGATGTAGTCGACGGAGGTTTGAGCGACAGCCATGCTGGACGAGAACCGGGACAACTCGACGGATGAGGTTGAAAAGACGCGGTCGTCTGGATGTCATGCTGAGTCCCCGTATCGTGTGCGCCATCGTTCCGTTTGTTCGCTCGGGTTCGGGTCACCCGTAAAGCTCTTGGTCGCGATGCAACGTCGGTCAACGGCGGGACGCCACAAAAACGGCTCGACGGGTACCCTGTGACCAATCAGAGGAGATAGCCATGGCGGTCATATCACGTGGATTCGGCGGACGGCAGCGCGACGCCAACCCGGACCTTCCTCCGGGGCAGTTCCTCACCGAAGACTTTCCCGTGCTGTCTGCTGGTCCGACCCCCAGAGTCGATACGGCTGAATGGGACTTCTCCATAAACTCCGAAACCGGCAAGAAGCACAGCTGGTCGTGGGACGAGTTCCTCGCATTGCCCTCTGAGGACGTTTCCACGGACATCCACTGCGTCACTCGATGGTCGAAACTGGGAACCTCGTGGCGCGGAGTCTCTCTCGACACTCTTTTCGAAGAAGTCGAATCCGTACACGACTTCGTGATGGCGCATTCGTACGGCGGCTACACGACCAACATCCCGTTAGAAGACCTGCTCGACGGGCAAGCCTGGATCGCGTATGAGTTCGAGGGCGAGCCCTTGGAAGCCGAGCACGGTGGTCCGGCACGACTCCTTATTCCGCACCTCTATTTCTGGAAGAGCGCCAAATGGATCCGCGGCCTCGTCATGCAATCGCAGGATGATCCCGGGTTCTGGGAGCAGAACGGGTACCACATCTACGGCGACCCGTGGCGGGAAGAGCGGTACTCCTAAAGCCGGCTCCGGAGCGCGGGTGCCGGTAGAGTACGTGATTATTGATCGCCATAAGGGGTGCGCCAGTGATCGTTGAAGAACAAGCTTTCCTGACAGCCCTCGCCGGCGTTTCCGCCACCTTGATAGGTGCGTTTCTCGTCGGTGTCTTCTTCTACATCGACTCCGAACAGCACCGGCATCTCACTGCGTCCGCGGCCGCGGACCGCTATCTGCGCGCTGGCGTGCAGTGGATATTCATTGCGTTCGCGGTGCCCCTCTTCGTGTCGCTAGCCCTGGTGTCGATGAACACCCTGGTCGGCGCAATCGTCTTTATTGTCTTCAGCCTCATTTTGATCGCGTCGACCCTCGACACGGGGCGGAGCATGGTGGTGAGGGGAGGCTCCGGCGGTTCGTGGATCCTGCTGGTAAACCACTGGTTCAGCACCGCCGCTGTAATCGCGCTCGTGATCCTGCCGTGGATCATCGACGGGTGGCAGCCATCTCCCGAGGCTTACGTCCCCTCCATGCTGCTCGCACTGACCGCGGGGTTCACCAGCACCGCTGCCCTCGTTATGGCGCAGTTCGATGCGACCATCGGAATGTCGGACGAGGTCGACAAGGTTCCTGACGAACCCGCCACAAGCTGAACCAGCGCCTCGATTCGGGACTGCTTGAGTGAGTGCAACAGCGGGTGCGGTTATCGCATACTGCTGCGGTGCGTCGGAGTCGAGTTGCGTTTCACCGTGGGCGCCAATTCAACTGGCGATCGCGTTCTTCCAACATGGACTTCGGCCACTGACCGATGAACTCAGATGTCTCTCTAGTGTCATCTCCTGCATGTTCTATGAAGGAAACGCAGACAGCGTTGTTCACCGCGTAGTTGCCGCTCGTCAGTGCCGAGTCGACGAACGCCAACAACCTGTCCAAGACATCTCGGTGTTGACCATGGAACGATTGCGTCGCAAATCTGCGCAACGCGGACATCAAGGGGTGCAGAAGGAGGTCGCCCTCGAAGTAGGGATCTTCGTCTTCGATGACGCAGGCGGTTTCGGGTACTGCCGCTAATAGGCATTCGACAAAATTGACGTAGGTGATTCGGTCGATACTTGGAGTGGCCCTGCCCTCAAACGGAATGTCCATGTGGCTCCATGGAAGTAAAGCTCCGACTATGCCGCGTCGTCGGTGAAGTCGGAAAGAACATCTGGCTCGAGACCGTTATCACTGAAATATTTCAGAGCACGCTCGATGGTTTCGATCTTCTGCTTCAGTTCTTTCAGCGCGGGTGACGAAGCATCTGAGAACTCATCGAGCCGCTCGTGCTCACGCCGAACCTCGATCTCCGTCTCAGCCAGCATCTTCCAAACATCCGGATCCGGGTCGAGATGTTGGCGTTGGCGAAGGATCGTCGCAGCCAGCCGACGTTCTACGACGGCTTCGAGGGTTTCTGCCGTGGTTCCGGGGCTAGCGAGTCCGAACGCGATTCCGCCGCCGCCGGCGGTTACGAGGCTGCCAGCAGTCAGGAGGCCTCCGATCATTCCTCCGGGTCCAAAGCTCGCCAGTGCGCTTGTTATCACTGCCGCGCCGGCAAGCCCCGGTGCCGCCGCGAGCGCTAGACCTCCGGTTGCGACCACGATTGCCGCAGCGCCGACACCCATCGCGCCCAACTTGACCCAGTTGACTCCGCGGGCACCGCTCAGAGCTTCCTGCGCGATCTTTCCGGCGGCGATAGCGTCGGCGCCAAACTGGCTTCCGAGTCCCATTTCGGCAGAAAGGTCCTTCATAGCCGCCTGAAGGTCGTCCTTCGGAATAGTGATTTCGAACGGCCGTATGACGTTTTCGGCTGCGAGTACCGTGAACAACGCGACCGCTTCGTCCTTCTCAAAGTAACTGCTCGGAGACGGCTCGGGCACGACCGCGTGCGGATCGGAGAAGTCGAACGCAAGTCGTGCGACTGCCGAAGGCATCGCTCGGTTCTCAAGGGCATTCCGCGCCCGGATGCCATCGACTACTGTCGCCTGCACCTGCCGGAGCGCGCCAGCGTACCGATCCTGTATCTCACCTTTTAGCTGCGAACTAACGAGGTGGGCGTAGCGCAACGCCAGCAACACGATGCGTTCTTCATAGTCGGTGGGTATATCAACACCTCTGTCGATGCGGTGGAGTTCTTTCGAACTGGAACCGAAGAGGGCAAAACCGATGGCAGCGGCGACCGCCTCGTCCGCAAGGTACTCCACTGCATCATGAACATGGATTCCGAACTTCGTGCGCACTCGGAAGTCGATGATCCAGGGAAAAACGGACGAAACGCCTCGATGAGCCGCCACGGGATCGAGTTCGTTCCAGAAGTTCACCCACCACCCAAGGTTCCTCGGCGGTTCCTTCAGGGTGTCCCGCAGTTTGTCGACTGCGAAGCTGCCGTGCGCTAACGGGCTGCCAATCGTCACCATCCCGACGACTTCGAGGTTGGTGGGCAATCGGCGTAGAAGGTCGGCGGCGATCACCGATCCGAGGCTGTGGCCGACGATCACGAGCCGGCCTGAGTCGGGCAGCGTTCGAAGTATGCGGGTCAGGACTTGTGCGCGAATCTGCTGGTTCTTCAGGTAGTTACGCGCTTGCGCGAAATTCGGGAGGGCGGCCGAAGCGTCGACGACAGCGTCCCCACCTGGCCAGCCCTTGCCGAGATCATGACGACCCAATCTGAACTCGATGGCTGCTGTGCGGCGCTCGAAATCTCGACGGTTCTTCTTCGCCGCGTCCCGGGCAGGGTCCTTAATCGTCACGCCGGGCATCAGGTCATTGTCATCCGAACCGATCAAGGCGTGAGCATACTTGGGCGCGATCACCTGTGCGGTTTCGAGAGCGGGGTAGCCAAGATCCGCCAGGCTTGTTCCCAATCGGCTCAATCCGATCCCGTTGAGATCGCCGCTCCCAACGCCGTGAAGGAACAACAGGATGGGTTTGTCAGACAAAGTAACTCCGTTTCGCGCCGCGCGTTGGCGTTCCACGGCGTCGGACCAACGATAGCGATTATTGCTCGATAGTTAGATCTATTAGGCCGAGTTCGTTCAGATCTGGATAGGTCACTCAAGCACGCCGCCGACAGACGAGTTAATGTTGCCGAGCAGCATGGTCGGGAGGCTGATGTTTTGCTTCCGTGGAATCACCAGGCGGGCGCCGCCCTGCTCCGAGAGTCAGTTTTCCGCTCAGGCCAGGGCGGCGTCGGGCTTCGGGCTCTGCGCCAGAGCGCGCGCCGCCTTGCCGATAACGACGCTGTAGGTCGGGTAGGCGAATCGCACGTTCGCCAGGGTCGTCACGTCGATGCCCGCGGCCATCGCGGTGGTCACCGATTGGATCACCTCGACGGCGTTCTCCCCGACGGCGTGGGCGCCGAGGATGAGCTCGCGCCGCCGGTCGGCGATGAGCTTGAGGAAACCGGTCTCGCGGTCGTCGATTACGGCGCGGTCGACCTCGCCGTAAGGCACCGTCGCTACGACGCACTGGGGGTCGCGTTCACGCGCCTCGGCCTCGGTGAGGCCGACACCGGCGTAGTCGGGATCGGTGAACCCGCCCGCGGGGAGAAGGTGGTGGGGTGTGCGCCGGTTGGCGCCGAGCACCGCGTTCTCCGCAGCCGCTTCGCCCTCGAACTGCGCGGCCTGCACGAGCATGTCGCGCCCGTTCGCGTCGCCCACGGCGAAGATGTGCGGCACTACGGTGCGGAAGTACTGGTCTGCCGGGATCGATGACCGCTCGATCTGGAGGCCGGCCCGCTCGAGGCCCAGGCCATTGACGTCGGCGGGCCATCCGGTCGCCATGATGACGACGTCGAACGGGTCGGCGTGCAGACCGTCGGCGTCGCGCCAGGTCAGGGTGATCGACCCGTCGTCGCGTTTCTCGAGCGAATCGACGCCCTCGATGCCGACGTGTACCCGCACGCCCTGCGCGGTGAACGACGACGCGACGAGCTCGGATATCGAGGCATCCGACGTGGTCAGGATGCGGGGAGCCACGTCGAGCAGCGTCACCTCCGACCCGAAGGAGGCCAGTACGGTGACGAGCTGCGCTCCGGTGTTGCCTCCGCCGATTACTGCCGCGCGGCGGGGGAGGGCGGGGAGGCCGAGGATGTCTTCGGGCACTGTCGCGAGCTCGGCCCCGGGTACGGGCAGCCGGCGCGAATGTCCGCCGACGCAGATGAGGATGGAATCGGCGCTGACACGTCGGCCGCTGTCGAGCACGAGAACGCTGTCGCTCTCGAACTGTGCGCGACCCTCCTGCACGAGGTCGATGCCCGCCGCCGCGAACTTGGCGGCCTCGCGCTTGATCGAGCGCACCTTCTCGACACGCTCTTCGACGCGCTCGACGACGCGCGCCCAGTCGATGATCGGCTCGCCCACCTCGATGCCGTAGGCGTTCGCGGTTCGGGTCTCGCGCATCATGCGGGCCGTCTTGGCGAGCACGCGAGTGGGCACGCAGCCGGTGTTGACGCAGGTGCCGCCGAGGCGGCCGGCCTCGAGTACAACGACCCGCGCACCCAGCTCTGCCGCACGCAGGGCCGCGGCGGTGCCCGCCGGACCCGCGCCGATCACGGCGACGTCATAGTGGTCGGGCGCATCCTGCTGCATCTTGCTCTCCTCTGAGACTGCGGTACGGCGGCGACTGCGGTACTGCAGCGACTGCGGTACTGCGGCCACGATATCGCGGCAGAGAAGATTGCAGGCGGCGGAAACCCCGCCCGGTGCTGAACCAGCACCGGACGGGCCACGACCGACTAGCGCCGAGCGGCGCCGCGGCCCGCGAAGCGCACGTAGAGGAACAGCACGATGATCGCGCCGATGATCGATCCGATGATGCCTGCGGGCTGGAAGAAGCCGTCCATCGCGTCGCGCTGGAAGATCAGGAAGCCGAGGAAGCCACCGACGAACGACCCGATGATGCCGAGCAGGATGGTCATCGGGATGCTGATGTTCTGATGTCCCGGGATAACCAGACGGGCGACAGCGCCGGCGATGAGGCCGACGATGATGAGGCTGATGATGAGACCGAGCATGATGGGTCATCCTTTCTTCTGCACACCGAAGTGTGCGTAATGGTCCGACGGATGTCGACCCGAGAGCAATTCAGCCAGACCTGCTCAATCGCCGGTACACCCCAAAGGGTGTAGTCGTGTCGTGCTATTGGGCGTATCGTCAAGGCATGGCCGAGCCCCTCACCGTCGCGCTGGTCGACGACTACGACGTCGTGCTCGCGGGCCTAGCCCACATGTTCGACCACTATCGCCACCGGGTCGTGGTCGCGGAGATCGATGCGAACTTCGACCTCAAGGACACCGTCGACATCGTGCTGTACGACTCCTTCGCGCAACCCGAGTCGGATCACGACGAGATCGCAGCTCTCGTGCGCAGCCCGCGTGCCTCCCATGTAGTCGTCTACACCTGGAACTTCCACCCGTCGCTCGTCGCCCAAGCCCTCGAGCAGGGTGTTCGCGGCTACCTGTCGAAGTCGCTCACGGCCCGCGAACTCGTCGCGGCGCTGGAAGCAGTCCGCGACGGCGAGGTCGTGGTGAGCGACCCTCCCCGCCGGGCCGGCAACGCCCCCGGCATCGAATGGCCGGGCCGTCACGAGGGCATCACCGACCGGGAGGCGGAGATCCTCGCGCTGATCACCCAGGGCAAGAGCAACGCCGAGGTCGCGGCGCTCACCTACCTGAGCCCGAACACGGTGAAGCTCTACATCCGCAACGTCTACGCCAAGATCGGTGCCACCTCGCGCACTCAGGCCGTGCTCTGGGGCGTCAACCACGGATTCACGCCCGACCACCACCGCATCGACCACTGGCTCGGCGGCCCCTGATTCGGCCAACTTCGATACAGAAACCGCCAATCCCAGCTTGACCGCCGCGAGCGGGCGCATCCGTCTGCCACGGTTGACGCATGCGCCGAACCGAAGAACTCAACCACGCCGTCGACGTCTACTTTCGCGGCATCTACAACTGCGATGTCACGCTGCTGAACGAGGTGTTCCACCCCGCGAGCTCGCTCTTCGACGTCGATGAAGGGGTGGTGACCGTCGACCCCTACCCGGTCTGGCGCGAGGTGGTCGCGAACCGT
Organism: Conyzicola sp.; assembly: GCF_046714715.1. GTDB lineage: Bacteria > Actinomycetota > Actinomycetes > Actinomycetales > Microbacteriaceae > Conyzicola. Next base: position 13,105 of record NZ_JBKKAD010000062.1, on the reverse strand, counting down.
ACGTCGCCGGTATCCACCGGTCACGAACGCACGGAAGAGGTACTCAACATCGATTGGCTTTCGGATGCCGCGGCTATCGTTCGCCTACGGCTGCGCGCCATCGACAGCATCTTCGTCGATCAGCTCTCGTTCGTCGACGGTGCGGACGGATGGCAGATCGTCGCGAAAGTGTGGCACCTGGAGTCGACGCTCTAGGGTGTTTTGGCGAGCCGATCATCCGGCCCGTCGTTTCACACGTCGCGTTTCTCCGTCGTCAGCAGGGCGATCCCGAACCACACCACAGTCCACACCAGCACCGCGACGACGGATGCGCCGTAGGGAAGCTGGCCGGGGGCGTCCACCAGCGCGGTCAGCGAGCCGGACGCCGGCCCGGGGAACGTGCTCGCAAAGAACTGCACCGGGGTGAGCGGCAGGATGTTGAACACGCCGGGCACCACATACAGGAAGCCGAAGGTGCCCGCGATCGCGCCGATACTCGAGCGCAAGACGAGGGCGATGGCGAGGCTGATGACGGCGGCGGAAGTCTGGAACAGCGCCGTTCCCAGAAGGGCAGCGACCACGCCGGGGTCCGCGAGGCCGACCGGTGCGGACGTGGGGACGATGAGGGACGCAATACCGAGACCCGAGAACAGCACGATGAGGCTGACGGCCGCCGAGATCGCAGCGACGACCACGGCTTTCGCGACGACGACCGGCCATCTTCTCGGGATCGCGGCCATGGTCGTGGTGATTGTGCGCGTCTCGTATTCGTTCGTTCCCACGAGGGCACCGAGGAGCGTGAATAGCACCAGCGTCTCGAAGATGGACGAGGTAACCGAGCCCAGTACGACGTCGACTTCGTCGAAGCGCCGGGGGGATGCCGGCGACTGGGTCAGGGCCCAGATCGCGATGGCGAGAAGCGGTACGACCACGGCGAGCGCGATCACCCACCGGATCGAGCGCTGACCTCGGAGTTTCACCCACTCGCCGCGGATCACGCGAGGCAGCGTCACGCGGTATTCGGTCGTCTCCGTGCCGGTCACTGGGTGGCTCCTTGCGTGCTCGGTGTGTACTCGACGTCGTTTTTCGTCAGCTCGAGGAAGGCGTCTTCGAGAGACCCGTGGTGTGCGACGAGTTCGTGCAGCACCGTCGCGGTCGCCGCGGCCAGTTCGCCGACTCGTTCGACGGCTATACGTGTGAACGACAGGGAGCCGTCGTCGTTGGTCACGGCTTCTCCGCCTTCCTTCCTAATGGCGTCGATCAGCGCCTGAGGCTGGGGAGCGCGGACGTCGACCGTCGAGCGGGTGAATCTGTTGATGACGTCGTCGATGGGCGCGTCGGTGATGAGCCGTCCCCGACCCATCACGATGAGGTGATCCGCGGTCTGAGCCATCTCGGCCATGAGGTGGCTCGAGACGAGCACGGTCGTGCCCTGTTCTGCGAGCGATCGAACCAGCTGCCTCACCCAGAGCACCCCTTCGGGGTCGAGGCCATTGACCGGTTCGTCGAGCATCAGAGCACGCGGGCGTCCGAGCAGCGCGGTCGCTATGCCAAGACGTTGTCCCATACCGAGCGAGAAGGACCCCAGCCGTTTGTCGGCGACGGAGGTGAGTCCGACGAGAGCCAGCACCTCGTCGATGCGGGAGTCGGGGATCCCGTTGGAGACGGCCAGCGCCTGAAGGTGGTTTCGTGCCGTGCGGCCTTTGTGCACGGCATGAGCGTCGAGCATGGCACCGAGGGTGTGCATCGGAGTGGGAGAGTCACGAAACGGCCGGCCGTCGACAGTAATCCGGCCGGACGTCGGATGGTCGAGGCCGAGCACCATGCGCATCGTCGTCGATTTTCCCGCCCCGTTCGGGCCGAGAAGGCCGGTGACGACACCGGGCTTCAGGGCGAATGACACATCGTCGACCGCGACCTTGTCGTCGTAGCGTTTCGTGACGTTGAGCAGTTCGATCATCTAGTTCCCTTTGCGGTTACGGGAGGCATTTGCGGTCGGCGGTGGGATAGTCGTGTGCGTCGATCAGGATGCGTGTGCAGACGGGAACCGTGGCGGTCTTGTTCAACCAACGTGATTCGGGAAGCAGTGTAGGTCCCGCCGGGGACTGCGGTTCCGCGGGTGAGGTGAGCCTGGTCTACGTGGAACGGGTAAGCACTGGTGTAACGACCAATATTCATACTGCGACAGCACATGCCGATTCGTGCATGATTTTCTGGTCATTGATTTTTTCTTCGTTCGCGCAATAAGGTGCGTTTGTGTCGCGACGCCGAGAGCTCGACCAAATGCAGATGGGGAGTCGATGACCGAGTTGCGAGCGACGGGTTGGCAGAAATTCTGGGCAGAGGGCCGCTGGTGGAAAGCCGCCCTCGTGGTGGTCTTGTACCTCGCCCTGTATCGCCTCGCCGGTTTCATTCTCGGCGCTCTCTTCGGCGATTTCGTCGACAAGGATAATATCTTCGCGAACCCGGCCAGCGTGTTCTTCGGCATCGGGGCTCCGATCGTCGTCGGCGCTGCGCTGCTCGTGATCTTCGTGGCATCCGTCGGCTGGGTGCGTCCCATTTTCTCCCGGCAGCCCGTTCCGGGCCGGTGGTGGATGTGGATTTTCGTGGTGCTGGTAATCGTGCCGATCGTGCTGCGATTTGCCGGCATCGATTACGCCGAATACGGTGTCGCGGTGGTCGCGACGTCGCTGTTCGTCGGACTCTTCATCGGGTTCACCGAAGAGTTGCTATATCGCGGCATCGTCGTGAAAATCCTCCGTGACGGCGGTCACCGCGAGTGGACGGTCGCCGTTCTGTCATCGCTGATCTTCGCCCTGTCGCACCTTCTCAACCTGCTATCCGGGCAAGCCGTCCTCGTCGTCCTCGTGACCGTCGTGTTCACGTTCGGCTTCGGGCTGATGATGTACCTGGTCATGCGCGCCACCGGCAACATCGTCTGGGCGATGCTGATTCACGCCCTCACCGACCCGACCACGTTCTTGGCTGCGGGCGGTGTCGACGCGAGCAACGGCGCCGCACATAGTCCGATTCTCGACGTCGCGGCTCCGTTCAACTACCTGTTCGTGCTCGCCGCCCTGATTGCGCTGATCTTCATCCGCGGGCGCGTCACCGCCCGCGCGAACCTACCCGTTGCGTCTGAGGCGTTGTGACCACTCTCGAAACCGGTGGCCGCCCGCGCAACGTATGGGTCGCTCTCGGGGTCGTAGCTGTCTACATACTGTTCGCGGCAGGGCTCGGTAATTTAGTCGGCGCTCTGGCCGACGAGGACGACGCCGTTGCACAGTTCGCCCTCGGCCACCTCATCCCGTTGCCCCTGGCCATCGGCTTCCTGCTCCTGTTTCTCCGCTGGTCGGGGTGGGGCGCCGACGTGTGGCGGGAGCAGCCCACACCCACGCTGACTCCTCGCCGCTGGTGGCTGGTGTTCATCCCCGTGCTCGCGCTCCTCCTCCCGATCAGTCAGCTCGGCGAGGTTCCGTGGGCCTCCCGTTCCGCCGGATTCATCGCCCTAATAGCGTTGGGAACGCTGATGGTCGGATTGGGCGAAGAACTCGCCATCCGCGGCATCCTGCTCACCGCTGTCCGCGCGCGACACCGCGAAATCGTCGCGCTGCTCACCACCGCTGTCGTCTTCGGGGCGGCCCACATCCCGGGAAGCCTTATCAGCGGCGTGCCCATCGCAGTAATCGCCGTTCAGTTCACGGCGCTCACCGCCGTCGGCGTCACGTACTACTGGGTGCGCCGCGTCACGGGACGCCTCTGGATCGGCATCCTGCTCCACGCCGCCACCGACTGGGTGCTCTACCTCGGCGACGACACACCCACCGTCTCCATCGGCAACGACCACGAGATGACGGGTAGCTCATGGTTCGCAGCCACCGTGCAGTTCTTGCTGTGGATCGCCATCGCCCTCAGCGTCATCAGCGTCATTCGCGAAGACCGTCGTAACAAGAAGCCGGCCACCGCGCTACAGCCGGCCGTCGGGTAGCGCCCGCCCGGTAGCAACAAACGTCCCGTGTCGCAACGGGCCCTGCGCGATGCGGGCGCGTCGAGGGGGCCACCTGTACCTTTGCACTTTGCTGAATATCAGCAAGAGGTGACCGTAGGTTGAAAACCCACCAGACAGGAGCCTCGACGTGGCTATGCATTCCCGGCCCGCCCCGCCCGCGAACCCTTCGGGCGCGGTGCGCGAAAGGGTGCTCGAAGTCGCCGACTACATGTTCTACACGGGTGGCATCCACCAGACCACGATCGATGCGATCGCGTTTCAAGCCGACGTGTCCACCCGCGCGTTCGCTCGGGCGTTCGCGTCCAAAGAAGACCTGATCGTGGCCTACATCACGCGGCGGCACGAGAGCGACGTCGCCCTGTTTTCGACGATCGCCGCGACCGAGCTTTCCCATCAGCTCGTGCTCAACATGGTGCTGTCCGAGGTCATCGTCGACGTCGCCAGCCCCGGTTTCCACGGGTGCGCGTTCATCAACGCGGCTATCGAATGCCGGGACTATGTAGCCGTGCAGGCGGCCGTAAAACAACACCGGGAGTGGTACACCGGGGCGGCCACCGAAGTTCTGCGCCGAGCCGGCCACAACTATCCGGCCGACGCCGCCGACGACGTGCTTCTCGCCCGCGACGGCGCCATGAATAGCGGATATGGCGGCGATCCCACGGCGGCGACAGCAGCATTGCGCCGCGCGATCGACAGGGTTCTGGCGGAGATTCCGAACCCGACGTCGTCGTTCTCTATTTAGGGCGGCCCGTCGCGTCGCCACTATTGGAGGAATATCTTGGCCAGTCACCCGGGAGACCGCACTGCCGCGTGGGCCCAGATCGGTCTGGCGGTCTTCACCGAAGCCGTGGCGGTGTGGGCGTTGGTGGTCGTTCCCGGAGGCACGAGTCCCAGAGGCCTACCGATGTGGGTGATCGGTGCGCTGCTTGTGCCATTCGGTATCTGGGTCGCCGTTCGGGCGATCAAAACCCTACGTCGAACGACCTGACCCGTTGAGGTCCGACAGCTGGCGGGTCAGCCCTGGCCGCTGATGCTGGTGGCCTTGATCGTCAGGATGACACGCTGCTGGTCACGCCCGCCGTACCAGGGGTAGGGCCGGCCGGTGTACTTCTGCGACATCGCCTCGATGCTTTCCGCGCCGCCCTCGGTCGCCATGCTGATGACTTCGCCGCGCACCTGGATGTACCGGAACGGGTTCTCGGGATCCTGGATCGCCACAGCCACGCGAGGGTCGCGTTCGATGTTGCGCACCTTGACGTACCCGACCACCGAGTTGATAAGGACGTGCTCGCCGTCCGTGTCGACCCAGGTCTCGGTCACCTGCGGGGAGCCGTCGGCCATGATCGTGGACAGGAAGCAGGGGCTTGGCTTGCGAAGCAGGTCGAGCAGGGCAGCGGGAAGGGGCACCGGCCCATTGTCCTATGGAGTGGACGCGGCGTCAGACAACGCGGGCACTGATGGACCCGGCCATTTCTCATTTTTGTCAGCCGCGCGGCTCAGAGCAGCTGCACCCGATCCCGTGAGTTTCGAGCGGCGGGGATCGCCCGTCGCGCTACTCGAATGGGGGGACGCGCACGAGTCGCACCCGGCGATACGGTCGGGCGTGGAAGATTTCGTGTGGACCAATGAGCGCATCCTCTTTTTCTGGATCGCAGCTCTGTTCGTGCCGCTGTTCTTCACGATCGGCATCATCAGCTCCATGCGTTGGGCAGGCCGACAGTGGCGCCAGTTCCGGAACAACCGCGGCGCCCGGAAACTCAACGCGAAGTATTCCACCATGGCGCACGCCAACAGACCCTTGCCGTTCATCCCGCCGACCGCCCCGTTCCCCCTGCGGACCGAGGACGGCCCACGCGACTGGAGGCCCACACCGCTGCGGCCGGAAGCCTGATTGCCGTCCGTGAAGCACCCCCTTACGCTGCGCGGATGGACGATGCCGATCTGGCGACGCCGCGGTGCCGGGAGTGTTTGACCGCCCTGAGGTAGCCGGCATGATGCAACACCCCTACTGGTGGTGCCCGTCCTGCAAAGACGCCCGGTTGTCATAGCGGCTCTCGTCCGATACCTCGAGGACAAGCCGGAATTGCGATATCGCATCGATCGATGGGCGCCTGATCCGGCCGACCGCCGGCTGTTCGAATAAGTAGTAAAACGTGCGGAACTTCGGGTCCCTAGCAGCTCATCATGTTGGGGTCGTATCCCTCGCCGGGCACGTATTCATCGCTTGACGTCGTGCACCAATGGATGTCGCCATTCACCAGGGCGGTAACGAAATTCCACTGGATGAGAACGCCTATGGCCAAAAGTGCGACGAACGCGACAATGCCGATTCGGACTGCTAGCCGACGTTGCGACCCCGACGGAAAGCTCATGGCCGTCATGCTACTTGCTCGGTGCACGAGCACCTATCGTGCCGGTGCGATCAGAAGTTGACGCTGTAGCGGCTATCTGCGGTTCGGCGGGGATTGCGGGAGGACTTCTGAGAAGGCCTTCTGGCTTCTTGCGCCCGTTCTGACAACGTGGGGCTAATCGTCCCGAGCGCAGCGCCTGCCGAAAGACGGGCTCCAAAAAGCGCCAAATCTTTGGCCCTTTTTTGGAGCCCCCTGTCGGATTCGAACCGACGACCCCCGCTTTACAAGAGCGGTGCTCTGGCCAACTGAGCTAAGGGGGCGACGCGCCGAGAATTGGCACACGTCAATGTTACTGGGCGGTGGCGCCCCGGTCGGCACCGTGGGTCAGGCTAGGTCGTCGACCACTCGCTCGAGCACCGCGGTCCAGTGCTCGAGCATGCGGGCGCGCTCCTCGGCCGAGGCGAGGCGGTCCTGGTGGAACCCGATTGTCGTTCCCGTCGCCGCCTGCATCAGCGTCACCTGCAGGGTGGTGTCGTGGTCCCAGTCGTCCGGCTGCCAGGTGAGCCGCAGCCGCAGCTGGTCGGTGCGGCTGCGGATCTCGCCGCTCACGCCCTCCGCGGTGCGGTAGGTGTCGCCCTTGTGCAGTCCGAGCGTCGTGTTGCCGAGCCAGGTGGGCAGCCCGTCGACCACGAAGTACTCCCAGACCTCGTCCAGCGGGGCGGCGACGGTGCGCCGCACCCCGAGCTCCCAGCCGGCGTCTTTTGTGAGTCCCGTTGTGTCGTTCATGCAGACAGTAATAGTGCTACTTCGCGGTAGGCACCAGAGTCAGCTCAGTTCCGACAGGTAGCGCCCGATCTCGAGCCGCTTGCGCTTGTCGCTCTTGGTGCGGTCGGGCAGCCCGCCCACGTAGAGCCAGCCGAGCAGCTGCTCGTTCGGTGCGAGCTCGTGCATGCGGTGCACCGGCTCGCTGCGGGTGAAGTTGCCGCTGCGCCAGAACACGCCCCAGCCCGCCTCGTCGAGAAGCAGGCTGAGCATGTGCGCGACCCCGGATGCCACGGCCTCCTGCTCCCACGCGGGCACCTTGAAACTCGGCTTGTGCACGAACACCACGGCGATCAGCAACGACGCACGCAGCGGTTTCGACGCGGCCTTCTCGGCGTCTTTGCCCTGGGCGCCGGTCGCCTCGGCGAACGCGGCACCGAGCCGCAGGCGGGCGTCGCCGCGCAGCTCGATGAGCCGCCACGGCTTCAGCCCGGAGTGGTCTGCGACCGTCGCTGCTGCCTCGACGAGAGGCAGCAGCTGCAGCCGACTGGGGGCGTCGGCGGTCACCTTCGAGTGTGACTGCCGACGCAGTACCGCGTCGAGTGCCGTCACTTACTCTTCCTTGAAGCCGAGCGACAGCGAGTTCATGCAGTACCGGTCGCCGGTCGGGGTCTGGTACGCGTCGTCGAACAGGTGGCCGAGGTGTGAGTCGCAGGTGGCGCAACGGATCTCGGTGCGTGTCATCCCGAGGCTCTTGTCGACGACCAGGGTGACGGCCTCCGGGTTGATGGACTCATAAAAACTGGGCCATCCGCTGCCCGACTCGAACTTGGCGCCGCTCTTGAAGAGTTCCGCTCCGCAGGCTCCACAGGTGTAGACGCCGTCGCGCTTCTCGTCGAGCAGGGCGCCCGAGAAGGGGCGCTCGGTTCCGGCCTCGCGAAGGATCTTGTACTGCACGGGTCCGAGCTCGGCGAGCCACTCTTCCTCGGTCTTGACGATCTTGGTGGTCATGTCTGTTCTCCTTTTGAAGAGGGGAAGAGTTGTCTTCCTCTCTATTAAACTCGGGCCCATGTCAGATTGTTCCATCGTCGTTAAGCAGTGGGGCGAACTCACAACCTCAGACCTCTATTCGTTGCTCAAGCTGCGCACCGACGTCTTCCTCGTCGAGCAGAAGGTCGACGAGGAGGAACTCGACAATCGCGACCAGACCGCGGTGCACGTCTATATTGCGGATGCGATCGGTACAGCCGCGTACCTGCGTGTGCTTTTCGACGAATCGCCGGAACACCTCGACGCCCACCGCGTGGTAGGCCGCGTCGTCGTGCGGCCCGATCGGCGCGGCGAGGGACTCGCGCAGCTTCTGCTGAACCGGGTCGTAAGCCTCTATGGCGGCGAGGCCCTGCTGCTGCATGCTCAGCAGTATGTCGCTCCGCTCTACGCAAAAGCCGGCTTCGAGGCCTTCGGTGAACCCTACGACGAGGCCGGGATCGCCCACATCTCGATGTACCGGGCGGGCGTCAGCTGACGGGTTATTAGGCTGCCCTAACAAAATTTTGACAAGCGGAACGCGGACGCAATAGGGTCATCAAGTAAGCCTAGCCTTAGCTAACTTGTTCGTCCTTCCCGGCTCCGGTCTCCTCTCGCCCGCACGGCCTCGTGCTGCGTTGTGGTGCCCGGTGCGACCCCTTGGAGCACACGCCACCGTGAACACAGTCACCTCACGCCTCAGCAGATGGGTGGCCGGCTTCATCGCCGTGGCACTCATCTCAGGCGGCAGCCTCATCGCCACGACCCCCGCATCGGCGGCGCCCGCCACCATCACCGGCGGGAGCCTGGACTGGGGGATCGCAGCCGACTACCGCGCCGTGTTCGCGACCCGCGGTGTCGCCGGCGGCGCAACGCAGACCGCGGCTGACACCTTCAGCTTCCCCGCCGCTACGACGTCGACGTACGACCCGGCGAGGAAGAGCGGCACGCTCGCCTTCACGGGCAACGCGCGCATCGGCTACATGGCCGGATTCCCCCAGACGCCTGGTGTGGTCGCGGGCAACTACTTCTACCTCTCCAACCCGGTCGTGACGATCAACGGTTCCACCGGGACCTTGTCGGGCGTCACCGCGGGCGATTCGCACAAGACGAACCCCGAGCTGCCGACGGCGATGCAGGCCGTGCGCACGGTCGCGAACCTCGACTTTTCGGCGGTGACGCCGACGGTCAATGCGGAGGGAACGCTCATCACGTTCACCGCCGTTCCCGCGACGATCACCGAAGCGGGCACCTCTGTGCTCGCGACCTTCGTCAGCGCAACCGACAGCGCCGCCGGCAAGCGAGTCGCAGGCTCGGCGCTAGACCCGGTCACGATCCAGCTCGCCGTGGCTGCGCCCGTTGCGCCGGCCGTCGCCACCACGACCACGGTCATGGCCCCCGCCACGGCCACCCTCAACAGCGCGGTGCCGCTTTCCGCTCGGGTGACCCCCGCGGGCGCCGCCGGATCCGTCGAGTTCTTCGACGGCGCGACATCCCTCGCGACCGCACCCGTCGCATCCGGAACCGCTTCAACCTCGGTCACCTTCGCGGCCGCGGGCGCGCACCCGATCACCGCCGTCTTCACCCCCACCGACCTGGCCGCCTTCACCGCGTCGACGTCGGCCGCCTCGACCGTCACCGTGAACGCGACGCCGGTCGTTACGACGCCCACCCTGTCCGTCTCGAAGACGAACGGACTGAACCCGGCCGGCGAGACCGTCACCGTCACCGGAAGCAACTACGAGGCCACAGCCGCCAACAAGTACGGGGCTGGCAACGCCGGTTTCTACGCCCAGATCGGCTGGCTCGACTCGAGCTGGCGTCCCTCGGCCGGAGCCGCGTCGTCTGCGCGGTCAAACGCCTATTCCGCCTGGGTGAAGGAATCGGCGCCGTCCGTTCCGTATCTGGCGTGGACCGACAACGGCGACGGAACGGCGAACTTCAGCTGGACCGTGACCATCGACAAGGCCACCCTCGACGCGAAGTCCCGGGCCGGTGCGACCCTCGCGGTCTTCACCGTGGGCGCCGGCGGCGTCACCCAAGCGGCCAACGAGGCGGCCGTGCCGATCACGTTCCAGGGCTCGCCCAGCCTGTCCGTCTCAAAGACCACTGGCATCAACCCGGCCGGTGAATCCGTCACTGTAACCGGAACGAACTACCAGGCCACTGCAGCGAACCTCTACGGCGCAGGCAAGGCCGGGTTCTACGCGCAGGTCGGCTGGATCGACTCGACCTGGCGGCCCTCGGCTGGCGCGGTGTCGGCCAACCGCTCGAACGCGTACTCCGCGTGGGTCAAGGAATCGGCGCCGACGGCTCCGTACCTCGCGTGGACCGACAACGGCGACGGCACGGCTGACTTCAGCTGGACCGTCACCATCACCAAGGCCACCCTCGACGCGAAGACCCGCGCCGGCGCGACCCTCGCCGTGTTCACCATCGGCGCAGGCGGTGTCGTGCAGTCGGCGAACGAACTCGCCGTGCCGATCACCTTCGCGACCGCACCGGCCGCGACATCGCTCAGCCTCACCGCGGCCCCGTCGACCGTGACGGCGGGCGCGGCCACCGCCTTGACAGCGAAGGTCGCGCCGGTCGCTGCCGGAACCGTCACCTTCACCTCGGGTGGCGCGACGGTCGGCGTCGTGCCGGTCACCGCCGACGGCACCGCCACCCAGGTCACCCCGCCGCTCGCTGCGGGTACGACCAGCTACACCGCGACCTTTGCGCCGACCGACCCGCTGGCCTTCGCGGGTTCGGCGGTCACCGTCTCGGTGACCGCCACCGCGCCGGCGCCGTCGACCGCCAGCCTCGACTGGGGTGTGAAGAAGTCGTTCCGCGACTACATCGTCAGCCCGATCGCGAACGGAACGATCACCACGAACGGCGTCACCGACATCGGCGGCGTCTACAGCTTCCCCTCCGCAAGCGGCGGCAGCTACGACGCGTCCACCGGTATCGGCAGCGTGCTCTACACGGGCTCGGTGCACTTCACCGGTCATGCCGGCGTGCTCGACATCGACTTCAGCAACCCGAGCATCCGCGTCGCGAGTGCGACGGCGGGCACCCTCTCGGTGAGTGTCGACGGGGGAGACCCGGTGGTCATCGCGAACCTCGACCTCGGCTCGGCCACCACGAGCTCGACCGCCACGTCGACGAGCTTCGCCGGTGCACCCGCGACGGTCACCGCGGCCGGCGCGACCGCGTTCGGCGGCTTCTACAGCGCGGGCACGTCGCTCGACCCGGTGAGCTTCACCATCGACACGACGGTGCCGGCCGACCCCAACGCGCCGACCGAGCCGGAGAATCCCGTTCCGCCCATCGTCGTGCCGCCCGCTCTCGCTCCCGTAGCCACCCCCGCCAGCCTCGCGGCGGGCTCGCTCACCTGGGGAGTGAAGCAGTCGTTCCGCGACTACGTGACCGGCTCGATCGCCAAGGGAGCTGTGACCACGTCCGGCGTCGCGTCATCCGGAAGCTCCTATACCTTCGGTCAGGCCGCCGGCGGCACCTTCGACCGTGCGAGCGGTGTCGGCTCGTCGAACTACAGCGGCTCGGTGCGCTTCACCGGCCACGCCGGCCTGCTCGACATCACCCTCGGCAACCCGGTCGTGCGCGTCGACAGCGCCGCCTCGGGCACGCTGCTCGTGAGCGTCAACGGCGGCGCCTCCACCCCGTTCGCGACGCTCGACCTCGCGGCCGGATCGCGCTCGACGCCCGGCAACGCCGTCAGCTACTCGGGCGTGCCCGCCTCGCTCACGTCGCAGGGTGCCGCGGTGTTCTCCCTCAACGGATCCGGGTTCTACTCGACGGGCACCCCACTCGACGCGGTGAGCTTCGTGATCGGCGCGCCCAACGTCGTCAGTAACACGGTCGGCGCCACCGTCGCCTCGTTCAAGGCGCCGAACACGGCGGCCCCGACCCCGCCGGCGACGACGGGCATCGAGGTCGCGCAGGGCACGACGCTCACGGCCGGCGACGAGGTCACCATCACCGCCGGCGGATTCCGCCCGAACGAGACCGGCATCCTGGTCGTCATCTACTCGACGCCGGCGGTGCTCGACACGAGCGCGACAGCGGATGCGAGGGGTGTCGTGACCTGGACGGGTCGCCTCCCAGCCGGGCTGAGCGGAGTGCACACGCTCACGCTGCAAGGATCGGTCGACCGCGGCGTCGAGTTGACGATCGCGGCCGCGGAACTCGCCGCGACGGTCGCCGGCTGCGTCGTGGACGACGCCACTCTCACGTGGGGCTTCAAGGAGTCGTTCCGCGCCTACATCAGCGGCTCGATCGCCAACGGCGAGTGGACCGTGGCCGACGGCGCCACCTACGCGGTTCCCGACTTCGGGTTCAGCGCGGGCACCGGCGGTTACGACGCCGAGTCGGGCGAGGGGCTGCTGGCCTTCGCAGGTTCGATCGCCTTCACCGGACATTCCGGGGTTCTGAACACCACGGTCGCCAACCCACAGATCAGGTTTGTCGACGAGTCATCCGCTCTGCTGCTGCTCGATGTCTCGGGCACCACGCAAGACGGCGCCGTGGTCGACAACAAGGCCGTGGAGTTCGCCGAGCTCGACCTCACGGGCGTGCTCGAGAACGACGGAGGCGCCGTGACCATCACTGCCGCTCCCGCCATCCTCACCGATGCGGGCGCCGCGGCGTTCGGCACCTACCCGGCCGGCGAGGCCCTCGACCCCGTGACGATCGCCTTCACGACCGCGGCCGACTGCGCCGTGCCCGTCGAGGAGGCTGCGCCGGCCGCCACCACAGCCGACGTCGACACGGTCTCCGACGAGAACCCGATCGACTACGGCTGGGTCGTCTGGCTGATCGCCGCGCTGCTGGTCATCGCGGCAGCCGTCGTGGTCGTCGTGGTGCTGCGCCGCCGCAAGGCATAACCGGTGCGCTCAGGCGCCGCCCCCCCCCCCGGGGGGGGGGGGGGGGGGGCCGTGGGCCGGTTTGGGGGGGGGGGGGCCGCCGGGGGGTT
>NZ_JBKKAD010000061.1:0-23245 GCF_046714715.1 Conyzicola sp. | reverse complement strand
CCAGCACCAGCACCAGCACCAGCACCTTGCCTCCGCGCGCCAGCGACGAGCGCCGCGCCCTCTACATGAACAAGTGGGGACGCTTCGCGCCTTCGACCCTCAGGCACCTGTCGCACGCCGCGCCCGGAATCCCCGCCCGTCGGCGCGCCTGGCTTCTCACACTCGCGGACCGGCTCGAGACCGCCGGTTACTCGACGTTCGGGGACGTGCCGGCCGACTCCTTCGACGACATCGCGGAGCTCTACTAGGCCCCTAGCTGAAGTCTTCCGGGCGGTTGTCGTGCTCGCCGGGCTGGCCGGCGAGCAGAGAAGTCACATAGGGACGAGCCTGATACTGGGCCAACCCTGTCGATCGCGCGCACTTGCACGGGTCCGTGGAACCATACGATCCGACTTCCGCCTGGCAGCCGTAGACGGTGTGATACGAGCCGTCGTGCTGGCATCCATCAGTGCACGCGCTGGTAGGCGACATGATCGAAGGCTCGAGGTTGCGCTTCACGTACGTCTTAATAGAGTCGCGCAGCGAACTGATTTCGAACGCATTCGTCATGCCTCGGGCAGCGAATTGAACTGCGAGCTCTTCGAGCAGCGAGTCGGTCGCTTCGAGGAAGCCTTTGTCCTCCTCGGGCGCCTCCCACCCGAACTTTTCGTCGACACCGTCCGATCCGAGGAGGGCGTTGCGGGCGCCGTGAAGCGCTTCGACTACGGCGCGGTTCGTTGGATCGGGGGCGTTACTCATTGTCTGCGGTGCTCTCTTGACGGGATTGAGGGACGACAGTCGTGTTGCCGTTCCGAGGCCTCGTCCAGACTAAGCCGACATCTGCGGCGGATACCCTAGGCGCGACGACACGCTTGCCCTACTGGTCCCGATCGGGCTCTTATCGCGTCGGCTCTGGGCGCGGATCCGTCAGGAGCCGTCGACGGCGATGCACTTCCGTCGAGGCGTCAAGTCGAGACGAACTTGCGCGCCACGCTCTTCGACTCGCAACGAAGGCGATGTCAACAGGTCGCACCGCGGTCGACTGCGCCCTATGTGGCCGTCGAAGGGCAGGGTGATCATGCGCGACGCAGGGAGCTAGTCGTTCAGCTTGAGATCGTCGCGTTGCTCCACATTGAGCGTCAGGTTAGCGATCGACCGCGCCCGAAGTTGGACTCGATAGCGCTTAAACGACTCCTTGATAATCGTCTCTGCCCTGACGCCGTGAACCTTGAAATGCGTCACCGGTAGGGAGCCGCGATCGTCGGCGAGTGCGATCAACTTCTCATGGCTGAGGCCCAGCAGGTCGTGCTTGTTTCGGTCGATGGCGTACACGTCAACTGAAGAGGATGTCGAGGCGGTTCCATCGCCGAATTCGATCGCCAGGATCGACCAGTCGGCTCGACTAAGCCCAACCACGTCGTACACGCTCTTTGAGTACACCGTCATGTCGTTTTCTGCTGCGGCCGTGCCGACCCACTCGTCGACCTGGACGTGCGCGGCCCCGAGCTCTTGGTCTGCACTCTCCATGTTGCTCCTTTGGTGTGATGTCGATCGAACTTGGGCGTGCCATGGCTCGGTCTGATGGTGAGGGTCTCTATTATGCGGCGCGGGCTCCCCGTACTCGGAAGAGCCTCGGAGGGCCTTCATATAGGCCGCGAGGTCTGCGCAAGAAACCCGCCGTCTTTCCCTTCCGTCGCGGCCGACGTCGACTGCCGGCATGGCGCCGTCATCGATTCGACGTGGACCTGTTCGGGAAGAGGCGTGCCAGCTCGGCTACTTCCGTCGGGAAAAGTGAAACAGCCCGATAGAAATCAGTAAAATTGTAGGATAGAAGCTAGCAAAACCGTAGGATACAAACCAATAAAACCGTAGGACAAAAGCTAGCAAAACCGTAGGATAGAAACCGGTAAAACGGTACGACGTAAACACATAACCCGGCATCCGAGGGTCCGTGCGAAAGTCGCTGACATCGAATTGCGCGAGCTTCACCTCAGACGCGAGCTTGAAGAGACAGGATCCTGATGGCCTACACGCGCCGCATAATCGACGATGTCATCGACGATCTACTGCCCGATCTGCCTGCGATAAGTATCGACGGGCCGAAGGCGATCGGCAAAACTGCCACCGCCAAGCAACGAGCTTCCGAAGTGTTGCATCTCGACGACCCCGCAACCGCGCAACTCCTGCTCGCCGGCCCGGAGAGGATCGCCACCTACAATCGGCCACTCCTGCTCGACGAGTGGCAACGAATACCACAAATCTGGGATCAGGTTCGGCGCTTGGTCGACGAGGATCCGACGGGCGGACGTTTTATCCTCACCGGCAGTGCGATTCCGATGAACGCGCCGGTTCACTCTGGAGCCGGAAGGATAGTGCAACTCAGGATGCGCCCCTTGGCGGTAGCGGAGAGAGGTATCGAGACGCCGACGGTGCGTCTCTCCGATCTCATCTCCGGCAACGCGCAAATCGACGGGCGCACCAAGGTCGGACTCGCTGACTACATCCGCGAGATCGTTGCTTCGGGATTCCCGGCCATTCGTCCGCTCAATGGGCGAGCACGCCGCATCCAGCTCGACGGCTACATTGAAAGAGCCATCCAGCGGGACATCCCGGAAATGGGCAAGACCGTCCGCCTCCCACAGCAGGTGCGACGCTGGCTGGCTGCATACGCAGCGGCGTCATCATCGACAGCCAGCTACGCCCTCATAGGACGAACCGCCTACGCCGATGGCGCAACCCCGTCCCGAGACACCATCGTCACGTACCGGGAAGCCCTTTCTCACCTATGGCTACTCGATCAGGTTCCCGCGTGGACTACCGGACACAACAACTTCACCAAGCAGGCCCTCGCCCCCAAGCATTTCCTCGCCGATCCGGCACTTTCTGCTCGTCTGTTGAACCTCGACGAGGAACGACTGCTGCGAGCACAAAGCCCCGCGGATTTTGAACCCCAGGACGGGACGATCCTAGGGGCGCTATTCGAAGCGCTTGTGGCGCTCTCCTTGCAGACCTACGCCGCTGCGAATGACGCACAGCTCAGCCACTATCGGAACACCCCAGGGACACATGAAATCGACTTCATTGTCCATCGAGGCGACGACGACATCGTCGCCTTCGAGGTAAAGCTCGCGAAGGCACCTGACAAGGACGCAGTGAAGCACCTGTTGTGGATGAAAGAGCAGCTGGGCTCCAAGCTGAAGGACATGGTTCTGATTACTTCGGGCTCCGATGCCTACCGCCGCCAGGACGGGGTTGCGGTTGTACCGCTGGCCCTATTGGGCCATTAATAACGCTTAACCCTCATTCTCGACGCCTCGCACTCATGACTACCAGTAGATGGCGATGACTTCGCCTTCGGTGTACTTCCCTGGCTGCTTCACGCCGGTCGCCGGGGTGACCGCGGTGGCGCCTTCGACCGACAGCGATGCCATGGCGATGACGTGCCGGATGATGGCGCCGTCATGGCGGTGACGCGCCAGATGCTGGCGCCGTCGCCTTCCTCCCCCGTGTTACCCGCATCGGCCCACCAGCTGTCGAAGTAGCCGCCGATGCACCGAAGCGGGTTGGCGACCTGCAGCAGCAATCGTCCGCACGAAAGCCGGGTGTGCCGCGCACATAGCTGGCATGACGCTCTCCGCCGCACCTCAGATCACGATCACGTCGAGTCCGTGGGCTCCAATCGAGGCCTCGCAGTCAAGCTGGGGTGCGGATGCGCAGGCATCTCGATGACAGCGGCTAGGATCCTGCACGTGGACGAATACGGCAATGGGGTGACGGGCGCCGAGCTCGCCTTGGCCTTCTCCCCCATGGTGATGAGTGCGCTAGGTCGCAGTTCACTCGGCGTCGTCGCACCGCGCCTGTCCATGGTCGCCGGGCTGGTCCGGGACCGGCCGAGCGCCACGCTCGGCGAGGCATTCGATACCGCACACGCTCTTCTCGCCCATGGTTACCGCAGCGAGTACGTATTCAAGAACGCCTTGGTGTCGAAGATCGTGTACGGCAGGCACTCGCCCGCCACGGCGACAGCGTTGGTCGAGCAGCAGATGGGCAACTCTGTCGCCGACCTCGTCGTGGTCAACGGCACGAGCACCGCCTATGAGATCAAGACCGACCTGGATCAGTTCGTCAGGCTCGATGCGCAACTCGCCGACTACTGCTCGCGTGCGGAACGCGTATATGTCGTGACGTCCGAGGCCCGGACTGCGGCGGCAGCGGCGCGCGCTCCCAGCCACGTCGGCATCATCGGCCTGCGGTCAACCGGGAGTCTCACCACGGTCCGCGCAGCCGAGTCGAATATGGAACGTCTCCAGCACGATCACCTGTTCACCATGCTGCGCACCGTCGAACTCAAATCCGTGCTGCGTCGCACCCACGATCTTGTTCCCGTCACGCACATGATTCAGGCCTTGGAGCAGATGCGGTCGGCGTTCCGGGAACTTGACATCGAACGTGCGCACGCGGAGACGTTGACGCAGCTTCGGGGCCGAGGTACCAGCGCGGCTCAGCTAACGACGGTCGGCCCGTTCCCCAGGAGTCTTCGGGCCCTCGCCTACACGGGTGAGCATTCGCGGATAGGGGCGACTCGTATCCGGGAACGTCTGAACAGCCCCGCTGCCCTCTTTGTGGGGGTCGACGCCGCCTGATCTGCGGCGCAGGCTGAGGAACATGTACTTTCCTTACCTCTTCGGCAAACGCGGCGAACTCATTGCGATCCGCGGACTGTCGGGTCCGCTCGGTTCTCCGCAGAAAATCTGGCCGGTGATCGAGCCGGTGAAGACGGGCACCGGATCGTTGGTGAAAACGCTCAAGGACCTGAAGAAGGTATCGGCGGGCATCTATCTCGTTGTCAATCCGTCGCAGGACGAGTTCGCCGTCTCATCGCAGGACCGCGACGACTGGTACACGGTGCTGGCGCCGTACGTGGCCGACGCCGCGCTCGTGCGCCCGACGTTCCTGCAAACCGCTGCGACGACCCTTCATGATCTGAAACTGTTCGTCACCGCGAACCCTGGTCGCGCCATCGGCGTGGTGCTCACCACCAACGACCTCGCCCCGACCGCCGTTGCCACGGCACTTACCGGAACAACTCACGTGGTGTTCCTCCACCGTGCTGTCGCGTCCGCCTCGTATACCGCAGCGTTGGGCTCGGCAAAAACCGTCGACATCGATGACAACTTCATAACCCAGCCGCGTAACGGCGACTACTCGGGCACCGCGGGTCAGGGCACCAACCACTTCAGCTGGGTTACGGGAGGGAAAGCCGGGTTCTCCGACTACACCGTTTTACCTGGGACGTACAAAGACATCGGCGGCGGCCTGATGGGGGCTCTGGTGATCCATCTGACCTACGAGGCGCCGACAGAACTCCGTGTCCAGCACTTCGTTTCCGCTACCCGCGCGCAGACGGACCCGATGCCGACGAAATTCTACGAAGCCATCGCTGACATCGAGACGCAGCGCGCTGCGACACCGGCCAGGTTCAGGTTGTCGCCGGCGCTGCAGAAATATTTGGACCAGCAGAGTACGGGTGTGTACACGAACGCGGAGGGGAACAAGCGGCAGCAGATTGCCCACCACCTGTTCACCGTCGGTAAGGTCCTCGGGCTCTGACCGCAGTTCCGCAATAGCCTGCCATGCTGTGGAGGGCGCGGTGCTGAACGACTGCGGCTCCGGCTTACGGCTCCGGTGAGATGACTTCGGGCTTGTACCCGATGCGGTGACACGCAGTCGTCACAATGCTCGGCTGGTGGTTCAGCCGTCGGGCTCCCCTTCCGTGCGACAAACTGCTCGCTAAGCCGAAGCTCGGTGATACATTGTGACATCTAGTGCGACATATTGCGTTATAAGCCGTGGTCGCGACCTAGATGACCAGGTCGATGAAGATCCTGAAGCCGAGCCGGAATTCGGCTCGAGCCCGACGTTCTATCTCACCGAAACCGCGGGCCCGCTGGGGCCCGCTCACGCGCGTGACAGTCGCAGACGCGGCGTGAATACGCCCCTACGTCCGGCCGTACCCCGCTGTTACCGGCGCTCAGCCGTCGTCGGTAAATCCGTCGATTCGACGAGTAGTGCGCCGGCCACGACATGCGGTTCCGGGATGGCGACGGGCAGTACGACGAAGAAGAACGGGATGCCGGCGAGTACGGTCGTGACCGCGATCAGCAACCCTTCGGTCGATGAGATGCCGGGCTGGACGATCAATCCGGTGATGGACGCGAAAAGGATCGCCGCGAACCCGGCAACGATGATCGCGAACGCCGTTGCGGCTGTCGCATCCGATGCGCTTGGAGCCTTCGCGCCCATTTTTTCGGGTTGGATACGAGGTGCTCGTGCAATCAGCCAAGCAGCTATCGCCTCGAACACGAACAGTGCCCCGATAGCAAGGAATGCAACGACGGTGGTGATGCCGATCCCGCCGTCGTCAGGGACCGCCCGGTCGCCGAAGATGAAGGTAGCGATCTCGGCGACGGCCCCGCATGCCAGCGCCGCCAGTGCTGCCAGCCCCACCGCCGCTGCGCAGAGGCCAACGCTTAGGAGCGGAGGGATCGACTTGAGTGCCGCTATTGTTTGTTTTCTCGTCATGCCCTGTCTATGCGCGGCACCACCCACTTCTCGGGACTGTGGTCCGGCGCCGACCAGATCGAATATATGCTCAACAACATGATGATTGCTGCGCCCGAATCCGAGAACTCCACCACGGCGTTAGGCATCGTGATCCTGGCGCTCGCCACGGTGGGTCTTTGTCTTTGGCTATTTTTCAGCATCCGCGGTGTACTGGCTGCTAGCTCGTTACGCACCCGTGCGTCGGCAATCGCGGGAACGGCATTTGTTCTGGTCATTCTCGAAGCGGTTGTGTTCGGGTTCGTACGGGTTTTCCCAGTAGACACTGCGACGATCACGTCGATCTTCAGCCTGCTGGTGATAGCGACGCTCGTCGTGGCTGGCGGAGCATGGTTGTTCGCCCGCTGGCTTCCAGCAGGCGCTTCGGAGCCGGGCTTTCGCTTCGGCCCGCACCTGAAGAACTCGCTGCGCGACTTGATGCTCGGGCTGAGAAGCGGAAAGACTGTCGTCGAGGCGCTTGTTGCGCCTCAGAGGGAGCCGATTCTCGAGCCAGTGCGGCCCGCCGTATTCAGGCGCGGTCTCGGTCCTGCCCTGGCGTTCATCTCGCTTTTGGCCATGGTGGCTATCTTGCGGGCTTTCGCCAACCCGACCATGCCATACAGCGACGTGTTGGTGGGCTACTTCGGACTCGCAGGCGGAAGTATTCTGCTCGCGAGCTTGCCGGCGTTCATTGTCGGGTGGTTTATTCTGAGCTGGCTCGCCGAGCGACCGCAAGTCGCCGCTGCACTCCGCGACGCGGGTGATCTGGCTGGCCGCGGCTTGATCGTCGGGCTCCTCATCGGTTGTTTGGGCTTTCTGTCGACCTTCCTCCCCGGGGCCGATAAAGCGGCGGGAATCACCGGCACCATCGAGTCGTTCGTCGACTTGTCTGTCACCGGCACCATCGTCGGCTTCTATCTGTCTCTCTTCTTGGCGATCAAACGCGCATGTGAAGCGTCCAGCCGACCCGCCGTCGCATTTGCCGCCTCGCCTTTGGCGTTGGCGGCGTTGATGGTGGGCTCCCTGCAGTTGGTTACCCCGCAATCCGTTTTCACGCGTCTGGCAGAGAACATCACCTCCGGGCTTCCGCCCGTGGGCGAAGGAGAAGACATAGCCGCGTTGGCTGAGGGCGACTGGAGGTATGGCTTTGTAGCCGGTGTCGAAGACGATATGGCGTTCGTTCCGGCAGGGGCGACTTTGGTCGTCTGCGTCACAGTCGCCGCCATGATCTATCTCTGGCCATCGGCATGGCGAATCATCCGCAAAGAGCTTGGGGCCCCCTCGGCGGACGTCCCTTCGCAAGCGGCCGGCGCTGGATTCGTCGATGCGCCCCCGGCGTCCGAGTAGACGTAGTTCGGCTCACAATCGGGGGGAAGCATGACTGCATCATTCGTGGCGATCGATTTCGAGACTGCGAACAGCGCGCGAGGCTCCGCCTGCGAAATCGGACTGGTGCGAGTTGTCGACGGCAAAGTCGAAGCGAGATTTTCCACCCTGCTCAAGCCGCATCCTCAATTCTCGGGCTTCAGCCCGATGAACGTCTCCGTTCACGGAATTAGCGAGTCCGATGTTGCGGGCGCACCCGATTTCGCTGCAATTTGGCCGGAGGTGTCTGAATTCATCGGTGCGCTTCCACTGGTAGCTCACAACGCGTCGTTCGACACCGGCGTCCTTCGCGCACTATTCGGCATCTACGCGATCGAGGTGCCCTCGATGAGGTACTTCTGCACGCTGGTGATCGCCCGACGAGCTCTGGACCTCGTGTCGTACTCGTTGCCATTCGTCGCTGAGGCACTAAGCGTGAGCCACAGGGGCGATCATCGTGCTGACACGGACGCTCTGTGTGCGGCGGAAGTCGCGCTGGGGCTGCTCGCGGATGGCAGGGTGGCGACGATGGAGCACCTCTCCGACCTCTACGAGGTCTCTTCGGGATATTTCGACTCCACATCCTGGTCGGGGTCTCGCCATACCGGCGGTTCATCATCCGTCGGGTTCTCCGCCTCAACGATCGAGCTGATCCGGCGCACGCATGGTTCAGCAGCTGCCGACCCTGATGGCGCCCTCTTCGAGAAACGCGTCGCCTTCACTGGCAAACTCGCTTCGCTCACCCGCGCCGAGGCCGCGGCAAAGGTCCTCTCCGCCGGAGGGGAACCGGAAGTCAACGTCACGAAGAACACCGACTTTCTGGTCATCGGCACAGAGAACGGCTACACGATCGACCAGCGAACGGCAGTGACCGGGAAGTTCGCGAAAGCGGCAAAGCTCCGCGGGGCGGGCTCCAAAATCGAAGTGCTCGACGAGCTGTCATTTATCGCCATGCTCTGATCGGCCGCCTTGCTCGCGGATAGAGGTCCCTGCGCAGACGAACGCCGCTGCCGGCTAGGACTCGGTTCTCGCACCTGTCGACAGCACTCGTCTCCGCTCCGACCGCGGGCGCGCTAGTCATCGTCTTCCTACGCGCCAAGGCGGCGACAGCGTCGTCTCCCCGGGACGCCTAGGACTCGGATGCGCCTTCGGAGAGTCATCGTCAAACGACTCTCCGTCGCGACCAACCGGGTCGTTCCGCTCCCGCTCATCGCGTCTCGCAGCCGCTGTTCGGCGCCCCGAAGCGAGCACCACTAAATTTGCCTCATGAACCTTTTTGAGCTCTGGATTGGGCTTTGGCACGGCTGGGGCGAGTGGTGGCCGACCATTGACTGGGGCAACGCTTCCGCCTGGTTCAGCAGCGTTCTCACTTCAGTTTCAGTCTTACTGGCGGTCCTGATCATTCGTCGCGACAAGGCGAGGAGTGCATTGGTCCACGCAGACGCTTTCGTCGTCTGGGCTGACTACATCCACGTAGTCGGGCCCGAACCGAAGTGGTTAGTTGATGTTCATTCTTATAACTCTGGGGACAGGCCGATCATCAGGCCGTACATCATGGCTTACGCCAGACCCGGCGTAAGAGCCCTCGGAACGCTTAAGGAACGAGAACCGAACAAGATCGCCGTGGTGATCGAGCCCAAGGCTACAAATACGATCCAGCTGATGTTTCCCGATCAAGATCCGCGCGATCTGAAGCTGTATGTGGACTTCACAGATATGACCGGCTACACGTACAGGCGTCTGTTGAACAGCAATAAGTATCTCAACAGCCGACAGATCAACTGGCGCTACTGGCACCGCATCTCTTGGACCGACCGAGTCGCAGGCCGTGCGACAAGTGGTCGTGACGTCGTCAATGCCGCACCAATGCACGCCGAAGAAAATCCTCCCGATTAGAGCTGTTGTCGTCCCACCGCGCCAGACCAACCGGCTCGAAGGCAGGGCGAGTCGCCACCAGGGCTGTCGAGCCGTGGTCACGGGAGCCGACCGGATCGAGGACGCGGGCTATCGTTCTTTCTCCGAGGTGCCGGCGGAGTGCTCCCATGAGATTGCGCAGCTCTATTAGACCGTGGGGCGCGCTCGGCGATCAGCTCGATTCAGCGGGGAAGGCATCGGCCCTCAGGCCGCCGCTACCAGATTCCACGCGCAACCGAAGAGAAGAGAAAGCGATGAGCGCCTGCGATTTGCGATCGCGCGCGACGAGCATCGCGCTCTTGCGATACTGGCGCGGCTGTATCGCCCTACGTCTGACGTGGTACGGGCGATATACGGCGGGACGACAATGATTGGTCAGCTACCGAACAGATCGTCGATGTCCAGTTCTTCGAGTTCATCGTCGGCAGCTCCGCCGATTGCGCTCCTGTCGGTGGGCGCATCATGTGCACCCGGGTTGAATGGATCAGCGAGATTGCCGACCGCGAATTCCGAAGCGGACAGCGGGTCCCGAGCCCTAGCCTGTGCGATTCGCAGCAGCCAGTCCCAAGAGCGGACCGCGATGCCGGCGCCTTCTTGAGATTGCGAACGGGCCGGCTCTCGACTGGACGACGGAGTATCACGACCGATTATGACCAAGCCCGGTGCTCGGTTGGTAAGTCCGTGAAGGTGATGTTCTGTCTGGGCGTATGCGACGTTTTGGGTGAGCCATTCGCGCCAGTCTTGAACCTGTTGGATCGCGTGGGTAGTCGCCCCCGACAGGCGGCCACGTTGAGTGAGAATCGGGTGGCGGGCTGCCTCTATTTCGACCGTCACCCAATGCGGGCCGAGGCTGTTGAACCCGAGCACTAGAAAGTCGGGTACGTGTTCGGCGCCTAAACGAGGTTGAGGAATGACGTACGTTTTCCAACTGCCGATGACAAGGGAGGCAAGCAGGGCGGGATTGCGCGTCAGCAAATTCTGGAACGGTTGCTCAAGGCGTTCACCCGACTCCAATAGCTCTTCGAGCGCGCGAATCGATTCCGAAGCCGGGACGTCATTTTCAAGAGCATGGGAGTCGAGCGGCGAGAAGTTTCCAAAGCTCGCCCGGGCATAGTTCGCTGAATTCCGAAGTGTCGCGTCAACCTGCTGGACGGCGGTCGCGTGGTCCGCAGTTCCAACTCGAGCGATCGAAACCAGGTGATTTGGCCAAGACCTGGCGGCTGGCCGGCCCTTGAAGTTGATATGACCGTCGTCGCTGATAGAGGAAATCACGCGTCTCTCGACTGCGCCGATATGACCGGCTACCACATCGCCGGGCTCGGGCATGAGTGCGCGCAGCCCCCGCGCTGTCATCTGCATGTAGCGGGCTGCGAACCACGCGCTCACCTCGTCGCGAGTATTGGTGACCAGTTGCGCTGAGGCTTCAATACCGAGCTCTTCCTCAAGCTCCGTCAATGCCTCGGGTATGTCGGCGGCCCTTCCGGTGCCTTGAAAAATAGCCGAACTAAGTCGGTCGCGAATCACAACCGCAGCTACAGGGGCGGGAAGATCCCCGCGAAGAGTGATTCCAAGCCTGTTGGAGACCTGGATTTGTTCACTCGTCGGGGCGGCGCTCATTGCATCGAGCTTGTCCGCGATTTCCGTCCAGCGCGACGGCGGCGATGGTTCTGGTGGCATGGGCCGCAGCTTAGCGTCCAACGCGCGCGATCGAAGAAAAGGAGGCCGTGCGAACGCGGCCTCCTTTCACTCCGGGTGCAGACCGGGAATCTTCGATCTACATCCAGATTAGTTCGCGCACATTGGATCGATCTGAGTCAGTCGTTTGGACTCTTCGTCCGTTCCTGGTCTCGCTGTCGATGAAGTCGTAGACAGAGATTGCGCGTCGTACCGCTTCGGTGAATGAGATGTCGCGTTCGTCCGCGATCTTACGAAGAGCTGCGGCGGTTTCCGCATTGAGATTTACGTTGAGTCTGACGATGCCAGTATCCACACTGGTGTCGCGAGAGGGCGTTTTCGTGTTCGCCATTGTCATTTCCTCCGTGACGGGAATTACAGGTGCTGGAGAACCGGTACTTCTTGGCGTTCGTTCTCCGTGCAGCTCGAGTCTCTAGGACTTCACAGCTCCTGTATTCGGGGGTGGGTCAGTTCCCTTGCTGGGGTGTGTCCGGGGCTTTGTGCAGCCCCGTGTCGGTGCTTCCGGTGTTACGTGTTCTACTGTACGCCTATTTCGCCACTGTAATACACCTTTTTTATGTATCGGATGTGGATATGCTACGCGGTCTGTGTAGAATATCCCCTATGAAGATGTAAGGCGCAACTCCGCGCTCCCCAACCAATGGAGCTGATCCCGCATGGCCGCAGAACCCGAATCTGAATCCGAATTTCCCGACATCGATGTCAGTTCCACGATCCAGTACATGGAACGCAACAACATCGGCGTCCTCAACCTCAGAATCCAGGCGGTCGGTGCGGATTCGATTCATCGGAGCGAGCAGAGCGTTGCGATCGCGGTGCTGGACAGCAACTGCATCAGCGATGATGCGGTTCCCTCCGCTGACGGTATCGGCGGCGTGTTCTGCGTCATGGAGGTGGAGCAGTGACGATCGGCGAAGGTGAGCATCTCAGCCACAGCGACGCCGAGGAGATTTCCGAGGACCTCAAGCCCAGCACGGGGCTTTGGCCGTCGAAAGTTTCCCCGCTGACCGCCCACAACGCTACGACGCGCAGATGGATCGCGATGCCGATCTTCTGGACGCTCATCGGGCTGTACCTGGTGGCTGCCGTCGCTTTCTCCGCCGGCTTCATCGACGTCGACGGTCTCGTACGACTTGTCGCCGCCTTCTCCGGCATCCAGACGCTGTGCGCTGCGATAGTCGGCTTCTATTTCGCGAAGGGAGATTCATGATCTCCGTCTACGCGTCGCAAACACCGGGCAAAAAGCCCAGTGCGGTGTTGTCCGCGCCCGCGGGCCGCATCGTCTCCTATAAGGGTGTGCCCTCTTCACGGTCGATGAAGAGGGCACGAGACTTTCACTTTACGAGGGTGAAGTCTCCTACGTTACCCAACGCGGGCGGGGAAGGAGTATGCCGCATGGCTAAGAGTTCAAACCGTGTAACGAGCAAGGCCGTCGCACAGAAGGCGTCGAAGGCGCTTTCTGACGGACGTTCCTCCGCAAACACGAAGAGCATCGCTGCTAGCGCGCTGTCCCAGCGCAAGCGCTAGCTGAACCCGCGGGGCCGGCGTCGACCGGCCGGCTCCGCACCCTCACGCGATGCCCCTTCCGGCCAGAACGTGTATCGACTCGTCCGAGACCGAGGCGTCTACAGTGTCGCCCGGACCGAACCGTACCGAGATGAATCGCGGATGCCTAAACGTCGCCCGACCCGAAGAAACGCCCGACGGAGCAGTGACCACAAACCGTCCGCAGCGACCCGGGTTCGACGCTTGGCCGCTGCCGCGGAGAAGATCCCGCAGACGCTCGCAGACGTAGACGCCGCAGTCGCTGATCGTCCGTCGCTTCTCGGTCCGGCCCTCATGACATTTTCCGAACACCGTGATTCTTACATCCGCTCCAAGAAGACGATGTTGCCGTGGCCGGGGTGGCAGGTGCTGTCCCTGATACCGGTCACAGACCACCTGAGACGGC
The DNA here is from genome assembly GCF_046714715.1 of Conyzicola sp. Lineage (GTDB taxonomy): Bacteria > Actinomycetota > Actinomycetes > Actinomycetales > Microbacteriaceae > Conyzicola. Next base: position 9,741 of record NZ_JBKKAD010000061.1, on the reverse strand, counting down.
GATTGGGTGGCCACTGGAGCTACGACCGAGTTCCAGGCACCTGGTCCGAGCAGCTCTTCGCCGCCGTCGATGACTGTGTCACGGGTCTTTGGCTGTCGCGGGCCGGGAACACCGTCGGGGCCGCGCTGGTTGCCCGCACCCTGCTGGAGCGCTGGACACTGAACGTGGCGCACCATCACGGGATTGAGCGCGACGACGACGAAGAGGAGTCGGCGTTCATGTCCAGGACTTGGAATGTCTACGCCGAGTCGGGTGTCGCCGACAACGTCGGCGAGTGGTGGAACTGGCTGTCAGAGCTGTTGCACGGCCGGGCCGGGCAGGACGCTTTCGGCACGGCGGGTTCCACCGCTATCGCTATGGATCCTGCTGACAATCTAGGGCTGCAGCGCGGCGTGGTCTCGGTCCTGGAACTCGTTCTGCGTCAAATCCGGGGTGGGCTCACGTTGCTAGCCCAGGACGCCGGACTGGGACAATTCGGGAACGCGTTGCAGACGATCGACCCCGGGCTCCCCCGTTTCGAGGAGCCGCCGATCGTCGGCGCTGCGATGCGTGATCTCGATTTCTTCGAATGCATGAGCCTGCGCGCCCGGAGCTGGGTCGTCGTCGCACGCGACTACCGCGCCACCGTGGAGAAACCGGATCATCGGCTCGACTCCCGAACGAGTTTCGTGTTGACCGTCGAGGCATTCCTGGAACGGAGGGGCCGAGCAGTAGAGCGAGCCCGGCACGCTTTCGACGTTGAACGCGCGGGAGAAGGCGACGCCTTCGATCCGGGCCATCTCGCCGCGAAACTCTTCAGATTCGCGTCGATCTCGGAGATGGCACGCCTGCTCGCGGCAGAAGCATCCGGCCCTGAACGCGACGCGCTGATCGTGGCCGCTGAGGCCCAGCGGGCGGCGACGCACTTGTGGCTCGAAGACTCGGACTACTCGGTGGGTTGTCTTCGAGTCCTTCTCGAGCAGACGGCCCGCCTTCGCGTCCACCGTCGTCGCCCCGACAAGGCGGAGGTACTCGAAGGCCGGCGCTCATCGCCTTCGCGCTGGCTGGAGGCAGCAGGCTGGAAAAGACTGAGTCCGTTTGTCAGGGCGATGAACGAATTCGCACATCTCACGCTTCGGACACGACGCAATGGAGCGAGGGAGGTGCTGACAGAGATGCAGATGAATGGCGCACGGGTCGAGACCAGCCGCGGATCAGCGCTTCACGAAGTCACGTACATGTTCGCGTTCGAGCTCCACGCCAGACTGCAGATGACGCGCCCCGGCCTCGCATCGATCTTCACGGAGTGGATAACCCTCGTCGACGAGGAAGCTCACGAACGACGGTTGGAAGCGTTCCTCGACGTCGGGCACTCTCACCGGTCCCGCGACTTCGGCGAGCCGGACTACGTCGCCCCCTGAACCGATCTTTCCGGCCGTGGGCCCGCCCTTTGCGAGAGGATGTCCTCATGACCCGACTCGACGAATCGCACGTTGTGGCTCCACTCACGCTGCGCGCCCTCCGCTACATCCGAATGCTGGAGGCGCAGTCTGTCTACTGCACTTTCGAGGATCTGACGGCGTTCGTGAGGACCGCGTCACCGGCAGTGAGCCTCCGGGACAACTTCGAAGACGACGCGCACGATGACCTGATGACCACCCACCACTATGTCGTGGTGAACACGGTCGAGAAATATTTGACCGACGTCGGCTGGATCGAATCGACATCCAGGGGGGTCGAGCTCACGAAGCTGGGTCGCGCCGTGGCCGCCAGCGCGGACGGAGAGTCATTGCAGTCCGCCAGCCGCACAGTGGTGAACATTGCACTCGAAGGCAGCGACCCTCTGACATACTCACAGTTCCTCATCGCCCTCCAGCGCACGGGACGCGGGATCGACATGATGCTGATCGACCCGTACCTGCCATCGGCGCACGTTCCGCTCCTCCTCGACGACGCCGGTGTGACGCATATCCTCACCGCGGACAACCCAGTGCACGACAGCGACGAGAGCGCGACAGTCCGGAGGAAGAATTTCGGATTGGCGCTCGGAGCCCGCGCATCCGACCGGTTCGGGATCCGACTGGCGAAAAAGGGAAACCTCCATGACCGCCTGGTACTTCCAACCGAAGGCACAGGTCTGATGATCGGACGTTCCCTCGGCGGCAAGCAGCTCACGGCAGTGGTGGAGTTGAACGACAGCATGACTTCCCTGTTGCGCGCTCACTACGCGCCGATTTGGGACGCTGCGAAACCCGTGTCGCCCGCGGACCTGTCGCACGTCCGCGGTAGCGCCCCCGCCACGTAGGTCTACCGCCCGAATTCACCGGTCATGACTGGCCGTGCGATTTCGGGAACGAAGTCGATCCGATCGATCCCGCCAGGTCGTCGATCGCGATGGCCGCTGTGAGACACCTCACTACCTGTCGTTCCGGACCAACAGGTTAAGTCTTTCCGGCCGTACTGGATATGACGGTCGTGTGGTGGTTTTCGTGACATAGCCGTGGTCGGGAAGCTGTTGGCTGCGTCATCAGGATCGGGTGACATCGGCACTTCTGGCCAGGCACCGTGAGCACGGGGCGTGTGATGTCAAAACTATACCGTTCGCGGTATAGTTTTGACACGCAGTTTCGCATCTGAGCTTGGCAGAACTATACCGTTCGCGGTATAGTTCTGACATGAAGACAACCTACCGGGACGTGCTGCGCGACCTCGCCTACGGAAACTACGGCTACGTCACCACAACCGATGCGGTTGATGCGGGCGTGCCCGCAGTAGAGCTGCCGAAACTTGCGGCCCGCGGTGGTTTGGAACACGTCGGGTACGGTCTCTACCGGGTAACCGAGATCCCGCCGACCGACGACGATCAGTTCGCTGAGGCGACCTTGCGCGCGGGAGAGGACGCCTATCTCCGCGGCGAAGCAGTTCTGGCCCTCTTAGGTCTGGCGGATGTAAATCCCAAGAAGATCACTGTGGGAACCTTCCACCGCGTACGCCGTGCGATGCCCGGCTTTGTGAAGCTCACTCAGGCGACGGCAGGAACCAAAGTCACCCGATACCGCGGCATCCGTGCCCAACAGGTCGGCGATGCGCTCCTCGAATGCCGGGGCCGGGTTCCCGGCACGCGACTACGCGACGCAGCAGTCAAGGCGCGCGCAGAGGGGCTTTTGACTACCCCGGAGTGGAAACTTGTCCGCAAGGAGCTTGCCGCGTGACCTACGACTCCCCGCCTAGCAACCTGACCTCCCTGAACACGCGGCTGAAGAACCTAGAGGGCGCGGACACCCTCGTCACGCGTCGGCGGACGACGATGGCATTGGTGGTAGTCGGACAAATGCTTCCTGAGGGTGCAGTGAAAGGTGGAAGCGCGATGGCGTTGCGGTACGGCCCCGAGACGCGCTTCACACGTGACCTCGACGCAGCACGCCCGAATGGTCTGGCGGAATTCCGCGCCGACTTCGAAACACGCCTCGCAGCGGGATGGGGCGGCTTTACCGGACGACTGATCGAGCAGAAACCTCCGAAACCAACCGGGGTCCCTGCCGGCTACGTGATGCAGCCATTCGACGTGAAACTCGACTTCGAGGGGAGAGCATGGTGCACCGTACCCTTCGAACTCGGCCACAACGAGATCGGGGACGCAGATACGCCCGAGTTCGCCCTGGCACCCAGCGTCAGCGACATGTTCACCGAAGTTGGTCTACCCGCGCCTGCGCCGGTTCCGGTGATGGCGGCAGACCATCAGATCGCTCAGAAACTGCATGCGTCCACCGTGCCCGGCAGCGACCGCGCCCGGGACCTAGTAGACCTGCAACTTCTGAATACCCACGAACAACTCGATCTGGCGAAGGTCCGGGCCACGTGCATCCGTTTGTTCGACTACAGGAATGCTCACGCCTGGCCCCCGTCGGTAGTCGAAGGCAACGACTGGAACACCCTCTACGAGGAAGCGGCCGAGGGACTGGATGTAGCAGCCGACGTTGCCGGCGCCATCGAATGGCTGAACGATTTCATCTCCCGAATCGATGAGGCATCGCCGGACGAATAAGCACCTCGGCGCCCTCATCGTGGCGGAATCATCTTTCGCCCACCGAGGTCAGCGACATGCCGACCCCGGTATCTCCCAGCGCTCCGGCAGCGGCACCGACAGACCGACGCCTCCGACATGGCGATGACTTCCTGGAATCCGACGCATTGGATCTGGGAGAGCCCGCAGCTCGACCTCTTCGGGCGGTGGGTGCCGTGCTCGGCGACTTGGTGGACCTCCGGTGAGGGCGTCGACGTTCGCGCTCCCTGGGCGGTGCGCGGTCAGCGGACTCCGCTGAAGCGAAGGATCATTGCGTCGTATGCCCGGTCTGAGAGGATGGTGCGGGCGAAGAGGAGGGGCTTGGCGCCAAACCCGACGGCATAGCGTGTCTTGGGGCGGCGTGCGGTGGCCGCTTTGACGACGGTTTTGGCCACGAGCTCCGGGGGCGACGACTGCGAGGGGTTCTCAGCCCGGGCCGTCTTTGCCAACTTCGCGGCCTTGTCTGCGTACGCGCCTTTGCCAGACGTTTCGATGAGGTTGTCGGCGACGATGCTGTTGAATTCGGTGCGGATCGCGCCGGGTTCGATGATGACGACGTTGATGCCGAAAGGTTTTACTTCCAGGCGGAGGACGTCGCTGAAGGCTTCGAACGCGAACTTGGTGGCGTGGTACCAGGCACCGAACGGGGTGTAGATCTTTCCACCCATAGAGGTGATGTTGATGATGGTGCCGCTTTTGTGGGATCGCATCGACGGGAGCACGAGCTGGACCAGTCGGGCGGCGCCGAACAGATTCACCTCGAACTGGCGGCGCGCTTCCTCCATGGGAACGTCCTCTACGGCGCCGTAGGACCCGTAGCCGGCGTTGTTGACGAGAACGTCGATGCGACCAGTTTCAGCGAGGATGCGGCGGACACCGTCGCTGGTCGATTCTTCGTCGGTGACGTCCATGGCGAGAGTCTTGATGCCGCGAGCGTTCAGGTCGTTCATGCGGTCGGTGCGTCGGGCGGCGCCGTAGACCAGGAACCCGGCTTCCTGCAGCTGGATGGCGAATGCGTGGCCCAGTCCAGAGGATGCCCCGGTGACGAGTGCGACTTTTTTGGTGGTAGTGGTGGTGGTCATGGTGTGATCCTTCGGCTAAGTTGAACGGTAGTTCGACTTATATCTTGAACCATCGTTCGAGTAATTGCAAGCGAGCCTGATCAGCCATGACAGGATTGACTCCGTGACTCAGCCACCAGAAAAGCCGTTGCGCGCTGACGCGCGGCGCAATCGCGGGAAGATCGTGGAGGCTGCTCGAGCGCAGATCACCCTCCACGGTCCAGACGTCGGCATGGACGAGATCGCTGCTGCTGCGGGCGTTGCTGTCGGCACCCTTTACAGTCACTTCCCCACGAAGGTGCATCTCGTGGCTTCGGTTGTGAGCGAGTTCCTCGCGCAGGTGGCGGATCGTAGCGAGACCGCGGCGGCGGCCGTGCGCGATGGCAGTCCCGCATACACCGAGCTCACCGCGCTCCTACGGGATATTGTCATCGCGACCGCGACCAACCAAGCCGCGAAAGCCGCCGCAGCCGCTCTCGACGCCGACGAGGGCGATGCATCAGACGCGCAACGAGCCGGCTCTGCCCTGCAGTCCATCATCAATCAAGCCCGCGTAGACCGCACCGTCCGCTCCGACCTGTCAATCGAGGACTTCTATCTCCTCGTCCACAACATCCCCGCTGGCCAACCCACGGACACCCTCGATCGATGGATCGATCTCCTCCTTCACGGAATCGCGGCCCGAGCAGCCCACAGGAATTCCACGCCCTGAAGCCGATCGATTCCGGCTCGCCCAAAATTGGCCCATGGATCGCTGCCCGCAAGACTGTTCTGACCGCGCCACCAACTCAGCAGGTTCTGTTAGCGTGCGATGCGCCTTGCCGGGGCTGAGAAGGAAGTTCCGAATATGTCGCTGAACGCGGCGGTGATCCGGATCAGCTTGGTCGGGGTGCCCCGTGTCGTCCGCCGTTGATTCTCGCTGAGGGGACCAACCCTGCCCTCCCATGACGTCGCGTACGGCGTTTGAATGATTCCGGACGTAAATCGAGCGTCCCACCGAGAGGGACGGCGTCGAACGCCGAGAACAAAGGAGATTGTGCAATGCGTGGAGTAGTCATGTACACCGCCGGGGACGTACGTGTGGTGGAGCGCGAAGACCCGAAGATCATCGATCCCACCGACGCGATTGTGAAGCTCACCGCGACCTGCATCTGCGGATCCGACCTGTGGCCCTACCGCGGCATCGAGCCGGCCGACCATCAGGTAATGGGGCACGAGTACGTCGGTGTCGTCGAAGAAGTCGGCGCGGATGTGAAAAACGTCAAGCCTGGAGACTTCGTTGTCGGCTCGTTCGTCATTTCCGACAACACCTGCGAGATCTGCCAGGCTGGATACCAGTCCAAGTGCGTCCACGCCGAGTTCGTTTCACAGACCATCGGCACGCAAGCGGAAAAGGCACGAATCCCTTACGCGGACGGAACCCTCGTCGCCACCCCCGGGCAGCCAGACGAAGACCTGATCCCCTCGCTGCTCGCTGCCTCCGACGTCCTCGGAACCGGATGGTACGCGGCCGTCGCCGCAGAAGCGGGCCCAGGCAAGACAGTCGCCGTCGTCGGCGACGGAGCCGTCGGCCTGATGGCGATCCTCGCCGCGAAGCAGCTCGGCGCGGAACGCATTATCGCCATGTCCCGCCACAAGGACCGCCAGGACCTGGCGCGCTTCTACGGCGCCACCGACATCGTCGAAGAGCGTGGCGACGAGGGCGTGGCGAAGATCAAGGAACTCACGGGAGGTCTCGGCGCTCACTCTGTCATCGAAGCGGTAGGCACGCAGGAATCGTTCATGCAGGCCGTCGGCGCCACCCGCGGCGGCGGCCACCTCGGCTTCGTCGGCGTCAACTACGGCGTCGAGCTGCCTGGAATCGACCTGTTCATGGCGGGCATCCACACCCAGGGAGGCCCTGCCCCGGTCCGCCGATTCCTGCCGGAACTCATCCAGCTGGTCTGGGACCGGAAGATCGACCCCGGAAAGGTCTTCGACCTCACCCTCCCACTCGAGCAGGCAGCCGAGGGCTACAAAGCCATGGACGAGCGCCGCGCCACCAAGGTGCTCCTCACCTTCTAACCCAATTTCGAGACGCCGAGAGACAATTGGTCTCTCGGCGACTCAACAAACGCACGGCGGAGCGATTATGAGCAGGAAGAACGACATCCGGGAGTTTCTGATCTCTCGGCGGGGCAACCTCACCCCCCAGGACGCAGGGATCCCCATCATCGGCGGTGACCGCCGTGTCCCCGGATTGCGCCGCGAAGAAGTCGCTGAGCTTGCCGGTGTCAGCACCGACTACTACACCCGCCTCGAACGCGGCGGCCTGCTAGGAGCGTCGGACAGCATCCTCAATGCGCTCGCTCGCGCCCTGCACCTCGACGACATCGAACGCCAACACCTTTTCGACCTCGCCCGGGAAGAATCCGTCATCGCATCGTCGCTCGCAAACGAGGTGGGGGCCGCGCCAGTGCGCGGGTCCGTGCAACGAGTCCTCGACAACATGACAGTCCCCGCCGTCGTCATCGACGCGACCCAGGCCCTCATCGCGTCGAACCTCGCCGGGCGGGCACTGTTCTCCCCGCACTTCGAGGCGGACCGCCCGAACCTGGCGCGCTTCATATTCCTCGACTCCCGGGCCCGCGACTTTTACGAAGACTGGGCCCTGGCATGCAGTCTCACCGCCGCTATGCTTCGTTTCGAAGCCGGAAAAGATCCGCTGAATGGGGAACTCACTGCCCTTATCGGCGAACTCGCCACTCGCAGTCCTCAATTCAGGAAGGACTGGGCAGAACGCGACGTCCACGAGCACCGTACCGGCCGGAAAATCTATCGGCATCCGGGCATAGGAGATCTTGATCTGACCTACGACGTGTTTGAGATGCCGGGCGAGAACGGCCTGGCCATCACCACCTACACCGCAGATGCGGGGTCGGCAACGGCGGACAAACTCACGCTGCTCACGAGTTGGGCGGCAACTCAGCAGCCCAGCTGACGCCCGCTCGAGGCTGAGCGAGCAGCAGACAGACGCATGTGCTCAGTTCCCCGCCGTGCCTTTCCCACCGACGAGCCCGACGTTGGAGGACTGGCGCTGTCCGCCGGCGATCTCTGACTCGGTACCGGATAACACCGAGAGCGACGCCTGCCTCGATGGTCTCGTTCCTTCGACAGCGCCAAGTGAGCATGAGTTGGGGGGCCCAGGTCTGCCCTCCCACTCGCGCCCATCTGCCTCGTAACGTTTCCTAAGCGGTGCTGCCCGGGCACCTGCCGCGGGCACCCACCTACCAATAACGTGCCTGGAGGTTCTGCATGATCAATCGCCGTAAGATGCTCACTCTTCTCGGTCTCGGAGCAGCCTCCTTCGGGGGCCTCATCGTCCTTGATCAGTCCAACTCGACCGCCCAGGGCTCGTCGAGAAGGACACCCCCGGCCGCCGCCCCTGGGGACAATAGTTCGGCAGCGCCGGGCGCCGACGGGATCCTTACTATCTACTACTCAAAGACCGGAGCGAACTACCCGGACTTGGACCTCACAGTGGGAAACACTGCCCGAATCGCGGAAATGATTCGCGACCGGGTCGGAGGCGACGTGTTCGAGATCGTGCCGGAAACCCCGTATCCAGCCGACTACGACGAGACAGACCGGATGGCAGGCGAAGAGGAGGCGGAGAACCGATTCCGCCCGATCCGGGACGCACTCCCCGACGTGTCCGCGTACCACACAGTGTTCGTCGGCCACCCCATCTGGTACGGGGAACAGCCGATGGTGGTCCAGACGTTCATGCGCGACCGGAACCTCGGGTCCGCGACTGTCGTCCCGTTCGTGACTCACGAAGGAAGCGGGTTCGGGAACACCTTGGAGGTCATCGCCGATTTCTGGCCAGACGCGCAGGTCCTCGAAGGCTTTGAGGAGCGCGGCACCCAGGTTCACCGAGACCTCGACGGTGCCCGCAGGGACGTCGACCAGTGGCTCGAGAGAATCGGTTTCTGATGGCAGCAAGACTTGCTCTCTGGGCGATTGCCGTTGTCTTCCCCGTGCCGCTCGTGGTCTTCATGAACGTGCAGATGAATGATGCAGGCCCGCTACGGTTCACCATCAGCCTCGGGCTAATCGCCTACAGCTGGTGGCTGCTGGCGATCCTTCTGAGCCTTCGCCCTCGGTGGCTCGACCGCCGCCTCGGGCTGAGTACCATCTACGCACTCCACGGCGTGCTCGGTGTCGCAGCGCTCGTGCCCGCGTATCTGCATCGGGCGAATACCTTCGCTCCGACCGAGCTGGTACGCACGCTCGGCGACGTCGCGTTCTGGATCGCGGTGGGAGTGCTGCTGTGGTCCGTGCTGTTCATGAGCGGTTGGGTCACCGACCGCTCAGCGCCTATCCGCCGCGCCCGTCAAACGCTGGAGCGAGTTTTCCGCCGCCGCCTGTCGCTGTGGATCCACCGACTCAACCTCGTGGTGGTGCTATTGATCTGGCTGCACGTGCACCTCATCGAACGAATGACGCAGCATTTCGAGTTCATGGTGCTTTTCGATGCATACACCGTGGGTGTGCTGTGACTCTACGTCTGGAAGAAATGGGTCGCAGCCGATGGATTCCTACTCGGAACAATTAGCCAGAACATCGCCTTGAATACCACCACGCTCTGTATAACCG
>NZ_JBKKAD010000060.1:0-3342 GCF_046714715.1 Conyzicola sp. | reverse complement strand
GCCGTACCGAGCCTTCGCATTACTCAGCGAAGATCTCGATACGGCCGCGCGCTCGGTTAAGCCGACTTTTGGGGCTCCCGCGCTAGAACACCAGCACGATCGACGGCCAGCCGAACGATCCCGACAGGGTTTCGCTGCCCTCGTAGCGGGGCGTCAGCAGGTGAAGACCACGCGAGAGCTTCGGCAGCGTCACCGTCTTCTTGCCCGACGCGTCGAGGGTTGCGGTCGCGATGCGCTTCACACCGTCGTAGATGGCGACGTCTCCGGTGGGAACCACGCCGTCGGCGCGAACCGTGACCGAGTACTTCACCGGCGAGTTGCCGAACACGACGAGCTTGTTCGCCGAACCGCTCGTCGACGTGGGGCTCTTCTCCACGGGCGGCGGCGTTGCGACCACCGCGAGCGGCACGTCGACCGAGGTGCCCGTTTCGGGAACGGAGACGGTGAGCACGAGGTCGCCGGTCACCGCGTCGGCGGGGATGGTGACCGTGACACTGGCGCGGCCCACCTCGTCGGTGGTGTCGACGATCGCCGGGTCGATCGGCGCCCGGGCGAGTTCGACCCCGCCGGCGCTGACGACCGCCGTGCCCGCGTTCGGCTCACCGTTGCTGAACAGCAGCGACGAGAGAGCGAGTGTCACCTGGTCGCCCGGGGCGAACGGGCCAGCCGCTCCCACGGTCACTCCCACGGCGCGCTGTGCGTAGTCGGGCGATGCCACCGGGTTGGCCTCGAAGTACTCCACCATGCTCTGCAGGTCGACCTTGCCCGAGTCGGCACGGTTGGTGCCGAGCGCCAGGGTGCCGAAGTTGTCGCCGCCCGATGCCAGGAACGAGTTGACGGTGACCCGGAAGCTGTCGCCCGCGCCGGCCAGTTCGCCGTTCACGTAGATGGCGTCGATGCGGTCGCCGGCCGCGGCGGTCGGGTCGTAGGTGTACTCGAGCGACTTCGAGGTGCCGAGCTTGAGGAACGGACGGCTCGCACCGGCGGGCTGCCACTGCTCTTCCAGCACCGACTTGAGCTGCGCGGTGCTGAGGTCGAGCGTGACCAGCGTGTTGGCGAAGGGCTGCACGCCCGCCGCCTCCTTGTAGGTGAGGTTTCCGGCGGGGTCACCGCTGCCGCTCGAGGCGTACTTCAGGTCGGCCCGCAGTCCGCCCGGGTTCATCAGCGCGATGTCGGCACCCGAGTCGGCGGTCGCCCACAGCTGCACGTCGGCGACGAAGTTTCCGAGCGTCGACTCCCCGCCGCGGTTCTCGGCGAAGGTGGCGCCCGTCTGGCGTGCCCGGTTGAAGTCGGCGCTGATCTCGCCGACCTTCACCGCACCCTTGACGTTGGCCACGGCCACGGCGTCCGCCACGATCTTGGCGACCTCCGGGTCGGGCGCGAACGCGCCAGCGAGGGGCAGCACCTCGGCCGAGAGGCTCAGGATCGCTCCGCTCGCCGGGTCGACCGACAGGTCGAGGTGGGCGAACTTCTCGCCGTACTGGCCCGCGGCGAGTACCGGCCGCAGGGTGTTGGTACCGGCGATCGGAATCTCGTGGTCGTAGGAGAGGTGGGTGTGGGCGCCCATGATCGCGTCGATGTTCGCGTTCGCCCCGGTGACGATGCGGCCGAAGGCCGAGTCATCCGTCGAGCTCGCAATACTTGCGGTCGCGGCTCCCTCGTGTACGAGCAGCACGATCGCGTCGGCTTCGCCGTTCGCCTCGTTGCCGTCGCTCAGCAGGTCGGCCACGCGGTTGACCTCGGGCACCACCTCACGTACGTCGAGCGTCGAGATGCCGTCGGGGCTGACCAGGTCGGGCAGCTCCTCCGTCATGGCGCCGATGAACCCGACGGTGACGCCGTCGAACTCCTGCAGCGAGTACTGCTGGTAGGCCGGCTCGTTCGTCGTCGTGTCGTAGATGTTGGCGGACAGGTAGTCCCACTCGGCGGCCGGCTCGATACGGTCGTCGACGTCGGCGCGGCCCTGGTCGAACTCGTGGTTGCCGAGCGCGCTGGCCGAGAGGCCGATCTCGTTGAGCGCGTCGATCGTCGGCTCGTCGTTCTGGATGAACGAGGTGAACGTCGAGGCGCCGATGAGGTCGCCGCCGCCCACGAACGTCGTGTTCGGGTTGGCCGCGCGGTACGAGTCGACCATGCCGCCGAGCACTGCTGCGCCGGCGATCGGCGGGGCCGCTTCGAGGCGGCCGTGGAAGTCGGCGACCGCGACGATGTCGATGTCAACGGGGGCCGGTGCCGAGTTGATGCCGATCACGATCGGGTCGTGGTCGCTCGAACGGTAGGGCGTGCCCGGCTCGGTGGCGCCGTAGGCGTAGCCGCGGTCGCTCCATTCGGGCGAGTTGATGTTCCAGACGTCGACTCCGGTGACGGATGCCGCGAGCTCCGGTGTCGCGAACGCGTGGTCGAGTGATCCGAGCTCACCGTCGAAGGTGTAGGTGTACTCGTCGTCGGTCTTCACCGGCACGAGGTCGACGAGGCCGGCCGCGGTCAGCTCCTGGATCGGGTCTTCCTCGGCGTACGCGTTGAAGTCTCCGACGAGCAGAACGTTCTCGCCCTTGCTCGGGTCGGCTTTGACGGTCTCGACCATCGCGACGAGCCGCTTGGCCTGCTGCACGCGCTCCGCATTGAAGAATCCCTGCAGGTCGGCGGGCTCGGGGTCGGTGCTGCCGGTCGGCCGGCTCTTCGACTTGAAGTGGTTGGCGACGACGGTGACGATCTGGCCGTTGGCGTTGGTCTCGAACGTCTGGGCGAGCGGTTCGCGCGCGATGTTCCACACGGTCTCGTCGCTGTCGGCGAAGCTGTCGCCCACGGGGGTGACCGCGGCGGGCTTGTAGATGATCGCGTTGGTGATGAAGTCGGTCGTGGCCGCGTCGCGCAGCACCTGCGGGGTGGGCACGAAGGCCCAGGTTCCGGGTGCGCTCGCTGCGTTCAGCGCGTTGACGAGGTCGCCGAGGGCTTCGTCGGCCGGCTCGCCGAGCTTCACCGAGTTCTCGATCTCCATGAGTCCGACCACGTCGGCGTCGAGCGCGTTGATGGCCGAGACGATCTTCGACTGCTGCACCGCGAACTGCGCCGCGTTCGATGCGCCGCGCGCGTCGCCGCCGAAGGTCGTGAAGTAGTTGAAGACGTTGAACGCGGCGGCGGTGACGTCGCCGCCGACCGCGGCGGGCGCGGCGGTGCGCGGGTTCAGCGACTCCCAGGTCGGCTCGTAGGCGGCGTACTCGGCGGGCGAGGCGTCGCTGAGCGGGCGCTGCGGCTGCAGCCGCCAGTCGTCGAAGCCCCAGCCGAGGATCATTCCGGCCGCGGGGGCGACGAAGCGGTCGCCGTTGCGCACGACGGTCGCGG
>NZ_JBKKAD010000059.1:0-7650 GCF_046714715.1 Conyzicola sp. | reverse complement strand
CCATGCGGTCGGGATAGAAGGGCTCGAAGTCGTCGAGCGATTCGCCCGTCGACGCGAAGATGATGGGACGGCCGGTGACGGATGCCACGGAGAGCGCCGCTCCACCGCGGGCGTCGCCGTCGAGCTTGGTCAGTACCACCGCCGTGAAGTCGACCCCGGCCTGGAACGCCTTTGCCGTAGCGACGGCGTCTTGACCGATCATGGCGTCGATGACGAAGAACACCTCGTCGGGGTCGATCGCCTTACGGATGTCGGCGGCCTGCTTCATCAGCTCGGCGTCGACGCCGAGGCGACCGGCCGTGTCGACGATGACGATGTCGTACTGCTTGTCTTTGGCGAACTTGACGGCGTCTTTCGCGACCTTGACCGGGTCGCCGGCCTTGGGGCCGCCGAAGAATCCGCGGCTCGGGGCGGCCTCTTCGCCGCCCGTGTTTCCGGGCTCGGGGGCGTAGATCGCCACGCCCGCCTGCTGCGCGACGACCTGCAGCTGGTTGACGGCGTTGGGGCGCTGCAGGTCGGCGGCGACGAGCAGCGGCGTGTGGTTCTGGCCGGCGAGCCACTTCGCGAGCTTGCCCGCGAGGGTCGTCTTACCTGCGCCCTGCAGGCCGGCGAGCATGATGATGGTGGGGGCGGTCTTCGCGAACTGGATGCGACGCGCCTCGCCGCCGAGGATGGCGACGAGTTCGTCGTTGACGATCTGCACCACCTGCTGCGAGGGGTTCAGGGCCTTCGAGACCTCGTCGCTCAGGGCGCGCTCGCGCACCTTGCCGGTGAATTCCTTGACGACGTCGAGGGCGACGTCGGCGTCGAGCAGGGCGCGACGGATCTCGCGGACTGTACCGTCGACATCCGCCGGGCTCAGTTTGCCCTTGCCGCGGAGGTTCTTGAACGTTTCCGACAGACGGTCGGAGAGATTTCCAAAGGTGGCCATGATTGCTCTAGTTTAACCGCGCTCGCGCGCCGTCGTGTACTCACGGCATATTCTGGGCGAATGCCGCTCATCGTGCCTTTCGGCGAATCGACGCCGTCCATCGACCCCACAGCGTGGGTCGCCCCGAACGCCACCCTGGTCGGGTCGGTCACGATCGGCCCCGACGCGAGCGTCTTCTACGGGGCGGTGCTGCGCGGCGACACCGACACGATCACCATCGGCGCGGGCAGCAACGTGCAGGACAACGTCACGATGCACACCGACTCGGGCCTCGAGCTCACGGTCGGCTCGGGCGTGAGCGTGGGGCACGGCGCCGTGCTGCACGGCTGCACGGTCGAGAACGACTGCGTCATCGGCATGGGGGCGACGGTGCTCAACCGCGCCGTGATCGGCGCGGGCTCGCTCGTGGCCGCGGGCGCCGTGGTGCTCGAGAACGCGGTGATCCCGCCCGGTTCGCTCGTCGCCGGAGTGCCGGCGAAGGTAGTGCGCACCCTCTCCGACGAGGAGCGCGCCGGGCTGGTCGAGAACGCCCGGCACTACCTCGAACTGCGCGAGGCCCATCGCGCCGCCCACGGAAACTGACCGGCCCCGCGACATCCGCGGCTTACGCTGGAGAGACCATGACGACTCTCGCTCCCGCCGGCCGACATGCGGAATGGCAGTCCCCCGCCATCGAGCTGTTCGTCTCCGACCTCGACGGCACCTTTCTCGGCCTGACCGAATCGCCCTCCGCGCCGGTCAGCGAGGCCGTCACGGCGCTCGTCGCCTCGGGCATCAGGTTCGCGTTCGCGACCGGCCGGCTGCCCGCGGGCCTTCCCGACCTTGCCGAACTCGCCGCCGGACCGCACATCGTGCACAACGGCGCGCAGGTCGTCGACCTGTCGGCCGGGCAGGCGCCGACCGGCCACGAGACCACGTTCGCGCTGGGCGCGGAGCAGGCGCAGCGGCTCGCCGCCATCTGCCGTAGCTTCGACGTCTACGCCGAGTTCTACGCGCACGACGGTCACTACGTCACCCGCCCAGACCCGTTCGCCGAGGCGGCGTGGGAGCTCATGATGGGCAGCCCGATCGGCATCGTCACCGACGAGGTGCTGGCCGACACCACGATCATCAAGGCGACGGTCGCCGACTACTCCGGCCGCAACACCGCGCGGCTCCTCGCCGAGATCTCGGCGATCGGCCTCGCGGCCGAGGAGTCGACGGCGCCCGGCATGCCCGACGCCGTGTTCATCAACGCGACGGCCCCCGGGGTGTCGAAGGGCACCACCCTGCGCTGGCTCTGCGACCGGCTGGGCATCCCGCTCAGCGCCGTCGCGGCGATCGGCGACGGACGCAACGACTCGTCGATGTTCCGCATCGTCGGCACGGCGATCGCGATGGGGAGCGCCCCGCACGACGTCGTCGCGCTCGCCCACTTCGTGGCACCCGACGTGTTCGACGACGGGGCGGCGGTCGCCATGCGCGCCGTGCTCGCACACGCCACGGGCCGCGACGCCGCCTAGGCCGGCCGGGCTAGTACTCGGGTGTCGGCGTCAACGCCGTCGCCGCCAGCAGCACGACCACCGGCGCGACCGCGACGACGATCGCCGTCAGGGCCACCAACCGCGGGCCGTCCCCCACGAGCGCGGCGCTCGCGACGATCACTCCCGCCGCCGCCACGAACACGCCCGCGTACATCAGGATCGTGAAGCCGAGGTCGTCGCCCTCCCCGAGCGTGTAGCCGGCCACCTGCGCGGCGGCGCCGACGATGGCGAGCACGAGCGCGACGACCGCCGCGCGGCGCTTCGACGCGGCGATCTCGGGCGAGACCACCGCGGTCAGCCGACCAGGTTCTGCACGAAGACGTGCGGGGTGAAACCGGTGAGGTCGTTGATGCCCTCGCCCTGGCCGACGAGCTTGATCGGGATGCCGGTGCGCTCCTGCACGGCGAGCACGAAGCCGCCCTTGGCCGAACCGTCGAGCTTGGTGATGACGAGACCGGTGACGCCGGCGCTCTCGATGAACGCCTCCGCTTGCGCGACGCCGTTCTGACCGGTCGTGGCGTCGAGCACGAGCAGCACCTCGGCGATCTCGGTCTGCTTCTCGATGACGCGACGGATCTTGCCCAGCTCGTCCATCAGGCCGCTCTTGGTCTGCAGCCGCCCGGCCGTGTCGATGATCGCGATCTCGAAGCCCTCGCGCTGTGCGCGTTCGACGGTCTGGAAGGCGACGGATGCCGGATCCTGACGTTCCTGCTGCGGACGCACGATCGCGGCTCCCCCACGCTGCGCCCACGTCGCGAGCTGCTCGACGGCGGCCGCGCGGAAGGTGTCGGCCGCGCCGACCACCACCGTGCGGTCGCGGGTGGTGAGGAACTTCGCGAACTTGCCGATCGTGGTGGTCTTGCCGACACCGTTCACGCCGACCACCAGCACCACCGCGGGGCGGGCCGTGAGGTGCAACGTGGGATCGTGCTTGGCGAGGCGCTCTTCGAGAGTCTCGCGCAGCATCCGCCTGAGGTCTGCCGGGTCGGTGGTCTTGAATCGGGCGACGCTGGCACGCAACTCGTCGACGATGGACTCGGTGATGTCCGGCCCGAAGTCGGCCACGAGGAGGGCGTCTTCGAGGTCGTCCCAGGTGGATTCGTCGATGGTCGGCCGCGAGAACATGCCCTTGAGAGCGTTGCCCAGCGACCACGGTGTTGAGCGTTCAGCCATGCGCCCAGCCTACCGAGGTGCGCGCGCCACACCGGTTCGCTAGCGTGGAGCGACGACGACGGAAGGCTGCACGTGACCATCGGATTCCACGCCTCGCACGAACAGGTCCACCCGCGAGCGCTGCTCGCGGCCGTACAGCGAGCGGAGGAATCCGGGTTCGGCGCCGCCATGTGCTCGGATCATTTCGCACCGTGGAGCGAGAGGCAGGGGCAGTCGGCGTTCGCCTGGGCCTGGCTCGGCGCCGCGCTGCAGTCGACCGGGCTCTCGTTCGGCGTGGTCAACGCCCCGGGCCAGCGCTACCACCCCGCGATCATCGCGCAGGCGATCGGCACCCTCGGCGCCATGTACCCGGGCAGGTTCTGGACGGCGCTCGGGTCGGGCGAGTTCTCGAACGAGCACATCACCGGCGGCGGCTGGCCGCGCAAGTCGCTGCGCAACGACCGGCTGCGCGAGTGCGTCGACATCATCCGCGCGCTGCTCGCCGGCGAGGAGGTGAGCCATGACGGGCTCGTCACCGTCGACCGCGCCAAGCTGTGGACGCGTCCCGAAATCACGCCCGACCTGGTGGGCGCGGCGGTCAGTGTGGAGACTGCGGCCTGGGTCGCGCAGTGGGCCGACGGCCTCGCCACGATCGCCCAGCCGCACGCCAAGCTCACCCAGATGATCGACGCCTACCGCGGCGCGGGCGGCCGCGGCAAGCTCGTGCTGCAGGTGCACCTCAGCTACGCGCGAACCGACGAGGAGGCGCTCGCGATCGCGCACGACCAGTGGCGCACCAACGTGTTCTCGCCTCCCGTGTGCTGGGACCTCGACACCCCCGAGGCGTTCGACGAGGCGGCGAAGCACGTGCCGCCCGCGGCCATGCACCAGTCGGTGCTGATCTCCTCCGACCTCGGCCAGCAGGCGGCGTGGCTCGCCGAACTGGCCGGCCTGGGGTTCGACGACATCTACCTGCACCACGTGGGCGTCGACCAGGAACTGTTCATCGACGATTTCGGGCAGCACGTGCTGCCCCAGCTGACGGGAGTACGCGCGTGAGGATCACCGACACCAGCGACCTGTGGTGGAAGAACGCCGTGGTCTACTGCCTCGACGTCGAGACCTACATGGACTGGAACGACGACGGGGTCGGCGACTTCGAGGGCCTCGCCAACCGCATGGACTACCTCGCCGAGCTCGGGGTGACCTGCCTGTGGCTCATGCCGTTCTACCCCTCCCCCGACCAGGACGACGGCTACGACATCTCCGACTTCTACGGCGTCGACCCCCGGCTCGGCAGCCACGGCGACTTCGTCGAGGTCGTGCGCACGGCCCGCGACCGCGGAATGCGGGTGATCATCGACCTGGTCGTCAACCACACCTCCGACCGGCATCCGTGGTTCCAGGCCTCGCGCTCGAGCAAGAACTCCCCCTACCGCGACTACTACGTGTGGCGCGACGAACCGCCGGCAAACCCTGCGGCATCCGTCTTCCCCGGCGAGGAGTCGGGGGTCTGGAAGCTCGACGAGCGCACGGGCCAGCACTACCTGCACAGCTTCTACAGCCACCAGCCCGACCTGAACGTGGCCAACCCGAAGGTGCGCGAAGAACTCGAGAAAATCATCGGCTTCTGGCTGCAGCTCGGGGTGTCGGGGTTCCGGGTCGACGCCGTTCCGTTCCTGCTCGACCCCAGCGGCGTGATGCCGGGCAAGGGCGATCTGCCCGACCCCATGGGCTTCCTGCGTTCGCTGCGCGAGTTTCTCGGACGGCGGTCGGGCGAGGCGATCCTGCTCGGCGAGGCCAACCTGCCGCACAAAGACCAGGTCGCCTACTTCGGCGGCGCCGACGGCGACGCACTCACTATGCAGTTCGACTTCGTGGTGATGGCGAACCTCTACCTGTCGCTCGCCCGCGCCGACGCCGGGCCGCTCGCCAAGGCGCTGGCCGACCGGCCGCCCATCGCGACCGGTTCGCAGTGGGCCAACTTCGTGCGCAACCACGACGAGCTGACCCTCGACAAACTCACCGACGAGCAGCGCGAAGAGGTGTTCGCGGCGTTCGCACCCGACGAGCACATGCGCGTCTACGACCGCGGAATCGTGCGCCGGCTGCCTCCCATGCTCGACGGCGACCCGCGCCGCATCCGCATGGTCTACAGCCTGCTCTTCTCGATGCCCGGCACCCCCGTGCTGTTCTACGGCGAAGAGATCGGCATGGGCGAGAACCTCGCGATCGAGGGCCGGCAGTCGGTGCGCAGCCCGATGCAGTGGAGCACCGAGAAGAACGGCGGATTCTCGAACGCGCGTCGGTCGCGGCTGGCGGCGCCCGTCACCGAGGGCGGCTACTCGCCCGAGCACGTGAACGCTTCAGCGCAGCGGCACGATCCGGACTCGATGCTTCGGTTCATCCGGAGGCTTATCGAACGCTATCGCGCGTCGGCCGAGATCGGCTGGGGCGACTTCACCCTGCTCGAGCACGACAACTCCGCGGTGCTCGCCCACCGCGTGTCGGGGGCCGAGGGCATGATGATCGCCGTGCACAACCTCAGCGCCGAGCCCACGGCGGTGACCCTGCGGCTCACCGACCTCGACGAGCAGCACCGGCTGGTCGACCTGCTGCTCGACGGCAGCGTCACCACCCCCACACCGAACGGCACCACCGAGCTGACCCTCGACGGCTACGGGTACCGCTGGCTGCGCGTGCTGCCGCCCGGATCGAAGCGCCTCGGATGACACGGCGACACTGACGGCGACGTGGGCACCGGCAACTAGGGTGGTGCCCATGCAGACCGTCACGCCGTCGAGGGCGCACTATCGGAAATCGATGCTCGCCGGATCCGCGCTGGCGGTGCTGCTCGTCGTGGTCATCATCGCCCGCGTCCGCGGCGGCATGCTCACGGCGGGCGTCGTGGTGATCGCCGTCGTGTTCGCGCTCGTTCTGGTCGGCGTCTGGCTCTACTTCCGCAACACGAAGGTGCAGTACGCCGACGGGCTTATCGTGACCACCGACCTGCTCGGACGCTCGCGGCAGCTCACGACCGCTACCGTGAACCAGGTGGTGATCGTCGAGCACCTGCGCGGCGCAACCCAGCTGGCCTCCCCCGTGCTGTTGCTGCTCGGTGACGACGGCCGCGCCCTGCTGCGCCTGCGCGCCGGACTCTGGTCGATCGACGACCTCGGCGCGATCGGCGCCGCCATCCCGCGCGACCCCGACGTGGTCACCGGGGTCATCACCTCTGCCGCCCTGCGCACACGCTTCCCCGCGGCCGTGTCGTTCTGGGAGGCGCACGCCGCGTTCGCCAGCGTGGCCGTCGCCGCAGTGATCGTCGCCGCCGCCATGCTGGTGACGTTCATCTTCGCGTAAGGCCGCTAAGGCAGGATAGAAGCATGACCCTCGCATTCATCCGCCACGGACAGACCGACTGGAACCTGAACAAGCAACTGCAGGGATCGAGCGACATCCCCCTCAACGACACCGGCCGCCAGCAGGCGCGCGACGCTGTGAAGACGCTCGAGGGCGTCGACTGGGAGGTCATCGTGAGCTCTCCGTTGAGCCGTGCCCGCGAGACCGCCTCGATCATCGCCGCCGGCCTCGACATCGAGCTCGGCCCGGCGTTCGACGAGCTGAAGGAACGCGACTACGGCGAGGGCGAGGGGGCGACCGCCGAGGTCATCGCCGAACGCTGGCCCGACCACCAGTACCCCGGACTCGAGAGCCTCGAGTCGGTCGTCGCGCGCGGCGAGGCCGCCCTCGAGCGCATCGATGCGGAGTTCGGCAGCCGCAACACACTGATCGTGTGCCACGGCACCATCATCCGCTACACGCTGGCCCACCTCGCCGGCCGCCCGTTCGACCAGATCCGCAACGGCTCGGTGTCGACCTTCGAGCGCGACGGCGAGGCGTGGCGAGTGCTGAGCGTCAACGACGAGCCGCTGACGGAGATCGTCGGCTAGGTCGCGTCAGGTGGTTTTGGTCGCTAAATGCTCTACTCGGCCGCAGATAGCGCAGTTGGTGACCAAAAGCGGGCTCGGATGCGCCCTGCGC
>NZ_JBKKAD010000058.1:0-14169 GCF_046714715.1 Conyzicola sp. | reverse complement strand
CGCGCTGGCGACCCGGCTTCTCGGTGTCGGACTGCTGCATGGCCTGCTCCACTATCGGGTCGTTCGCGACGCGCTCGCTGTCTACATCGTCGAACAGGTCGTCGTCGCTGGCGGGAAGCTGCGTGCCGGCCATCGCGGCCTCGACAAGAGCGATGTTCTCCTCCGCCATCCGATCGTGCTCCGACTTCGCGACCGGCTTGCGCGACCGGAAGATGCGCGCCCCGATCTTCTCGGAGTTGACGGCGAGGATCGGCCCGATGATCGCCATCGACAGCACGTAGAGCCCCGCGAATGGCGTGAGCCGGTCGTCGAGACCGGCCGACACAGCGAGCGTCGCCAGAATGAGCGCGAACTCGCCGCGGTTCTGCAGCATGGCGCTCGCGTTGAGGCCTTCGGCGGGCGTGAGTTTGTTCTGCCAGGCGATGAGCTGGCCGCCGGCGGTGTTGATGACGAGCGTCATCACCACGGCGACGCCCACCGGAATCAGCACAGCCCCGAACGTCGAGGGGTCGAGGGCGAGACCGAAGTTGAGGAAGAAGAACGCGCCGAACACGTCACGCAGCGGCAATGCCAGCTGTTCGATGCGACCGCGGAACCGGGTGGCGCCGAGCACGAGGCCGATGAGGAAGGCCCCGATCGCGTCGGAGACGCCGAGCAGTTCGCCGATGCCGCCGAACGCGACGGCGAGGCCGAAGAACAGGATCGTGAACAGCTCGTCGTCTTTCGTGCGCACGAGCCGGGAGACGACCTTGCCGCCGTACCTCGCGACCACGAACATCACGATGAGGAAGGTGAACGAGATCGCCAGCTGCATCGTCACCGCCCAGACGTCCGCCTCGCCGCCGATCACCACGGCGACGATCGCCAGGTAGATCGCGATGAAGACGTCTTCGAGCACCATGATGCCCAGGATGACCGGGGTCTCACGGTTCGCGAGGCGACGCAGCTCGATGAAGAGCTTCGTGATGATGGCGCTCGACGACGCCGCCGTCATACCGGCGATGATGAGTGCCTCGCGCGTGCCCCAGCCGATCCAGATACCCAGGGCGAAGCCGGCCGCCATGTTGATCGCGATGCGGGTTCCGCCCGAGATCAGCAGCTTTCCGGCGTTGCCGTAGAACTCGTCCTGGTCGAACTCCAGCCCGAGGCTGAAGAGCAGGAAGATGAGCCCGAACACCGCGATGAGTTCGACGTCTGCCGACTCGAAGCTCAGCGGGAACAGGTGGAAGTACGGGCTGGCGATGAGGCCGACGAGCATGTAGATCGGGATGGCGGGCAGCCCGATCAGCTTGCCCAAGCGACCGAACACGTACGAGATGATGAACAGAAGGCCCAGAGTCAGGAGTTCTTCACCGAGGTGCACGGCTAGCCTCCTGGCGGGGAATCGACCGGCGTCTTCGCCTTGAACTCACCGGTGCGATAGAACGCGAACGCCTTGGCCACCTTCTCGGGCGAACCGGCCACCACGAGGGTGTCGCCGGGGAAGACCTTGAAGTCGTCGGCGGGGGCGGGGTTCGCGCTCTCGCCGCGCACGACGGCGACGACGGTGAGGCCCACGACGCCGCGGCTGGCCAGATTGCCGAGCTCTTGCCCGGCTATGTGGTCTTCGTAGTCGACCGTGAACCAGTCGATCGAGAGCCCGGGAATCTGGTCGAGGCTCGACAGCGATTCGGTGATGCGTGTGCCGCCGAGCAGTTCGGCGAGCGTGTGGGCTTCGTCTTCGTCGAGGCGCAGCGACACCTTGCTCGAGTCTCCGTCGTCGGAGTCGGCGAACGAGATCAGATCGCTGTGGCCGGAACGGTGGGTGATCACACCGACCTTGCCCCCGTCGTCGGTGACGAAGGTGTGGAGAACACCCACGCCGGGGAGCTTGACCCGCCGAACGTCGACCATGAGTGAGCTCCTTCAGGGGGGGGTTTCGGGCAGTTACGTCAGTCTACGCGAGACCACCTCGGCGGGTGATGCGCGTGCCCCCGCCCCCCTCCGGCCGGCAGCGCTGCCCTATCGGCGCCACGCTGTTGCCCGCTCAGCAGCCTCCAGCCGGCAGAGCAGCGCCTGCCAAGGCATGGCGGTCCTCCACAGGCCGGGGTGCCCGCCCCGAGCCAACAGAACGGATGACGCGTGCCCGCCGCCCTCGTGATCGCGCCACTATTACGGCGTGATCGATGATTCCGCTCCCCCGTTTCAGCTCGCTCGCCACGCTCGCCTTCAGGGCACCGAGCGGGCGCTGGCTCGACGACTCGCTCGCGGTGAGCTCGTCCGTCTGCGTCCGGGGGTGTACCTCTCGGCGGAGGTCTGGGAAACGTACGACTTCGATACGCGGTACCGCGCGCGGGTGTTCGCGGCGGCCGAGGTCACGCGCCCGGGAACGGTGTTCTCCCACGATTCTGCGGCCGCCCTGCTCCGACTGCCCGGGCTCGGCCCCTGGCCGAAACGCGTCAACGTCCTCGGCCCTGCAGCATCCGGAGGTCGGTCCAGTCCTGGCATCCATCGGCTATCAGGACCGGATGATCCCGAGGCTATCGAGATCAATCAGTTCGCCGTCACATCGCTGGCGCGCACCGTCATCGATGTCAGCGCACGATCCGACTTCACTCGGGCGGTGTGCATGGTCGATGCCGCAATCCGTCCCGCACAGCAGAATGAGTTTCGGCACACCCACGGCGTTCCAGCAACAGGCAAGACCCGCGTGACTGAGCTGTTGACGAGCCTCGCCCCGTTTCCCGGACTAACGCGCGCCAAGCTCGCCCTCGAATTCGGCGATCCACTGTCGGGGTCGATCGGCGAATCCATCAGCCGCGTGCAGATGCATCTGATCGGCTTCCCTCCGCCAATACTGCAGACGCCGTTCTACGATTCGGAGGGCCTGATCGGCTATGCCGACTTCTACTGGCCGCAGTTCAGTCTGATCGGCGAGTTCGACGGCCGGGTCAAATACGGCGACACGTACTACGCCCGCGGACACCTCCCCGAAGAGGTCGTCTGGGCGGAAAAGCTACGCGAAGACAGGCTCCGCCGTCAGGTGCGTTCGCTGGCCCGGTGGGACTGGCACGTCGCGAACAATCAGCGGCTGCTCTCGGAACGACTGCGCGGCCATGGCCTGCCCCTGGCGGCGTAGAGGGCGACGCTGTCGCGTCGGCGCAACGCTGTCGCACGCACGGCAGCGAAGCGCCGATGGAACAGCGCCGGCCCCCTACTTCGCCACGATGTCGGGCGCCTCCAGCCGAACGCGGTCGGCCGACTCGTCGTCGGGCTGCTGCTGGCTCTCGCGCTCAGCCGAGACGCGCTTGAGGTAGTTCGCCACTTCGTTGTCGATGCGCGCCTGGTCCCATCCGAGCGCGTCGCCCATGAGCGCGGCCGCGACGGGGGCCGCCGACACCCCGCGGTCCCACGCCTCGATCGAGATGCGGGTGCGCCGCGCGAGCACGTCTTCGAGGTGCAGGGCGCCCTCGTGGGTGGCCGCGTAGACGACCTCCGCCGCGATGTAGTCGTCGGCGCCCGGCAGCGGCTCGAGCAGTTCGGGACGCTCGCGGATCAGGTCGAGCAGCTCGTCGGTGAGCACCCCGTAGCGGTTGAGCAGGTGCTCGATGCGAACCTTGTGCACGCCGAAGACGTGCGCGATCTTCGAGCGCTTGTTCCACGCCGCCTGATAGCCCTCCGCACCGAGCAACGCGATGTCCTGCGTCGTCGACGGCGGTACACGCCCGTCGAGCGCCGAGGCCGCCGCGTCGATCGCGTCCTTCGCCATGATGCGGTAGGTCGTCCACTTGCCGCCGGCCACCACGACGAGCCCGGGCACCGAGTGGGCGACGATGTGCTCGCGCGACAGCTTCGACGTCTGCTCGCTCTCGCCGGCGAGCAACGGGCGCAGGCCCGCATACACGCCCTCCACGTCGTCGCGGGTGAGATTCACCGCCAGCACCGAGTTCACGTGCTCGAGGATGTAGTCGATGTCGGCCGCCGTCGCCGCGGGATGCGACTTGTCGAGGTGCCAGTCGGTGTCGGTTGTGCCGATGAGCCAGTGGCGGCCCCAGGGGATCACGAACAGCACGCTCTTCTCGGTGCGCAGCAGCAGCCCGAGCTTCGACTGGAACCTGTCACGCGGCACGACCAAGTGCACGCCCTTCGAGGCGCGGACCTTGAACCCGCCCCGTTCGCCGACCATCGACTGCGTGTCATCCGTCCACACGCCCGTCGCGTTGACCACCTGGCGCGCCTTGATCTCGAAACGCTCCCCCGTCTCCAGGTCGTGGGCTTTCACCCCGACGACGCGTTGGCCCACCTTGAGAAAGCCCTCGACACGAACTCGGGATGCCACGTGGGCGCCGTAGAACGACGCGGTGCGAGCCAGCGACGACACATAGCGGGCGTCGTCGACCTGGGCGTCGTAGTAGGTGAGCCCGCCGACGAAGGCGTCCTTGTCGAGGCTCGGCGCGGCCCGCAGCATCTGCCGCTTGCTGAGGTGGCGGTGGTGCGGCACCCCGGGAGGGCGCCCGCCGCTGTAGCTGAAGAGGTCGTAGAGCAGCATGCCCGCACCCACGTAGATGCGCTCGTACACCGGCTTGGTCAGCGGGTAGAGGAAGCGCACCGGCTTCACGAGGTGCGGGGCGATGCGCTGCAGCAGCAGGCCGCGTTCGATGAGGGCCTCACGCACCAGACGGAAGTCGAGCTGTTCGAGATACCGGATGCCACCGTGCACCAGTTTCGACGACCGGCTGCTCGTGCCCGACGCCCAGTCGCGGGCCTCGACCATGCCGACGCTGAGCCCGCGGGTCACCGCGTCGAGCGCCGCGCCCGTTCCGACGATGCCCCCGCCCACCACGAGGATGTCGAGTTCGCGCGACTTGAGCGCCTCGATCGCGGCGTCACGCTCGTCTGGGCCCAGCTTCGATGAGCGGCTGACTGACTTCGGTTCGGACATCTTCGTCTCCTCGTCGGGCGCCCTTGCACAGGGGTGCCCTTCGACGAGCCGGCCCTTCGACAGGCTCAGGGGGCGATAACGAGCGCCGCTTTTATGCTAACTGCGTAGGTACGGGGCGACAACAACCTCGACGCGCTGGAACTCCTTGAGGTCGGAGTAGCCGGTCGTCGCCATCGAGCGACGCAGGGCGCCCATCAGGTTGACGCGACCGTCGGCCACCGAGGACGGGCCGTTCAGGATCTCGGCGAGCGGCGCGAGGGTGCCGACGTGCACGCGGTTGCCGCGCGGCAGCTCGGAGTGGTGCGCCTCGGCGCCCCAGTGGTAGCCGCCGCCGGGCGCGTCGGTCGCGCGGGCGAGCGTGGAGCCCAGCATCACGGCATCCGCGCCGACCGAGATGGCCTTCACGATGTCGCCGCTGGTTCCGAGGCCGCCGTCGGCGATGACGTGCACGTAGCGACCGCCCGACTCGTCCATATAGTCGCGGCGCGCGCCCGCGACATCCGCGAGGGCCGTTGCCATGGGAGCGTGGATTCCGAGGCTGGCGCGGGTGGTGGATGCTGCGCCGCCGCCGAAACCGACGAGAACGCCCGCCGCTCCGGTTCGCATGAGGTGCAGTGCCGCCGTGTAGGTGGCCGCGCCGCCGACGATGACGGGCACGTCGAGTTCGTAGATGAACTTCTTCAGGTTGAGAGGCTCGGTGCTCTTCGAGACGTGCTCGGCGCTCACCGTGGTGCCGCGGATCACGAACATGTCGACGCCGGCGGCGACGACGGTCTCGTAGAACTCCTGGGTGCGCTGCGGGCTGAGGGCACCGGCGACGGGCACGCCGGCCGCGCGGATCTCGGCGAGACGGTCGCGCATGAGCTCGGGCTTGATCGGCTCGGAGTAGATCTGCTGCATGCGCGCGGTGGCGTCTTCCGGCGCGAGCGTCGCGATCTCGGCGAGCAGGCTCGTGGGGTCGTCGTAGCGGGTCCAGAGGCCCTCGAGGTCGAGCACACCCAGTCCGCCGAGCTGGCCCATCGCGATCGCGGTGGCAGGGCTCACGACGGAGTCCATCGGGGCTGCGAGCACCGGGATCTGGAAGGTGTAGGCGTCGATCGTCCACGAGATCGACACGTCTCGGGGGTCGCGGGTGCGCCGGGAGGGCACGATCGCAATGTCGTCGAAGGCGTACAC
The DNA here is from genome assembly GCF_046714715.1 of Conyzicola sp. GTDB lineage: Bacteria > Actinomycetota > Actinomycetes > Actinomycetales > Microbacteriaceae > Conyzicola. The sequence continues at coordinate 8,072 of NZ_JBKKAD010000058.1, read as the reverse complement.
GCGGCGGGCTCGCTTGGAACGGCCGATCTCGATATCACTCACCCGGCAAGCTTACCGGCGCTGGCAGCGGTTGCTGGTTGGCGCTTGGACGGCCGCACTCGCCGGGTCGCGCGGTGTTTTGTCGCGAGCGCAGGCGAATGTTCGGCCGCGATGGCGGTAGAACACCGCGCTACCAGTCGGCGGGCGCGAAGAGGGGCCGGGCCCGCGGGCCCGGCCCCTCTGGTTTCGATACGGTCGCTGAGCGCCCTACTCAACCAGCGTGGTGCGTCTAGCGCGAGTAGTTCGGCGCCGCGACGACCATCTGCAGGTCGTGCGGGTGCGACTCCTTCAGTCCGGCCGCCGTGATGCGCACGAACTTGCCCTTCTGCTTGAGCTCGGTGATCGTGCGGGCGCCGGTGTAGAACATCGACTGGCGAAGCCCGCCGAGCAGCTGGTACGCCACGGCGGAGAGCGGGCCGCGGTAGGGCACCTGGCCCTCGACACCCTCGGCGATGAGCTGCTCGTCGCTCGGCACGTCGGCCTGGAAGTAGCGGTCGCGCGAGTACGAGGTCTTCTTGCCGCGGGTCTGCAGCGCGCCGAGCGAGCCCATGCCGCGGTAGTTCTTGAACTGCTTGCCGTTGACGAACACCAGGTCTCCGGGGCTCTCGTCGCAGCCGGCGAGCAGCGAGCCGAGCATGACCGTGTCTGCGCCGGCGACGAGCGCCTTCGCGATGTCGCCCGAGTACTGCAGGCCGCCGTCGGCGATCACGGGGATGCCGACCTCGCGGGCGGCGAGCGACGCCTCGTAGACCGCGGTGACCTGCGGCACGCCTACACCGGCGACGACGCGGGTGGTGCAGATCGAGCCGGGGCCCACGCCGACCTTGATGGCGTCGGCGCCCGCGTCGATGAGCGACTGCGCGCCGGAACGGGTGGCAACGTTTCCGCCGATCACGTCGATGTGGGCGAACGCGGCGTCGCTCTTCATGCGGGCGATCATGTCGAGCACGCCCGAGGAGTCTCCGTTGGCGGTGTCGACCACGATCACGTCGACGCCGGCCTCGTTCAACGCGACGGCGCGGTCCCAGGCGTCGCCGAAGAAGCCGATGGCGGCGGCCACGCGCAGGCGGCCCTCGTCGTCCTTCGTGGCGTTGGGGTACTTCTCGCTCTTGTCGAAGTCCTTCACCGTGATGAGGCCGCGCAGTTTGCCGTCGGCGTCGACGAGAGGCAGCTTCTCGATCTTGTGCTGGGCGAACAGGGCGATCGCGGCATCAGAGCTGACGCCGACGGGAGCGGTGATGAGACCCGCGGTCGTCATGACATCGCGCACGAGCGTCGTCTGCATCTCGAAGTCGGAGACGAAGCGCATGTCGCGGTTCGTGATGATGCCGGCGAGCCGACCGTCGGCCTCGACGACCGGGAGGCCGGAGACGCGGAACTCGCGGCACAGCGCGTCGACCTCGGCCACCGTGGCGTCGGGGGTCGTCGTAACGGGGTTGGTGATCATGCCGCTCTCGCTGCGCTTGACCTTGTCGACCTGTGCGGCCTGGTCATCGATCGAGAGGTTGCGGTGCAGAACTCCGATGCCGCCGTTGCGGGCCATGGCGATGGCCATGCGCGACTCGGTGACGGTGTCCATCGCGGCGGAGAGCAGCGGCGACGCGACGGAGATTCGGCGGGTCAACCGCGTGGCGGTGTTCGCTTCGCTCGGGATGACGTCGGTGTGCCCGGGCAGGAGCATGACGTCGTCGTACGTGAGTCCGATAAAACCGAAAGGATCAGGCTGGTCCATGAGTCCCCTAGTAGAGATGTATGAGATTGGGCCCGGATGCAGCTGTGGATGCCGGTAAGCAATGTTAACGCGACTTGACCTTGACTTGTTCCCCAGTAAGTATTGCGTCTACGCGTTTCAGCGTCGAAACACGACCGACACAAACCAAAGGTACTTTGGGGTTGTCGCCTGACAGGCGTTGTTCGACACAAACACAGCAAGTAGTGCCCAACTCCTGGAGGTTCATTCCGTGGCAGAGCCCGCGCAGAAAAGCCGAGCCCGAAAACTCGCGCTTGGAGCATTCGGACTGGCGGTGACGCTTCTGGCCATGATGCCGGTGGCCGCTCACGCGTCCACGACCGATGTCGTCGCTCCCGAAGACGCCGACCAGACCATCCAAGTCTGGATCCGCCTCGACTCCGACAAGTCGAACATGCCGAATATCGGCGTGAACGTGTCGGGCGAGGGCGTCGACGAAGACGTTGTGACCGGTGACGACGGCAAGGTCATCATCGGCCTCGAAGAGCCCGGCGACTACACGATCACGATCGACGAGTCGACCCTTCCCCCCGAGGCGGGGTTCCCGAACAAGAACCCGCGCGACATCACGGTGTCGTCGGGCCAGCAGGGCGCACCGGGTATCTTCCTCGTGTCGCCCGACAACCCCGAGATGGGCGCCGCCCCGGCTCCCGACGCGGGCAACGGCCAATCGGCCGGCCCTGGGTTCTGGACCCTGTTCTGGCCCAAGGTCGTCACCGGCCTCATCTTCGGCCTCCTGCTCGCCCTCGCCGCGATCGGCCTCTCGCTGATCTACGGCACGACCGGCCTGAACAACTTCGCCCACGGCGAGCTCGTCACCTTCGGCGCGCTGATGGCCTACACCTTCAGCGGAATCTTCGGCTGGCCGGCGCCCATCGCCATCGTCGCCGCGGTGATCCTCGGCGGGGCGTTCGGCTACGTGCAGAACAAGGGACTCTGGAAGCCGCTTCGCAAGCGCGGTCTCGGGCTCATCCCGCTAATGATCGTCACGATCGGCCTGTCGCTGGTGCTGCGCTACGTGTTCGCGTTCATCTGGGGCGCCGACCGACTCTCGCTGCCGAGCGACCCGAAGCCCTTCCTTACTATCGGTTCGGTGAGCCTGCGGTTTACGGATGTCGCGGGGGCAGTGGTCGCGATCGTGCTGTTGCTCGCCGTCGCGTTCATCCTCGTGCGCACGAAGATCGGAAAGGCCACCCGCGCGGTTGCCGACAACCGGTCGCTCGCGGCAGCATCCGGTATCGACGTCGAAGGCGTCATCCGCACCGTCTGGATCGGCGGAGCGGCCCTCGCGGCCCTCTCCGGCGTCTTCATCGGCTACTACCAGTCGCTGCGCTGGGACACGGGAGCGTCGATCCTGCTGCTCGTCTTCGCCGCCGTGACGCTCGGTGGCCTCGGTACCGCGTTCGGCGCCCTAGTCGGCTCGCTCGTCATCGGCGTGTTCATCAACGTCTCGACCCTGTGGCTGCCGGAGAACCTGAAGTACGTCGCGGCGCTCGTCGTCATGATCATCATCCTGCTCTTCAGACCTCAGGGCATCCTGGGTCGCCGCGAGAGAATCGGCTAGGGAAAACACATGGAATTCAACTTCATCCCCCTCGCTTTCGGAGAGCTCTTCTCTCCGACCACCGCGGCCTACGCTCTCGCGGCGCTCGGCCTCGCCGTTCACTTCGGTTTCACGGGGCTGCTGAACTTCGGTCAGGCCGGCTTCATGGCGGTCGGCGGGTACGCCTTCGCCATCACCGCCGTCAAATTCGAATGGCCGCTCTGGGGTTCGTTCCTCGCGACGATCATCGCCTCGACGATCTTCGCGCTGATCCTCGGCATCCCGACGCTTCGTCTGCGCGCCGACTACCTGAGCATCGTGACGATCGCGGCGGCCGAGATCATCCGGCTCTCGGTCAAGACGCCGGAGTTCTCCGACGTCACCGGCGGCTCGGAAGGCATCAACGGCGCGGCCCGCACCTTCAACGAGCTCAACCCGCTGCCCGAGGGCCGGTTCGGCTTCGGGGTGCTCACCTACTCCGCCGACCAGTGGTGGGTGCGCATCGTCGGCTGGGGCCTCGTCGGCCTGGCCTGCCTGCTCGTCTACCTGCTCGTGCGCAGCCCCTGGGGACGCATCATCAAGGGCATCCGCGAAGACCAGGATGCCGTGCGCAGCCTGGGCAAGAACGTGTTCGCCTACAAGATGCAGGCTCTCATCCTCGGAGGAATCCTGGGCGGTGTGGCGGGTGCGCTCTTCATCCTGCCGCGGTCGCTGCAACCCGACAACTACGGCACGCAGCTCACCTTCTTCCTCTACACGATCCTGCTGCTGGGCGGCGCCGCGACGGTCTTCGGGCCGATCGCCGGCTCGATCATCTTCTGGGTCACCCTGTCACTGTCCGACGGCATCCTGTCGCTGCTGGTCTCCAACGACCTGCTGCCGATCACGAGCATCCAGCAGGGTCCGATCCGCTTTATCATCATCGGCATCACCCTGATGCTGCTCGTCATATTCCGGCCACAAGGAATCTTCGGCAAGAAGAAGGAGGCGTTCTTCAGTGTCTGATAAGACTCCCGTCGCAGACCTGGTTACCGATGTCAACAACATCGTTCCCGGAGTCGCGAAGAAAGACCCCATCGTCGTCGCCGACAAGGTGAGCCGCCAGTTCGGCGGACTCACCGCGGTCGACGTCGCGCACCTCGAGATCCCGCGCGGCGCGATCACGGCGCTCATCGGCCCCAACGGTGCCGGCAAGACGACGTTCTTCAACCTGCTCACCGGTTTCGACAAGCCCAACACGGGCACGTGGAACTTCGGCGGCAAGAACCTCGCCGGAATGCCCGCGTTCCGCGTGGCGCGCCTCGGCATGATCCGCACGTTCCAGCTCACGAAGGCCCTCGGCGGCATGACGGTGCTCGAGAACATGCGTCTCGGCGCCGGACGGCAGAGCGGCGAGAACATCTTCGCCGCGATCTTCCGCCCGCTGTGGCGTTCGCGCGAAGACGAGATCACCGTCAAGGCGATGGACCTGCTCGCCCGGTTCAAGCTCGACACGAAGGCCGACGACTACGCGTCGTCGCTCTCCGGCGGACAGCGCAAGCTGCTCGAGATGGCCCGCGCCCTGATGAGCGAGCCCGAGCTGGTGATGCTCGACGAGCCGATGGCCGGCGTCAACCCGGCCCTCACCCAGTCGCTGCTGCACCACATCCTCGACCTCAAGACCCAGGGCATGACGGTGCTGTTCGTCGAGCACGACATGCACATGGTCAACGAGATCGCCGACTGGGTCGTCGTTATGGCCGAGGGCCGCATCGTCGCCGAGGGTCCGCCCTCGACCGTGATGAGCGACCCCGCCGTGATCGACGCCTACCTCGGCGCCCATCACGACGTCGACCTCGGCACGCTCACGGGCCAGCAGGAGATCGCCGAGACGATGGACTCCGAGCTCGTGCGGCACGAGATCGAAGAAGAGGTTGCCGTGGCGCAGCCCACGACGAAGAAGGCAGAAAAGTGACCGAGACAGTTCTGCGCACCACCGACCTCGTCGCCGGGTACATCCCCGGGGTCGACATCCTCAACGGGTGCAGCATCCACGTCGACAAGGGCGAGCTGGTGGGCATCATCGGCCCCAACGGCGCGGGCAAGTCGACGCTGCTCAAGGCGATCTTCGGCCAGGTCAACATCCGCAGCGGCAGCATCGACCTGAACGGCGGCGACATCACCGGCCTCAAAGCCGACAAGCTCGTCTCCCGCGGTGTCGGCATGGTGCCGCAGAACAACAACGTCTTCCCGAGCCTCACGATCGAGGAGAACCTCGAGATGGGCTCGTACCAGAAGCCGAAGATGTTCAAGGAGCGACTCGGGTTCGTCACCGACCTGTTCCCCGAGCTCGGCAAGCGCCTCAAGCAGCGCGCCGGCGCCCTCTCCGGCGGCGAACGCCAGATGGTCGCGATGTCGCGGGCGCTCATGATGGATCCCAGCGTCCTGCTGCTCGACGAGCCGAGCGCCGGGCTCTCCCCCGTGCGCCAGGACGAGACGTTCATCAACATCTCGATCATCAACAAGGCCGGCGTCTCGGTGCTGATCGTCGAGCAGAACGCTCGGCGCGCGCTGCAGATCTGCGACCGCGGCTACGTCCTCGACCAGGGCCGCGACGCCTACTCGGGTTCCGGCCGCGAGCTCATGAACGACCCGAAGGTGATCGAGCTCTACCTCGGCACCCTCGCGGCCGGCCAGGAGAAGGCCACCGCCGACGCGAAGGCGCAGGCGTCGACGACCGCGCCGACCCTGCCTGGGCAGGTCGCGGAGTAGCCACGAACACCCGCGTCATCAGCAGGGCCTGCCTGGGCATCGTCATCGGTGCCACGGCAGGCCTTTCTGCTTGCTCGGCGCCCCCGCTCACCGAGTTGCCCGACGGCGTCACGGTGAGCGTCAAGCAGTACCGGCTCGACTACGCGCCGCGTGCGCTCCAGGTGTCGGTGCGCAACGAGTCGCCCGAGCCGATCGTCGTGACCCGGGCGTCGTTCGACTCGCCGCTCTTCGACGGCACCACCGCGTGGACTCGGCGCACCGAGGTGCCTGCCGGGGCCACGCGCGACCTGAGGGTCATGCTCGGAGCGCCGGTGTGCGATCCGCCCGACGCGGTGGCGCCGCCCGTGGTCGGGATCGAGTTCGAGACCCCGGATGGCGCGGCCGGCAGCGGGTCGGCAGAGCCCGCCGACCCGTTCGATACCGTGGCTAAGGTCACGGCCGGGGACTGTATCGCCGAGCACACCGCGCGGATCGCCGACATCACCGCCGGCGACGCGCTTCGCACCGAACAGCGCGCGGGCGAGCTCGTGGCGCTGCTCGACCTGACGGCGCGCCCCACGGGCGCCCAGGGCGTCGCGCGGGTCGCCACGGCGGCGCGCACGACGCTGCTCGGCCCCGCCGACCGCTCCACCGGGTGGGACCTCGGCTGGGCGGCCTCGGCCGCATCCGGGCCTCTCTCCACCTCGCTCGCCATCGTCCCGAGCAACTGCAACCCGCACATCGTGGCGGAGGACAAGCGCGGCACGTTCTTTCCGCTCGACGTCGCCCTCGACGACGGGGAGACCGGCACGGTGTTCGTGGGGGTGAGCGACGCGGTGCGCGAACAGCTCTACGCGTACGTCGGCGAGTACTGCGGGTGGTGACGGCGGGCGACACACGAAAGGGCCCGGTCTCGCGACCGGGCCCCTCGTGTTACTTCAGGTGGTGACTACTTGAGCGAACCAGAGACCTGGTCGATGCCCTCGGCCACGTTGCCGGCCGAGTAGGCGAAGATCGAGACGAAGGCCTCGGTCTCGTCGCCGTTCTCGTCCCACTCGATGGGGCCGGAGACACCGTTGTAGTCGATGTCCTCGCCGTCGGCGATCAGCTTGGCGCAGTCGGCGAACGTCTCGCACTCGGTGCCCTCGGCGGAAACCTGCTGGAGGTTGTCCTTGATGGTCGCCGGGTCGGTGGAGCCGCCCTGGAGAGCCGCGAGAGCGGTGAGCGTCGTGGCGTCGTAGGACTCGGCCGCGTAGCTGAAGACGGTCAGTTCGTCGCCGCCCTGCTCAGCGACCATTTCCTGGAGGCGAGCCTGGAAGTCCTCGGGGGCGAGCACACCGGGGTTGGTGAACTGCGCGCCGGCGATGTCGACGTTGGTGTCGGCCTCTCCGATGACTCCGTAGTTGCCGTCAACGCCGTACAGCTTCGTGAAGTCGAAGCCCTGGCCGGCGAGCTGCTCGGCGATCGTCTTGATCTCGTCGAACGAGATGACGACGAGCGCGTCGGGGTTCGTGGCCAGCAGTGCCTGGATGGCGCTGGTGAAGTCGGTCGAGGCCGGCTCGAAGATCTCTTCGCCGACAACCGTTCCGCCGCCGTCTTCGAGGCTCGCCTTGAGGTTCTCTTCAAGACCGGTGCCGTAGGCGTCGTTCATGTAGAGGATCGCGACGTTGGTCTTACCATCGGCGAGGATCTTGTTGCCGAGGATGCGCCCCTGCAGAACGTCGGAGGGTGCGGTGCGGAAGTAGTATCCGTCGTCCTCGTACGTGGTGAAGTCGGGCGAGGTGTTGGCGGGCGAGATCTGAACGACGCCGGCCTGGGTGACCTGGTCGATGAACGTCTTCGAGACACCCGACGATGCGGCGCCGAGGATGACGCTGACGCCATCCGCGAGCAGCGAGGTTGCCGACTGGGTCGCGAGGTCGGTCGTGGTGTCGCCCGAGTCCTTGTGGTCTACGGAGATCTCGAGGCCGGCGTTGGCCTCGTTGATCTCCTTCACCGCGAGGTCTACAC
>NZ_JBKKAD010000057.1:0-3308 GCF_046714715.1 Conyzicola sp. | reverse complement strand
GGCCTACGCTACCCGCGAGTGCCCTTTTTATCGTTAAAACACAACGGGCCCCGACAACTTGGGGGGCGCCCTTTTAGTTCAAACGACTACTTGGAGTCCTTCGCTGCAGCCTTCAGCTTCGAGCCGGCGCTCAGCTTGACGCCGTAGCTCGCCTTGATCTCGATCGCCTCGCCCGTCTGCGGGTTACGGCCGGCGCGAGCTGCACGGTGAGTGCGCTCCACTGCCAGCCAGCCCGGGATGGACACCTTCACGCCGTCGGCCACCGAGGTGGACAGTACGGAGAAAAGTGCGTCGACTACGCCGTTGACGGCAGCCTGGCTCTGGCCAGATGCTGCGGCAACTGCCGCGACGAGCTCGGTACGGTTTAGTGACTTGTCAGCCATGAATGTCCTCCTCGGACGTTGTGCAGTTGGGTGGTAACCGACTAAAAGTCGGTGAACCGGAAGAAATCTACCAGCTTGACTTGGTAATACCGGGCAATTCGCCCCGGTGCGCCATATCGCGGAAGCGAACACGGCTTACACCGAACTGCGCGAGGTATCCGCGCGGACGTCCGTCGATGGCGTCGCGACCACGAACGCGCACGGGCGACGCGTTGCGGGGAAGCTTCTGCAGGCCGATGCGGGCCTCTTCGCGCGACTCGTCGGTTCCGGCGGGGTCGACGAGGGCCTTCTTCAGCTCAAGGCGCTTCGTCGCGTAGCGCGCGACGATGACCTTGCGCTGCTCGTTCTTTGCAATCTTGCTCTTCTTAGCCATGTTTAGCGCTCCTCACGGAATTCGACGTGCTTGCGCACTACAGGGTCGTACTTCTTGAGTACGAGGCGGTCGGGGTCGTTGCGACGGTTCTTCTTGGTCACGTAGGTGTAACCGGTTCCTGCCGTCGAACGAAGCTTGATGATCGGACGTACGTCTTGTGCCTTAGCCATTAGATCTTCACCCCACGAGCGAGGATGTCTTTGACGACAGACTCGATGCCACGGGCGTCAATAACCTTGATGCCCTTTGCGGAAAGCTGCAGCGTCACGTTGCGGCGCAGCGAAGGTACGTAGTACGTCTTCTTCTGTACGTTCGGGTCGAAGCGACGCTTGGTGCGTCGGTGCGAGTGCGAAATGTTGTGCCCAAAGCCGGGAACGGCTCCGGTCACCTGGCAAGTTGCTGCCATGATTTCCTCCATTAGTCTCCGCAGCCGCGACTCACCGAAGTGAGCCGTTGCTGCCCAAGAATTACTTGTCGGCGCGCATGGACCCGCGTATTCCCTGGGGAAGATGGGGGTCGGCGCACATGCGAGTGTAGATACCACTCAGCCAGCCATAAACAATACGGGTCGAAAGCCCCCAGCGCAAGCGGAGTTCCGCGGAATCACGCGGAAACGGGCGGTGAAGAGCGCGTTCGAGCGCCCGGAAGTCGAGAGTTTCTTACAGATTCTCGTGCTTCGAGCAGTTCGCGCACAGTCCGAAGACGTCGACGATGTGATTCGGCTCGGTGAAACCGTGCTCCGCGGCTACATTCTTCGCCCAGAGCTCCACGGCATCCGCCTCGATTTCGACCGTCAGTCCGCAATTGCGGCAGATCAGGTGGTGGTGGTGGCTGCCCGGCGTGCACGCGCGGAACAGGCTCTCGCCCTCCTGCTGCAACGAGTCGGCCTCGCCCTCGCCCGCGAGGTCGGCGAGCGCGCGATACACGGTGGCGAGCCCGATGGGCGATCCCGTGTTCTTCAGGCTGCTGTGAAGCGCTTGGGCGCTGACGAAACCTTCGGATGATCCGAGGGCTTCGCGAACGGCTTCCCGCTGCCAGGTATTGCGCTTCATGATCGGAATTCTATCCTGCCGTCTGCAGAGCGCGGCGGGCGGATGCGCGCCCGCCGGCGGCGTTCCGGGCTCCCACGATGCGGCAGACGACATAGATGAGGAACGAGATGGTCGTGATGTACGGGCTGATCGGCAGTGAACCGCCGAGGGCGAGCAGGATGCCGCCGACGGCGGAGACGAAGCCGAAGAGCATGCTCAGCAGCGGCACGAGGAGGGGCGAGGAGGAGATGCGCAGGGCGGCGGCGGCGGGAGTCACGAGCAGCGCGAGAACGAGGAGCGAGCCGATGATCTGCACCGACACCGCGACCGTGAGCCCGAGCAGCACCATAAACCCGAGGGACAGCGCGCGCGATGGCACCCCGCGTGCCGCCGCCAGGTCGGCGTCGAGGCTGTCGAACGTGAGCGGGCGCCACACCACGAGCAGGGCGACGAGCACCACGACCGAGAGGGTGACGAGCAGCCCGAGCTGCGGGATGTCGACCGAGATGATCTGGCCCGTGAGCAGCCCGAACTTGTTGGCGCTGCGGCCGGGGTAGAGCGCCAGGAAGAGGATGCCGAGCCCGAGCCCGAACGGCATGAGCACGCCGATGATCGAGTTGCGGTCGCGGGCCTTCGCACCCAGCAGGCCGATGAGCACGGCGGCGATGAGCGAGCCGACGAGCGACCCGAGCACCACGTTCGCGCCGATGAGCAGCGCGCCGGCGGCCCCGGCGAACGACAACTCGCTGATGCCGTGCACGGCGAACGCCATGTCGCGCTGCATCACGAAGACGCCGATGAGCCCGCCGACGATGCCGAGAACGGCGGCCGCCACGATCGAGTTCTGCACGAGGGCCACGAGCTCGCCGTAGTTGGCGAAGTTGAACATGCGGCCCCAGATGTCGTCGGCGGTCACTCTGCGACCTCGTCGTGGTGGTCGTGGTGGTCGTGTCCGTCGGGCACGCCGACCACGATCACGCGGCCGTGCGAGCGGATCACGTCGACCGGCGTGCCGTACAGCTCGCTGAGCACGTCGGACCGCAGCACCTCGCCGGGGGTGCCCTGCAGAAACTTGCCGCCCGCGAGGTAGAGGATGCGGTCGACGACGTCGAGCACCGGGTTCACGTCGTGGGTGACGAACACCACGGCCGTGTCGTGGCTGCGACGGCGTTGGTCGATCAGCTCCGAGACGGCGCGCTGGTGGTGCAGGTCGAGACTGAGCAGCGGTTCGTCGCAGAGCAGCAGCACGGGGTCGCCGGCCAGCGCCTGGCCGACGCGCAGCCGCTGCTGTTCGCCGCCCGAGAGCGTTCCGACCGGCTGGTCGGCGTAGTCGGTGGCGCCGACTGCCTCGAGCAGTTCGTCGACCCGTTCGCGGTCGGAGCGGCGGGGGAGCGGCGGACCGAACCGGTGGCCGTTGACGCCCAGCCCGACGAGGTCGCGTCCGCGCAGCGGGGTTCCCGGCGGCACGAGCTTCTGCTGAGGGATATAGCCGACGCGGCGGTCGCCGCGGCGGATCGGATG
>NZ_JBKKAD010000056.1:0-2788 GCF_046714715.1 Conyzicola sp. | reverse complement strand
CCCGGGGCCGGCTAGCGCCCGCCACGGCAGGCGGTCTGGATGAAGGCGATCGGCAAACTGCCCGACGACCCCAACCTGCACCGTGCGGCTCTCGCCTACGCGAGCGACTACTCGATTCTCGAGCCGATCATGCGCGGACACGGTGTGCCGTGGGCGCTGCCCGGTCTCAAGGCGGCGAGCCTCGACCACGCGATGTGGTTCCACCGCTTCGGCAGGGTCGACGGCTGGCTGCTCTACGTGCAGGAGTCGCCGACGGCGGTGGGCGGCCGCGGCCTCTCGCTCGGGCGCATCTTCACGCGGGACGGCGTTCTGCTGGCGAGCGTTGCACAAGAGGGCATGGTGCGAGTACCGTCACGATGACCGGGCTCCCCTCGCGGGAATATCCACGCCGGGCAGTTGTTGATAACGATACTCAACAAGAAAGCTGGTGGGCCATGCAGGTACGTAATTCGCTCAAGTCGCTCAAGAAGGCACCCGGATCGCAGGTTGTTCGCCGTCGCGGACGCACGTTCGTGATCAACAGCGCCAACCCGCGCATGAAGGCACGTCAGGGCTAAGACCCCGACGGGCCCCGTGCCCGCCACTTGAGAGAGCCCGCCGTTTACGAACGGCGGGCTCTCCGGCTTTAAGTGTCTCCGGCCTTGAGAGGCGTCTTTCCGGATGACGCGTCGGCGCGATCACGGGCGCTTGGCGAACGCGACCGGCTCCTCGACGTAGGGGGCCCACGCCTCGCGCTGGTCGTCCGTGATGCGCTGCGGGCGCCCGGTCGCGAGCTCGACCATTACCAGGGTGGTAGCGGCCCGCGTGTAGAGCAGGCGCGGTTCCTGCCCCTCCGGCGAGTACACCTCGTAGCTGATCTCGAGGCTGGCACCGCCGAGGCGGCCGATCCACAGTTCCACGTCGAGCGGCTGGCGCATGTACGGGATCGGCAGCAGGTATTCGATCTCCTGCCGCGCGATCAGCGCGACCACTTTCGCACCCGGCCGCGCATCCAGAATCGCCATCGACGAACCGGGCGAACCGTCGTCGTTGATCCAGAACGCCTGAATGCGCGCTTCCTCCAACAGGCGGAACATCTCCGCATTGTTGACGTGGGCGTACGCGTCGAAGTCTGACCAGCGCAGGCTGATCGGAACGTTGAGCCGCATGATCGCCCGCTGTTAGTCGCGCGAGAGCTTGCGGTAGACCGAGCTGTTGGGCTTGGCCGCGTCCGCACCGAGGCGCTGGATCTTGTTCTCCTCGTAGGATTCGAAGTTGCCCTCGAACCAGTACCAGTTCGACGGGTCTTCGGCGTTGCCCTCGTAGGCGAGGATGTGGGTCGCGATGCGGTCGAGGAACCACCTATCGTGAGTGATCACCACGGCGCATCCGGGGAATTCGAGCAGCGCGTTCTCGAGCGAGCCGAGGGTTTCGACGTCGAGGTCGTTGGTCGGTTCGTCGAGCAGCAGCAGGTTGCCGCCCTGCTTGAGCGTGAGCGCCAGGTTGAGGCGGTTGCGCTCACCACCGGAGAGCACACCGGCCTTCTTCTGCTGGTCGGGCCCCTTGAAGCCGAACTGCGACACGTAGCCGCGCGACGGGATCTCGGTCTTGCCCACCTGGATGAAGTCCTGGCCGTCGGAGACGACCTCCCACAGGGTCTTGTTCGGATCGATGCCGCCGCGGTTCTGGTCGACGTACGAGATGTCGACCGTCTCGCCGATCTTCAGGTCGCCGGAGTCGAGCGGCTCGAGACCGACGATCGTCTTGAACAGCGTGGTCTTACCGACACCGTTCGGGCCGATGACGCCGACGATACCGTTGCGCGGCAGCGTGAAGCTGAGGCCGTCGATGAGCACGCGCTCGTCGAAGCTTTTCTTGAGGTTCTTGGCGTCGATGACCTGCGCACCGAGGCGCGGGCCGACGGGGATGACGAGCTCTTCGAAGTCGAGCTTTCTCGTCTTCTCCGCCTCGTTGGCCATCTCCTCGTAGCGGGCGAGGCGCGCCTTCGACTTGACCTGGCGGCCCTTGGCGTTGCTGCGCACCCATTCAAGTTCGCTCGACAGGCGCTTGGCGAGCTTGGCGTCCTTCTTGCCCTGGACGGTGAGACGCTCCTGCTTCTTCTCGAGGTAGGTCGAGTAGTTGCCCTCGTAGGGGTAGAGCTTGCCGCGGTCGACCTCGGCGATCCATTCGGCGACGTGGTCGAGGAAGTACCTATCGTGGGTCACGGCGAGCACGGCGCCCGGGTACTTGGCGAGGTGCTGCTCGAGCCAGAGCACGCTCTCGGCGTCGAGGTGGTTAGTGGGCTCGTCGAGCAGCAGCAGGTCGGGCTTCTGCAGCAGCAGCTTGGTGAGTGCGACGCGGCGCTTCTCACCACCGGAGAGGCTGTCGACCGGGTAGTCGCCCGGCGGGGTGCGCAGTGCGCTCATGGCCTGCTCGAGCTGCGAGTCGAGGTCCCAGGCGTCTGCCGCGTCGATGTCTTCCTGCAGGGTGCCCATCTCGGCGAGCAGCGCGTCGAAGTCGGCATCGGGCTCGGCCATCTCGAGACCGATAGCCGCGTGACGGTCGACCTTGGCCTTGATCTCGCCGACGCCCTCCTGCACGTTCTCGAGCACGGTCTTCGTCTCGTCGAGCTCGGGCTCCTGCATGAGGATGCCCACGGTGTAGCCCGGGCTGAGCCGCGCTTCTCCGTTGCTGGGGGTGTCGAGACCCGCCATGATCTTGAGGATGGTGGACTTACCGGCACCGTTGGGGCCGACGATGCCGATCTTGGCACCGGGGAAGAACGACATGGTCACGTCATCGAGGATCA
>NZ_JBKKAD010000055.1:0-10335 GCF_046714715.1 Conyzicola sp. | reverse complement strand
CGGCCGATGAGCTTCGTCCCGTGAGCTGGGAGCTCGGTTTCCAGGAGTGGGCGGCGGGCTCGGTGCTGTTCTCGATGGGCAAGACGCGCGTGCTCGTCGCGGCGAGCGTCTCCGACGACGCGCCGAGGTGGCTGAAGGGCACCGGCGGGGGGTGGGTAACGGGCGAGTACTCGATGCTGCCGGCATCGACGACGGAGCGTTCGAGCCGCGAGGTGAACCGCGGGCGTCCCGGGGGGCGCACCCAGGAGATCCAACGCCTCATCGGCCGCTCGTTGAGGAGCATCACCGACCTGTCGCGACTCGGCGAGCGCACGATCACGATCGATTGCGACGTGCTGCAGGCCGACGGCGGCACGCGCACCGCGGCGATCACCGGCGCCTACATCGCCCTCGCCGACTCGCTCGAGTGGGGCCGCGACAAGGGATTCATCGGCAAGAACTCCAAGCCGCTCATCGACAGCGTCGCCGCGGTCTCGGTCGGCATCGTGAAGGGCGAGCCGCTGCTCGACCTCGCCTACGTCGAAGACGTGAAGGCGGAGACCGACATGAACGTCGTCGTCACCGGCCGCGGGCTCTTCGTCGAAGTGCAGGGCACCGCCGAGGGCGCGCCCTTCGACCGCAACGAACTCAACGCCCTGCTCGACCTGGCGCTCGGCGGTACCGCCGACCTCACCGCGATGCAGGTCGCGTCGTTGGCGTCATGACCGTGCAGGCGGCCACTCCCGTCAAGCTCGTGCTCGCCACCCACAACGCGCACAAGGTCGAGGAGCTGCGCCGCATCCTGGGCGCGCAACTCGACGGTATCGAGCTCATCGGGTACGACGGCCCCGAGCCGGTCGAAGACGGGCTCACGTTCGCCGAGAACGCGCTCATCAAGGCGCGCGCCGCGGCGAGACACACCGGCCTCGCCGCCATCGCCGACGACTCGGGGATCTCCGTCGACTCGCTCGACGGTGCCCCCGGCATCCACTCGGCCCGCTACGCCGGCAACCGCGACGACCGCGAGAACCTCGAGCTGCTGCTCTCCAACCTCGCGGGCATCACCGACCGCGCGGCGCAGTTCACCTGCGCCGCCGCCCTCGTCGACGGCGACTTCGAGCACGTCGAGCTCGGCGTCTGGCCGGGCGCCGTGCTGACACAACCCGCGGGGGTCGGCGGCTTCGGCTACGACCCGGTGTTCCAGCCCGACGGCATCGCCGTGAGCGCGGCGGAACTCACCGCCGACGAGAAGAACGCGATCAGCCACCGCGCCCTGGCGTTCGGACAGATCATGCCCGTCGTGCGCGCTCAGCTGCTGCCCTGAGCGGTCGCCGGGACGCAGTCGATAACGCCGATCATTCCTATCAAGACCGCACCCCTAGCCGGGTACGTGTCTGGCGTTTACCGTTGAGCAAGTGAGTAACGACAAGCACGCCGCACACGACCATGCCGCGGGGGTGACCAACCGCACGCGGCTCGTCGTAGCCATCGCCATCGTCGCGGTGTTCCTCGTGGTCGAGGTCGTCGGTGCCGTGCTGTCGGACTCGCTCGCTCTGCTCGCCGACGCGGGCCACATGCTCTCCGACCTGTTCGGCCTCATCGTCGCCCTCGTCGCGCTGATGATCGCGGCGCGCCCGGCAACCGACCGGCAGACCTTCGGCTACCAGCGCGCCGAGGTGTTCGGCGCGCTCGTGAACGGAGTCATCCTTGCCGCCGTCGCCGTGTTCGTGGCGGTCGAGGGTGTGAGCCGTCTGGTGCAGCCGGGGGAGGCCGAGGTTCAGGGCACCCCGATGCTCGTCGTCGCCGTGGTCGGGCTGGGCGCGAACGTCGCCTCGATGCTCGTTCTTCGCGGCGGCAGCGGAGAGTCGATCGGCATGCGGGGCGCCTACCTCGAGGTGCTCGGCGACTTCTTCGGCTCGGTCGCCGCCATCGTCGCCGCGGTCGCGATCCTGCTCACCGGCTTCGTGCAGGCCGACGCCATCGCGTCGCTCGTGATCGCCGCGCTCATCGTGCCGCGGGCGTTCGCCCTGTTGCGCGACGTGGTGCACGTGCTGAGCGAGTCGGTACCGCGCAACATGGACGTCGAGACGATCCGCGAACACATCCTGGGCACGCCCGGTGTCGTCGACGTTCACGACGTGCACGTCTGGGCCATCACCTCGGGCGCACCGGTGTTCTCGGCCCACGTCGTGGTGACCAAGGAGCTGTTCGAGAGCGGCGGCACCGGCGCGCTGCTCGACGAACTCGGGGGCTGCCTGTCGGGCCACTTCGATGTCGCGCACTCCACCTTCCAGCTCGAGCCGACCGAGCACGCCGAACACGAAGAGCAGCACCACCGCTAGTTTCGGTCGACCGAAAAGGTTAGGGTTTCGGTGTGCCGAAATCGTCCATCGCTCCGCCCGCCACGATCACCCCCCGATCGACCCTGCTGCTGCTCGGCCCGGCGTTCGTGGCCGCCATCGCGTATGTCGACCCGGGCAACGTCGCGGCCAACCTCACGGCCGGGGCGCGCTACGGCTACCTGCTGCTCTGGGTACTCATCCTCGCCAACCTCGTCGCGGTGATCGTGCAGTACCAGTCGGCGAAGGTCGGGCTGGTCACCGGCCGCAGCCTCTCCGAGCTGCTGGGCGAACGCCTGAAGACCGGCCCGCGTCGTCTCTACTGGGGCCAGGCCGAGCTGGTCGCGGCCGCTACCGACATCGCCGAGGTGATCGGCGGCGCGATCGCCCTCAACCTGCTGTTCGGCATACCCCTGCTGCTCGGCGGGGTGATCGTCGGTGTCGCTTCGATGGTCCTGCTCGCCGTGCAATCCCGTCGCGGGCAGCGCTCGTTCGAGATCGTGATCGTCACCCTGCTCGGGGTGATCGTGGTGGGCTTCGTCTCCGGACTGTTCGTTAGCGACCTCGACGCGGGCCAGATGCTCGCGGGCGTCGTGCCGCGCTTCGAGGGCGCCGACTCCGTGCTGCTCGCGTCGAGCATGCTCGGGGCCACCGTGATGCCGCACGTGATCTACCTGCACTCGGCGCTCGCCCGCGACCGACACGGTGTGACGCGCGACGCGGGTCGCATCCGGATGCTGCTGCGCGCCACCCGCTGGGACGTCGGCGCCGCCCTCGTCGTCGCGGGGGCGATCAACATCTCGATGCTGCTGCTCGCCGCGTCCAGCCTGCGCGGCGTCGACGGCACCGACTCGATCGAGGGGGCGCACGCCGCGATCGTGGCGAACCTCGGCCCCGTGATCGGGGTCGTCTTCGCCGTCGGACTGCTCGCGTCGGGCCTCGCCTCGACGAGCGTCGGCACCTACGCGGGCGCCTCGATCATGGGCGGGCTGCTGCGCGTGAAGATCCCGCTGCTCGCCCGCCGGCTGGTGACGCTCGTTCCCGCCCTCGTTGTGCTCGCCGTCGGTTTCGACCCGACCAGGGCGCTCGTTCTCAGCCAGGTCGTGCTCAGCTTCGGAATCCCGTTCGCCCTCGTGCCCCTCGTGCGGTTCGCGAGCTCGAAGACGCTGATGGGGGAGTTCGCGAACGCCGCCTGGCTGCGCTGGGTCAGCTGGGTGGCGACGGCGGCCATCATCGTCATCAACGTCGTGCTCATCGCCCTCGTGATCGGCGGCGCGTGATGGCCAAGCCGGTGCAGTACGCGATGGCGGTCGAGGACTACGTGAAGGTGATCTACGCGCACACCGAGTGGCAGCCGCGGCCCATCACGACGTCGGTGCTCGCCGCGCGATTGGGGCTCGCCGCGTCATCCGTCACCGAGATGGTGAAAAAGCTCGGGGCCGCCGGACTCGTCGACCACGTTCCCTACGGGGCCGTGAGACTGACCCCGGATGGCACGGCTCTCGCCCTGCGCATGGTGCGGCGCCACCGGCTCATCGAGACCTGGCTGGCGGGGCAGTTCGGCTACGGATGGCACGAGGTGCACGACGAGGCGGAAGTGCTCGAGCACGCGCTGAGCGACCGGCTGCTCGACAGCATCGACGAGCAGCTGGGCTTTCCCACCCGCGACCCGCACGGCGACCCGATCCCGAGCCGCGCGGGCGACGTCGAGCAGCCGGCCGCCGTGCTGCTGCGTCACGTCGGCACGGGGGAGACGGTGCGGGTGGTGCGCATCAGCGACCGCGACCCCGCGCTGCTTCGCCACCTCGAGGCCGAGTCGATCACGCTCGACAGCGCGTTCACGGTGGAGGGTGTCGAGCCGTTCGTCGTGAGACTGCGGGGTTCTGCGGGCACGCTCACCCTCGCGGACGACGCCCTCGACTCGGTCTGGGTGGGCCGATAGCGGCGGGGCGCGTAAAGTAGCAGCGCTATGACAACTCACACCCCCAAGAACCAGCCCAACGACGATTCCCCCGCCGAACGTATCGCGAAGGTCGTCGCCGAGCTGGGGGAGGACGACGTCATCGCCCGCGCGACCGCGCTCATCGCCGGCCTCAACGCGGGCGAGGAGTTCCTGCTCGCCGTGGGTGGCCGTCACGCGCAGGGCATCCTCGACGGAGCCCCGCCGCTGTACTGGCGCGAGGTGTTGGGAGCCCTCACGTTCCTCTACGTCTGGAACGACAGCGCGACCCCCGCGGTTCTCGCCGGCCTGGGCAACCAGGCGTGGCGCGTGCGCGAGATGAGCGCCAAGGTCGTGGCGCGCCGCGAGCTGGCCTACCCGGCCGAGGTCGCCGTGCTCGCCACCGACGAGGTGGCACGCGTGCGCGCCCAGGCCGCCCGCGCGCTCGGCGAGATCGGCACCGCCGACCAGATCGACGTGCTGCGTTCGCTGCTGAAGGACCCCGAGATCGAGGTGCGTCGCGAGGCCGGTGGAGCGCTCAAGAAGCTGCGCGCGAAACTTCCCGCCGCGACATCCGAGACCCCTGAATCCCCCGAAGACACTGGCGCCACCGAGGCAGCACCCGAGAACTAGTTCTTCGGGTCGTTGCTCTTGTCTTGGTCGAACAAGGCCTGGTCGAGCACGAGCTCGGAGGTGTCGGTCGCTGCGGCGGCGGCGCGGTTCTTGCGCGACTTACGCACCGACTGGATGTAGTGGTAGGCCGTCGGGATCACCGAGACGGCCACCGCTCCCAGCAGGATGACGTCGATGTAGTGCGTCACGAAGTCGGCGACGGGCGGGATGTAGCCGAGCAGGAAGCCGGCGAAGGTCAGGCCGCCGCCCCAGATGAGCGCGCCGATCAGGTTGTAGAGCGAGTACTTCTTGTAGTTCATGTGGCCGACGCCCGCGGCGACCGGGGCGAAGGTGCGCACGATCGGCACGAAGCGGGCCACGATGACCGCGAAGCCGCCGAAACGCTCGAAGAACGAGTTGGTGCGGCGCACGTTCTCCATCGAGAACAGGCCGGTCTCCTTGCGTTCGAACACCTTCGGGCCGAGCTTGTGGCCGATGAGGTAGCCGACCTCGCCGCCGAGGAACGCCGCGAAACCGATCGCCAGGCACACCCACCAGATGTCGATCTCGATGCCCGAACCGCCCACCGCCACCGTGCCGGCGAAGGTGAGGAGGCCGGTGATCACGAGCAGCGTGTCGCCCGGCAGCAGGAATCCGACGAGCAGGCCCGTCTCGGCGAAGACGATGAAGCACACCCCGAGCAGCGCGAAAGCGCCGAAGCCCTCGATCAGATTGGCGGGATCGAGGAACGGGATGAGAGCGGTGGAAAACACGGACAAGACTCCAGTCGTCGGTTGCCGTTGAGGTCAATCGGCGGCGGCTACGGTGTGAACTTCTCACAGGGTACTCCGCGCGGCGTCGCAGGATGCTGAGAAATGCGCCCTTTAGCGATAGATCATTCTGAAGGTGTACACGGCCCGCCGCAAGAGGGGGTTTCGCGTCGCTCTCACGCCGCCGGGTCGGAGCCGGGGTCGCCCGTCATGATGGCCCGGATGCGCCCGATCGGGAGCTTCGGTGTGCGGTCGGCGTTGACCACCCCGTTCGTCTCCTGACCCGTGTCGGTCAGCTGCGTGTAGCAGTAGCCGGCGAGCACCTCGCTGGCACGCACCGCGTCGAGCAGGGCGGCCATGCGCCTCGCGAAGTCGTCGGGCGACGACGCCGTGGAGTAGCCCCAGGCGTTGTCGACGTCGCTGTCGGGCGCGAACTTCACACCGCCGAACTCGGTGAGCATGATCGGCTGGCCGCGGTCGGGCTCGTCGCCGAGGCGCAGCCGCCGGCCCGCCGGACCGATGCCGTCGAAGAGCGCGTCGACGCTGGCCTTGTTCGCGTACCGCGCGGCGAGAACATCGCCCGACTCCTCGTAGTCGTGGATCGACCAGATGTCGGAGTCGAGGTGCTCCCAGCCGTCGTTCGACACGACGGGTCTCGACGGGTCGAGGCTCTTCGTGAGGTGGAAGAGACTGCGCACGTGGTCGCGCACCGCGGCGTCCTGCGAGACGTGCTGCACGCCCCAGCTCTCGTTGAGGGGCACCCAGGTGACGATGCTCGGGTGCGAGGAGTCGCGCCGGATGACCTCGGACCACTCGGCCGCGACCCTGCGCGCGGCCGTGTTCGAGAACTCGTAGGCGCTGGGCATCTCCTCCCAGAGCAGGAGGCCGAGGCGGTCGGCCCAGTAGAGAAAGCGGGGGTCTTCGATCTTCTGGTGCACGCGCGCCGCGTTGAAGCCGAGGTCCTTGATGAGCTGCACCTCGGCCCGCAGCGCGTCGGCCGTCGGCGCCGCGAGGTGCGACTCGGGCCAGTAGCCCTGGCTCAGCACCGAACGCAGGAAGACCGGACGGTCGTTGAGCAGGAAGCGCCCGCGGTCGACGGCGGCGCTGCGCAGGCCGAAGTACGAGAAAACCGTGTCGCTCGACGCGCGGCCGCTCAGCGTCACCTTCACGTCGATGAGCCGCGGCGAGACGTCGCTCCAGAGCAGTTCCTCGTAGTTCTGCCCGTTGATCTGCCGCGGCACGACGATCGTCACGTTCACCCGGTGGGAGTGCACGGCGATGCCGTGGGTCGCGAGGGGTTCGCCCTCGTAGCTCAGCTCGACCTCGAGGCGTGTGTCGGCGTCGAGGCGGCGGTTCAGCTCGACGGTGACGACGACCGACCCGGTCGCCACGTCGGGCGCGAACGCGAGGTGGTCGACGTGCAGCTCGGGAACGGTCTCGAGCCAGACCGGCTGCCAGATGCCGGTGGTGCGGTGGTACCAGATGACGTGCGGGTCGAGCTCCCAGTCCTGCTTGCCGCGCGGCTGCGCGACGTCGAGCGGGTCGTCTTCGGCGCGCACCACGAGGCCGAGCGGCCCCTCGCCGGTCGCGACGTCGGTCACGTCGAATGAGAACGGGGTGTGCCCGCCCTCGTGGTGGCCGAGCAGCGAGCCGTCGAGCCAGACCGAGCACCGGTAGTCGACCGCTCCGAAGTGCAACAGCGTGCGGCCGCCGTCGCGGGGCGGCACGGTGATCGACCGCCGGTACCAGACGACCGGGTGGTAGCCGGTGTCGTTGATTCCGGATGCCGGGGACTCGGGAGGGAACGGCACGGTGATCGTGCGGTCGAACGCGGTCGGGGTGGCCGGGGCGAACCATCGATCGCGGAGACCCTCGTCGGCGTCGTCGAACCGCAGGTCCCACTGGCCACCCAGGTCTGTCCACGATTCGCGCACGAGCTGCGGTCGCGGGTAGCTGCCGTCTTGGCGCGAAGCGCGAATCGGGGTGACGGTCGTAGCGCGGGCGTCGATGTCCATGCGTACAGTGTGCTGCATTTTTGCAGCGCTGTAAAACGGCAATGCACGCCGGTGCCGTCGCCGCGCGTCGGCGGCTCAGGCGGCGGGCGCGCTTTCCCGCACGACGAACGAGTAGTCGGCGACGCGGTGCCTGCCCAGCCCGGTGTACCCGGCGATGCGCTCCTCGAGCAGGTCGAGCGCCATCGTGGCGATCTGCGTGGTGTCGGGGGCGACAGTGGTGAGCGACGGGTGGGTGAAGGACGCCATGGAGATGTCGTCCCAGCCCACCACCGCGACGTCCTCGGGAACGCGCAGCCCGTGCTCCTGCAGTGCGCGCAGTGCTCCGATGGCGGCGAGGTCGTCGCGGCAGACGAGGCCGTCGAAGACCCGGCCGTTCGCGAGGGCGCGACGCATCGCATCCGCGGCCTCTTTCGCACTGATCGCCGCGCTGGGAATCACGAGCGACATGTCGACGGTCAACCCCGCGGCGTCGAGCGCGGCCTGGTACCCCTCGAGGCGCTGCAGCGAGGTGACCGACTGGTCGAACTCCTCGTGCCCCACGAAGCCGATTCGCGTGCGCCCGGCCGCGATGAGGTGCGTGGTGGCCTCGATCGCGGCCGCCTCGTTGTCGATCATCACGTGGTCGACGCTGAGGGGAGCGGGCCCTTCGCCGAGCAGCACGAGCGGTACGTCGGCGCGGCGCTTCGAGATCTCGAGCGACGGCATGCGCGACGGTTGGAAGATGACGCCGTCGACGAGGCCCGCCTCGCGCGTGGAGATGATCGCCCGCTCGCTCTCGATCGTGCCGTCGGTCTGTTCCAGCAGCAGGCGGTACCCGCGGGCGCTCGCCTGATGGGCGATGATGCGGGCGAGCTCGGCGAAGTAGGGCAGGCTCACGTCGCTGAAGGCGAGGGAGAGCATGCCGGTGCGCCCGGTCGCGAGCCGTCGGGCTGACACATTGGGCCGGTAGCCCAGCTCGCTTATCGCTGCCTCGACGCGGGCGCGCATGCTCGGGCTGACATGCTGGTACTGATGCACCACGTTCGACACGGTCTTCATCGAGACGCCGGCGAGCTCGGCCACATCCTGCAGGCGCACGTTTGCCATGGTGGTCCGTTTCGTCGTCGTCGGGAGGGGCCGCCGCGGTAGTAGGACCGCCCGTTCTCGCTGCCCACTGTACCGAGTGCGATCTCCCGGAAAACCATTTCTCCTTGACTCGCATATTACAGCGCTGTAAATTGACCTGTGCAACGAGGCGAAGGTGGCCGCCGCGCGACGTGACTCGAGTTCCGTCGGTATCGGTCCGCCCCGCACCGCCCAGCACCGTCACTCAAAGGAGAGCAACACATGAAGAACCCCACACTGCGCGCAGCCGCCGCGGTTGCGATTCTCGGACTCGGGGTGTCGCTCGCGGCGTGCTCCGGAGGCAGTTCGAACAGCGCGGCCGACAGCGTGCGTGCCGAGGCCGAATACTCCGGCCCCGCAGTCGAGATCACCTTCTGGAACGGCTGGACGGGCGGCGCGGCCCCCGTGCTGGTTCCCCAGTTGGTCGCCGAGTTCAACGAGACCCACCCCGACATCAAGGTCAAGAGCAACGCGATGGAGTGGGCGGACATCAACCAGAAGATGCCCCTCGCTATCAAGGCGGGCAAGGGTCCGGATGTCGCGGTCGCCCACGGTGACGATGTCGCGACCTACGCGGCGCAGGGTCTGCTGCTGAAGACCGACGACGTCGTCGAGGCGCTCGGCTACGGCGAAGACGACTTCCCGGAGGGCCTGATGGACGCCGGCCAGTTCGACGGCAGCCAGTACGGGGTGCCGTGGAGTGTCACGCCGCTCGGTCTGTACATCAATAAGGACGTGCTGGTGAGGGCCGGCCTCGATCCCGAGACCGCACCCACCGACCAGAAGAGCTACCTCGCCGCGCTCGACGCCCTCAAGGCCGCCGGCATTCAGGGCGAATGGGCCGACGGCTACGTATTCACCGGCACGTTCGAGTTCGAGTCGCTGCTCTGGCAGTTCGGCGGCGAGCTCTTCAACGAGGATGTCACCGAGGCGACGTTCAACTCCGAGGCGGGCGTCAAGGCGCTCACCTGGATGACCGACCTGATCGAGAAGGGGTACAGCCCCGCGAACGTGGCCCAGGACGGCAACATCAACGCGCTCGTCGGCGGCGAGACGGCGTTCAACTGGAACGGCGTCTGGCAGACGACCAACGAGGCGCTGCAGTCGGTGGACTGGACCGCCATCCCCGTTCCGCAGATCGGAACCGAGAAGGCCGTCTGGTCGAGCTCGACGCACTGGATGTTCCCGGCCAACAAGAACCAGGACCCCGACAAGTCGGCCGCCGCCGCTACCTTCGTGAAGTGGATGAACGACAACTCCGCCGAATGGGCGTCCACGGGCGAGCTGCCGGCGCAGAACACGGTTCGTGAAGACCCGGCGCTGCTGGCCGACTACCCGGCGCTCGCGCCGTTCCTCGAGCAGCTCGAGTACGCGCGCTACGAGACCGTGTCGCCCGGCATCACGAACGCGATGGCCGAGATCACCAAGGGCGTCAACGAGGCGATGCTCGGCAAGAAGTCGCCGAAGGAAGCGCTCGACGACGCCGCGACCAAGGCGACCCAGCTGCTGAAGCAGAACAAGGCACAGTACGGTGGCTGATCCCAGCATCGTCGCGCCGCTCCGCGGGGGCTCCGGCC
>NZ_JBKKAD010000054.1:0-5974 GCF_046714715.1 Conyzicola sp. | reverse complement strand
AGGTCGCGGGCCAGCCAACGGGGTTAGTTGAGGTTGTCGAGGAAGAACTTCTCGAACCGGTCGAAGGGGATCATTTCTTTGCGGTCGTAGAGGTCGACGTGGTCAGCGCCCGGGACGATGACGAGCTCGACGTTCTCCGGCGAGGAACCGTGGATGTCTTCGGAGTAGTACCGGGAGTGCGCCTCCGAACCGGCCGCGAGCAGGACCGGTCGCGGTGGAATCTGGGCGAGGTTGGCCATCAGCGGGAATGCGAAGAAGGATGCCGGCGTGGTGGCGGTGAAGGCGGTGGTGGAGTTGACTGCGCGGGGGTGGTAGCCGCGGTCGGTGCGGTAGTAGTCGAAGAAGCTCGACGTCACCGGGTCCGCACCGTTCGGGAGCGTCTCGGGAAGGACCCGGTCGCCGGAGATCAGGTTGCCGTCCTCGTCGAAGGCGACTTCGTGGGGTCCGCGGGCGTAGGTGCCGTTCTCCGCGTCGGCCCACCGCTGCTGGTTGTAGTACTCGATGACCTTGTGGCGCTGCTCGGGGGTGTAGCTGTCCTGGTAGCTGCGGGAGACGCTGCGGGACATGTCGTACATCGAGGCGGTCGCGACGGCCTTGATGCGGCTGTCGGAGGTTGCGGCGGTGATGGCCATGCCGCTGAGGCCGCAGATCGCCTGCACGCCGATCCGGTCACGGTCCACGTTTCCCTGGAGGCCGAGGAAGTCGACGGTGGCGCTGAAGTCTTCGGTGTAGATCTCCGGCGACGCGACGTCGCGGACCTCGCCGCCGCTCTCGCCGCTGAACGACGGGTCGAATGCCACGGCGATGAACCCGCGGCGGGCGAACTCGTTCGCATACAGCCCGGAGGACTGCTCCTTCACGGCGCCGAACGGGCCGCTCACGGCCAGAGCGGGAAGCGTCCCGGTGGCGTCTTTGGGTGTGTACAGGTCGCCGGCGATCTCGATGCCGAAACGGTTGCGGTAGCGCACGGGGGTGCGGGTGACGGTCGGGTCCAGCTCAAAGGTGTATCCGTCGGAGTTCTGCATGGGAATCTCTCCTTGATTGCGATGGTTTGTCGGTGGCGGGGGTGCCGCGTAGTCACTCGATGGGATAGCCGCGCCGAGTGCCTTAACCACGCTACGAGCGCGAGGACGAGGTTGGGAGGTTCGCATAGGTCCTCCCACACGGCCGGTTCCGGTGTTCCCTGTTTGAGCTTCTTGGCCTTACGCGACGGCGTCGGATATACCGGGACAGCGTCTAAGTGCCGTCCGGATTCGCGTCGGAGAATGTCCGGCGGTATAGCGAGCTCTCACCGAGCTGTCGGGATCGAACTCCTGACGTCCGAGCTGACCTCGGGCCGATTATCCGTTGTGCCCGACCACGATCACGTCGACGGGTAGAACCCGGTGGGCCGGTGCCCAGCTGAGGTCGAATGCTTCGCCACCGACCCACGCCAGGAGGAAAATCACTGGGGCCCCCTCGCGTAGCTGTTCACCTGCCCGCGCGAGTCGGAGCGTCAGTCGCGGATCTGTGGTCATCAAGTTCACGGCATGACATGGCTGATCAAGGTGAATCAACGCCACATCGCTTTCGCCATCGAATCGGGCGAGTGTGCGATCGTCCAGATGGAGATCGCGACCGTCTACCTTCAACGCGAGATCCGACCCGATGGGGATGAAAGTGCGTTGTAGCCCGCTGTAGCGCGAGAACGAGGTCGGACGCTCCAACCTCGCGATGCTCAGACGCCACGGTCTCGATGACGGCGTCAGGACGGAGCTTTCTCGCATCGAAACCAGGTTCTGGGTGGTGCCTTCTCCATTGCGCCACACCTCCACGGCAGCGTCCTGAATGCGGCGCAATTGCACGATTTCCGTTGCTTTACATGAATGAAACATATCGGAAACCTTTCACAGTGAATGAATCTATACAGTCAGATCATGTCACCAACGGACCTTGTCGCCGCATCCACATCCATTGAACGTGTGCGCGCGCTATTTGACGGCATTCGACTCACCCCGACGCAACGTCAACTGGCTCAATACATCGTTCGGCATGCGAACGAAGCGGCCTATCTATCCGGCCCCGAACTCGCCTCGCGGGCGAACGTCAGTCAGCCCGCGGTGACGCGCCTTGCCGTTGCTCTCGGCTTCGAAGGCGCCCCCGCCCTTCGCGGCGCACTACGTGCAATCGTCGTCAACGAGGGGCCCGCGTCGACCCCTGCCGTCGCGGGAGGTTCCGACCGGCTACTCGCTGTTGATCGCGCGATCAGCCATCTCGTCGAGCTGCGCGATGACGAATCGCTCGCGGAACGGGTGCATCTTGCCGGACGCATGCTGGCCGACAGCAGCCCGCTGGTAGTGCTCGGCCTCCGGGTTTCCGCTGGGCTGGCCGACCACTTCGGGTACTTCGCGGCGAAGATCCATCCAGCGGTCACCGTCATCGACGAGGGCGGGTCACGGATGCTCGACGACCTTCACCAGGCTCAAGCCAGCGGAGCCACATCAGTACTGGTCTACGCCCTGCCGAGATACCCGCGCGAGTTGTTCGTCGCGATCGAGGCGGCCCGAGGACTTGGCCTCTCGGTCGTCTCCATTTCGGAGAGCCCGATGAGCCCGATCGCACATCTCTCCGAGATCGCACTGTATGCCGGCATCGAGACGGACCTTGTTTTCGATTCCCACCCGGCGCCCCTCATGTTGACGTCGCTACTGCTGAACGCATTGGGCGACGCCAACCCCGAACGCACCCAACAGCGACTCGAGCAGTTCGAGAATTACGCCTCGGCGACGCGACTGTTTCAAGCCTGACTGCTGTAGTCGCGCAGCGCGACGCACCCAAGATTTCGCCTGCACCATCCCGAAAAGCACCACCCGACACGCACCACCGTGAAAGGAAACATCATGAACACCACTAGCAATTCTCCTGCCGCTGTAGCACGCAGGCGCCGCCTGCGCACTACGAGCTTCGCTCTCGCCGCGATGGCCGTAACCGTTGCTCTCTCGTCTTGTTCTGCGGATGGTGGCACGCCCGCCGGCACAGATTCCGACTTCACCGGGGCGGCAGCGATGGTTCCCGAAAACGTCCGTGCCGAAGGTGTGTTGGACGTTGCCACCATCAACGACTACCCGCCGTTCGCCTATACGGGCGACGACGGAAGCCTCCAGGGTTTCGACATCGACATGGTCACGGCCATCGCAGACCAGCTCTCGCTCGATGTATCTTTCGCACCCGTCGCTTTCGAGACCATCATCCCGTCAGTGCAGAACGGGCGATACGACATGGGCGCTGCGGGCATCGGCGATCTCGTCGAGCGGCAGAACGCCGTGGACTTCGTTGACGCGTATCGAACCGTGGTCGGTTTCATGGTGCCCGCCGGAAACCCGGGTGGCCTGACCGCCACGAGCGATCTGTGCGGACTGTCGATGATCGCCGGCGCGGGCGCCGTGGAGATCGGCGTGATTGAGGGACTGTCGGCAGACTGCGAAGCGGAGGGCAAGCAGCCCATCGGTCTTCAGGTCTTCGCCGACACGACAACTGAGATGCTCGCACTTGCCGGCGGTAGAGCTGACGCGGTCCCCTACGACGTGGCGGTCGCGGCCTATATCGCAGGCACGGAGTACGAAGGCGTCGAGCTCTCGGACCGCGTCCTCGACGAGGCGGCAACCCTCAGCGGGTACGCCTTCAGCAAGCAGAACACAGAACTCACCGCCGCGGTACAAAGCGCCATCAACGAAATGATCGACGACGGCAGCTACCAGGCGATATTCGATAAGTGGGGGGTAGGAGACACCGAGCTGGACGAGGCCACAATCAATGGGGCGACCTCCTGATGAACGTCCTCGGCCGTGGGTCCACCTCGGAGGCGAAGTGGACCCACGCGGAACTCTTGGACGCAGCCCAGCTGGCAACCGTCCGCGGGAAGCATCCCTGGCGCGTAGTCGCTGCCGTTGTCGCCGTGGTCCTCGTTGCGTTCTGCGTATGGACCCTCGTCACCGCTCAGGCTTTCCAGTGGCCGGTGGTCGGTGACTACCTCTTCAATCCTCGCGTGATCGCGGGGGTGTGGACGACCATCTATCTCACCATCCTCGCAATGACCTTCGGCTGCCTCGGCGGCCTGCTTCTCGCCATCATGCGGCGTTCACCCAGTCGAGCGCTCATCGCGATTTCGTCCGGAATCGTCTGGTTCTTCCGCGGAACGCCCACCCTGGTGCAACTCATCTTCTGGTTCAACCTGGCATCGCTGTTTCCCCGCCTTGAAATCGGCATACCCTTCGGCCAGGCGATCTGGTCGGTCGACACGAACACCGTCATGACGCCGCTGCTGGCAGCGATTCTCGCCCTCGGCATCAACGAAGCGGCCTATATGTCGGAGATCATCCGCGCTGGCCTCGGCTCAGTCGACAACGGCCAGGTCGAAGCCGCAAAAGCGCTCGGAATGCGCAGCGGCCGCACGATGCGGCGAATCATCCTCCCCCAAGCGATGCGAACGATCATCCCGCCTACCGGCAACGAGCTGATCGGCATGCTCAAATTCACCTCCCTCGCGAGCGTGATCTCGGTGACCGAGCTCCTCTCCACCACCCAACAGATCTACAACCAGAACTACCAGGTCATCCCCCTGCTTGTCGTGGCATCGATCTGGTATCTCGCCCTGACTTCCGTGCTCTCGGTGGGCCAGGCCCGAGTGGAGCAGCGCTTCGGTCGCGGGGTGTCTGGGACCCGCAACGGGTGGCAACACCTCACCACGGGATTCCGCTTCCGCAAGCAGACCTCGTTTGAACCCAAGAAGGAGGCAGTCGGATGACCGTCGCAATGGTAGAGGCCCTCGGAGTGCAAAAATCCTTCGGACGAAACGTCGTGCTCCGCGACATCGACCTCACGGTGCAGCGTGGAGACGTCACCTGCATCATGGGCCCGTCGGGCTCGGGCAAAAGCACCTTCCTCCGATGCGTCAACCACCTCGAAAAGGTGGATCGCGGAGTTATCGCCGTTGACGGAGAAATCATCGGATACCGGCGCGATGGCGAACGGCTTCTCGAACTCAACGAGCAGGAGCTCAGCGCCCAACGTCAGCAAATCGGCATGGTCTTCCAGCATTTCAACCTCTTCGGGCACATGACAGCTCTGCAGAACGTCGTGGAAGCGCCCGTCGGCGTCGCACGCCGCAAACCGGACGAGGTCAGACGACATGCCCGCGAACTCCTCGACCGGGTGGGCCTTGCCGGGAAGGAACATGCCTACCCGTCCGAACTCTCCGGGGGCCAACGGCAGCGTGTCGCCATCGCCCGGGCGCTCGCCATGCGGCCAAAAGTGATGCTGTTCGACGAACCGACGTCCGCGCTCGACCCCGAGCTCGTCGGCGAGGTTCTCGACGTCATGCGATCTCTTGCGTCAGACGGCATGACCATGGTCGTCGTCACACACGAAGCGCAGTTCGCGCGAGAAGTAGCCGACACCCTGGTGTTCATGGACGACGGAGTCGTGGTCGAATCTGGTCCCGCAGCCGAAGTCCTCACCGCACCGCGCCACGAGCGCACCCGCTCGTTCCTCTCCCGAGTGCTTTGACGCACGCCCAGCCATTCCCCCGAACGCAACGAAGGACCACGCATGCCCATTCACGCACCCCGCGGCGCCGAGATCACCGCCAAATCATGGCAGACCGAAGCTCCCATGCGAATGCTGATGAACAACCTCGACCCCGAAGTGGCGGAACATCCCGATGAACTGATCGTCTACGGCGGCACCGGGAAAGCCGCCCGCTCTTGGGAAGCCTACGAGGCCATCGTGCAAACACTCCGCACTCTGGAATCCGACGAGACACTTCTCGTGCAGTCCGGAAAGCCGGTGGGAGTTTTCCGCACCCACGAGTGGGCACCGCGCGTACTCATCGCCAACTCCAACCTGGTCGGGGACTGGGCCACCTGGCCCGAGTTCCGACGACTCGAGCAACTCGGCCTGACCATGTACGGGCAGATGACCGCAGGCTCTTGGATCT
>NZ_JBKKAD010000053.1:0-8640 GCF_046714715.1 Conyzicola sp. | reverse complement strand
GCACCACGCCGGGCGCATCCAACGGCAGGGCTTCCACCGTGGCATCCGAACTCTGCCAAACGCGTTTGTAGAGGTCGACGATCTCGTCTCGCGACTCGTCGGCGGTCGCCCACATGTCGGAGTTCGGCTCCGAGTCGTCGGCGAGCCACGCCAGCGTTTCGGGGAACGGCCGGCCGAAAACGTCGGCGAGATACCACGCCTCGGTGCTGGCGACGTGCTTCACGAGTCCGAGCAGGTTGGTTCCGGTGGGCACGAGAGGGCGGCTCACGTCGTACTCGCTCAGCCCCTCGAGCTTCCAGAGCAGGGCGTCGCGGCCCTCCTGCAGGTAGCGAAGCAGAACGGACTTCTCGTCGGACTCGGTCATGCTGCCAGAGTGGCAGATGCGCGGCTAGCGCGGGCCAAGCACGCCGTCGCCCGGGGAACCGGCCGCCTCGCCCTTCAGCTCGATCAGCACCGTGTGGGTCGGCGTCTCACCGATGTTCTCGCCGGCGTGCTTCTGGGCCGGCAGCCACACGGCCGCTCCCGAGGGAAGCGCCGTCTCGAACTCCCGGCCACCCGCCGAAAGCCGTCGCTGGAACGCGCTGAGCGTCACCATGACGCTGTTCGGATGGTCGTGCGGCGTCGTGCGGGTGCCCGGCTCGTCGGTGTACTCGAGCACACGCACGAAGTCGTTCTCCCACATGAGCCGGTAGTGGTCGGGGTTCGTCAGAATCGGATCGTCGTCGGTCATGCCGGCGAATGTACTCTCGCCCGGTCGACGAGCGGAAGAGGTCGCGGCGGGTTTCGATACGGTCGCTGCGCGACCTACTCAACCGGCGGTCATTCCAGCTCGTCGAGCTCGCGGTACGCGTCGCCGATGATCGCGATGCGGGAGCGTCCGGCGGCCAAATTCGCCGCG
Source organism: Conyzicola sp. (assembly GCF_046714715.1). Lineage (GTDB taxonomy): Bacteria > Actinomycetota > Actinomycetes > Actinomycetales > Microbacteriaceae > Conyzicola. The sequence continues at coordinate 7,742 of NZ_JBKKAD010000053.1, read as the reverse complement.
AGCACTCCGGCCGCGAGCAGGCTGATCACGCTGGCCGCCGCGGCGTAACTGTCGAAGGCGGTGACACTGTCGACCGGACACTCGATCACGACGTCGGCGCCCAGGCGGGGCGCGTCGGTGAGCAGCACGCTTCGGGCCTCGGATGACTCGACGAGCGCCAGCACCCGCGAGAACCCGCGGGGCCTGCGCCGGAACCCCACCAGCACCACTACGTCGTCGGCGCCGAGGGCGGCCAGTTCCTCGCCGATGGACTGGCCGGGCAGCGGTGCGAGCTGCACGCCGTCCCTGGCCTGCGCCAACTGCTGGCGCAGGTGCAGGGCCATCGGGTAGCTGTTGCGGAACCCGACCACGAGCACCCGCCGCGCGCGCGCGATGAGCGAGGCGGCCGGTGTGAGATCGAGTCCGGCGAGCGCGGAACGCAGGTTCGTCAGCTCCCGGTCGAGGTGCTGCGTGTAGCTCGTGGGCGCGTCGCTGGCGAGCGGAGTACCCGAGGCGCGCAGGCCGCGCACGTGCTCGCGCAGCGCGTCAGCGTTCTCGAAGCCGAGACGCCGGTAGAGCCGGCTGACCGTGGCCTTCGAGACGCCGCTGAGCCGCGCCACCTCGGTGGAGTTGTAGACGGCGAGGTCGGCGATGTGGTCGCGCATGAAGTCGGCCGCCCGCTGCTCCTGCGGCGACAGGTCGGGGTAGCCGGCATCGATGCGTGCGGCGAGGTCACCCACGGGAAACGAGCTCGCGCACGGCGGCCTCGTACGCTTCGAGTGCCGCCGCGACATCCGCCTTCTTCACCGCCTCGTCGGGGTGATGGCTGATGCCTCCCTTGCAGCGCAGGAACAGCATGGCGATGGGGGTGACGGCCACCACCGCCATGCCGTCGTGGCCGGCGCGGCTCCAGAACGACATGGGGTGGTCGTCGCCGGTGGCGCGGATGCCGGCGGCGATCGCGTCTTGCAGCCCGAGGTCGCAGCGCACGGCGTCGGCGCGGTAGATCTCGGTCGAGTGGAAGCTGAGTCCGCGCCGCTCGCAGATCTCGTGCGCCGCCTCGGTGATGAGGCGGATGCTCTCGTCCCTGTCGTCGTCGAACTCGGCGCGCAGGTCGAGGCTGAGCTCGACCAGGCCGGGGATCACGTTCACCCCGCCCGGGAACGCCTGCAGCCGGCCGACGGTGCCGACCACCCCGCACTCCTTCGAGATGCGCTCGACCGCGACCACGAGTTCGCTCGCCCCCACGAGCGCGTCGCGGCGCCGGTCGAATGGCGTACCGCCCGCGTGGCCGGCCTTGCCGGTGACCGTGAGCGCGAATCGGCGTGCCCCCGCGATAGACGAGACCACGGCGAGGCGGCGGTCGGCGTCTTCCAGGATCGGCCCCTGCTCGATATGGGCCTCGAGGTAGCCGACCAGCTCTTCCGGCCGACGGAACGCGCCCGGCAGCCGTGCCGGGTCGAGACCGAAGTCCTGGAACGCCTCGAACAGGGTGATGCCGTTCTTGTCGGTGAGGTTCCACCAGTCGTCGTGCCAGGTTCCGGCGAGCGCGCGGCTGCCGATGAGCGCGGTGCCGAAACGGGTGCCCTCCTCGTCGCTGAACGCCACGACCTCGAGGGCGAAGGGCAGCTCGATTGCAGAATCGCGGATGCGGCTCACGATCTGGATCGCCAGCAAAACCCCGAGCATGCCGTCGTACCGGCCGGCGTCGGGCACGGTATCGATGTGGCTTCCCAGCAGCAGCGCGGGCAGGTCGGGCTCGCGCCCCTCGAGGCGGCCGCATTGGTTTCCCGCCGCGTCCTGCCAGGTCTTGAGCCCGGCCTCGCGCATCCAGCCGGCCACCAGGTCATTGGCGGCGCGGTGCTCGGGCGAGAGGTGCACGCGTTCGAGCACGTCGGGTCGGCTGGAGATCGCGGCGAGTTCGTCGCAACGGTCGAGCAGCAGCTGGGCCTCGTGCGAATGCGCTGCCGCGTGGTGCGATTCGGTCATCGGAACGGCCTTCCTAGGCGGACTGGTAGTAGTCGAGCGCGGAACCGGCGCCGCTGCCCGCGGTGACGCTGACGCCGCCGCGGCGCAGCACCTGTTCGAGGGCGGCGAGGGTGGTGAGCACCGTGTCGCGACGCGCGTTGTAGCCCATAGTGCCGATGCGCCAGACCTTGCCGTGCAGCGGGCCGAAACTCGTGCCGATCTCGATGCCGAAGTCGTTGAGCATGGCGGCGCGGGCACCGTCGCCGTCGATCCCGTCGGGGATGAGCACACCGACGACGTTGTTCATCTTGTGCTTCTGGTCGCCGAACAGGGAGAGGCCGAGAGCCTTCAAGCCGGTCGCCATGGCGCTGCCGTGCAGGCGGTGCCGCTGGATCGCCTCGGGCAGCCCCTCGTTCACGAGCAGGCGCGCGCACTCGCGGGCTCCGTAGAGCGCCGTGGTCGCCTCGGTGTGGTGGTTGAGCCGCTTCGGACCCCAGTAGTCGAGGATCTGGCTGAGGTCGAAGTAGTTGCTGCGGATGGGGCTCGCCGACACCGCGTCGCCGTCGGAGCGGATTCCGGCCTCGATGCTCTTGCGCGTGTTGACGAGCTCGACGGCGCGCTCGGAGAGGGTGATCGGGGCGCTGCCCGACGGGCCGCCGAGGCATTTCTGCAGCCCGGCCGTGACCACGTCGATACCCCAGCGGTCGGTTTCGAAGTCGTTGCCACCGAGGCTCGCCGTGGCATCCGTGTACAGGATCACCCCGTTCTTCTCGCAGAGCGCGCCGATCTCGTCAAGCGGCTGGGCGAGGGTCGTGGAGGTGTCGCCGTGCACGATTGCGAGCAGCTTGGGCTTCGTCTCGGCGATGGCGGCGGCGATCTGCTCGGGGGTGAAGACGGTGCCCCACTCGGTCTCGATCACGTGCACCTCGGCGCCACATCGCTCGGCGATCTCGCGCAGCAGGTGGCCGAAGCGGCCGAAGATCGGCACGAGCACCCGGTCGCCCGGCTCGATGAGCGAGACGAGCGCGGCCTCGATGCCGGCGCGGCTCGTGCCGTCGACGAGCAGCGTCGCCCGGTTGCGCGTGCGGAAGACGCCCCGGTACAGCTCCATGGTCTCGTTCATGTAGGCCGTCATCGCGGGGTCGTACTGGCCGACCAGCTGGGCGCTCATGGCGCGCAGCACGCGAGGGTCCGCGTTGATCGGACCCGGTCCCATCAGCAGCCGCTGCGGAGGGTTGATCGGTTCGAATGACATGCGCGCTCCCGTGAATCAGTTGTTCCAGAGTTCAAGGCTACTGGAACGGGTGTTTCACGTGGGTTAAACCTGCCGGTTGAGTAGGGCCGACTGCGGCCCGTGTCGAAACCAGGCTCGTAGGCTTGCCCCCATGGCCTTCGTACAGTTCGAGCTCCCCGACGACCTCGCCGAGGAGGCCCTCGAGGAGGCGCGCAGCCGCGGGCTCACCGTCGCCGAGCTCGCGCTGTCGTCGTTCGAGGACTACCTCGGCGACCTGCGCGATCTGCGGTCGCTCGGCGACAGCGACGAGGACCTCGACTTCGGCCGCTGAGCTCGCCGACGCGCAACTCAGGCAGAATGCCGCGGGTCCGCGGGCGGCGGCAGTGTTCGCGCGGGTGCCGGCGGCCGCGCGACACGTTCTGCCTGAGTTGCGGATGGGTTCTCTCGACCGGCGGGTCGGCTACTACCCGACCAGCGCCCGGTGCATCCGCTCGCCGAGGCCGATCAGCGGGAGGTCGGTGCCGCGCGGACCGACCAGGCACAGGCCGACCGGGGCGCCGTCGACGCTGAGTGCCGGCACGGAGAGTCCCGGTCGGCCGGTCAGCCCGGCGATGCAGGTGAGGCGCAGGGTGCCGTCGCGAGTCGCCTGGATGGTGTCGGCATCGGCCGTGGTCGACGGCGCGATCGACGACGCGCTGGGAAGCAGCAGGATGCGTCCGTCGAGCGCGGCCTCGAGCGAGAGGCGCGCCGCGGCGAGCGCCACCCGGGCTCGGGCCTCGACCTCCGGCGTGATGCGGGACGCGAGCTCGAAGCGGGCGGCGATGTCAGCGCCGAGCGCTCCGGGATGCGCCTCGATCCAGGCGCCGTGGGTGGCCCAGGCCTCGGCGCTCTGCACCGTGCGGAAGGTCTCGAATAGCGCGTCGATGTCGCCCAGCTCGACGGCCAGCACGTCGTCGAGCAGACCGGCGTCGCCGAGATCGGCGAGCGCCCGGTCGAAGGCCCGGTGCACCCCGGGCTGAGCGTGCGCGAGCAGCGCCGGGTCGACGGCGAAGCGCTCGCTCAGGAGAGCCGATGGCAAGGTAAGAGAGACGGTCGCCGCGACCCCGAGCACCCCCGGGCTGCGGGTGAGCCAGCCGACCGTGTCGAACGAGGGCGCGAGCGGCAGCAGCCCGTCGACGGGAACCGCGCCGTGCGTGGTTCGGAGCCCCCAGAGCCCCTGGTACGAAGCGGGCACGCGCACCGAGCCGCCAGTGTCGGTGCCGAGGCCGATCGAGGCCTGGCCGAGTGCGACAGCGGATGCGGGACCGCTGGAGGATCCACCGGGAATCGCGCCGACCACGGCGCCGTTCGGCGGAGTTCCGTAGTGCGGGTTCTTGCCGGCGATGCTGTAGGCGAACTCGTCAGTGCGGGCGATACCGGTGACGTCGGCGCCGGCGTCGAGCAGCGCCTGCACGGCCGGGGCGTGGGCGGTAGCGGGCGAGCACTCGGCGAGGTACTCGGGCACTCCCCCGCCGACCGCGAAGCCGGCCACGTCGAAGAGGTCTTTCACGGCGACGGTCTGGCCGGCGAGTGCGCCGACGTCGCCGAACCTCCAGTCAGGCGCGACGGTTGCCGAGGAGTCCCCGGCGACGAGCGGCGTGCCGACGACGCGCCACACGGTGGGGTTCACGGCCGGCGCGGGCAGGCTCACGTGCGCGGCCTCGACTGCCCAGGCACCGTCGATCAGGCGCCAGAGCTGAGTCTGCTGTCCCCGGCCACCCGTGAGCGGCGCGGTGACCGCGATGATCAGTGCGGCATCCGCTGCCACGGGACGCACCTCGATGCCGACGATCTCGCGCTTCGGCGCCCCGCCGCGGCCCTTGCGGAAGCCGCTGATGGCGTCGTGGCCGCGCAAGATGCCGGCGGCGTCGCCGCGCAGGGTGTCGGGTCCCGGCGCGAACAGCCGGTCGAGCGCGGCGAGGTCGTTCGCCATCAGCGCCCGCTCGTAGTCGCGGAACGCATCGATCAGGCCCGCCGGCTCGGAGACGCCGACCGGGAAGTCGATGGTGAAGTCGAGCCCGCTCATGCGAAGTCCTCCACTCGGATGCGCGCGTGCACGCCCTTCACGAGGTCGACCACCTGCGAGATGTTGAAATCGGTCGCGGCGCTCAGGTAGGCGTAGGCGTGGGCGGCGTCCATGCCGAAGCGCGCCTGCAGCAGGGCGATCGCGGCGCGCACGCAGTTCTGCACGGCCTCGTCGAGGTCGGGGCTCATGCCGGTCGGCACGAGGAACTCGGATGTCTCGGCGAGCGGGCCGACGAGGGTGCCGAACGCCGTCTCCGCGTCGGCGGCGGTGACGACCTCGAAGCGCAGGGTCACCCGCAGGCTCGCCTCCATCGCGGTGAGCGAGACTTCGCCGTCGCCCTGGGCGAAGTGCGGGTCGCCCACGTAGGCGAGCGCGCCGCGCACCTGCACGGGAAGGTAGAGGGTAGAGCCCACGGTGAGCAGGTTGATGTCGATGTTGCCGCCGTGCGCTCCCGGGGGCACCGAGTGCGGACGCTCGTCGCCGGCCACCGCGACCCCCATGATGCCGAGGAACGGGGCGAGCGGGAAGCGCACCGAGTGTTCGCCGCCCGCGACGCGCGGCATCGTGCCGTGCGTGGCGGTGTCGAGCTCGCCGTCGACCGCCGCGAACACGCTCACGGTGCCGTCGCCCTGCGGGTATTCGCCGGGCAGCGCGCCGCGGCCGTGCCGGTTGGAGATGATGCCGTAGGGCACCCGGGGCGTGGCCTCGAGCACGGTGATCTTGAGCAGGTCGCCCGGCTCGGCGCCCTCGACGAAGATCGGCCCGGTCACGACGTGCGGGCCGTCGGTCTGCGGGTCGCGCTCGCGGGTGGCCGCCAGCAGGATGGCGTCATCGAGCACGAGCTTCGACGAGACTCCGAACCGGCCGAAGAAGGCGACCGGGTCGCTGCCCTGGTCGTCGAGCAGGCCCTCGTGGCTGAGCGTGTCGATCGTCACCTCGGTGCCGTCGGGGATTGTCAGCACCGGCTCATCCGTCTCGCAGGGAAGGCGACCCCAGAACACCGCGCCCGGATCCGAGGGGAGGTAGACCTCGCTGGCGATGTGACCCTCGCCCGGTTGGAGTGCGTGTGACAAGTGGTCCCCGTAATCTGCTCGATACTTGAGTCTCGTAGTGTGAAAACCCTAGCGACTCTCTGAGGGCGCACGATTCTCAAGGAGAGACATGAAGAAGCGACTGCAGGCACACCCGGCCGGACTACACCTCGGGCTGATGCTCGCCCTCACCTTCTCGACCGGTGTGATCGACGCGGTCGGCTATCTCGGCCTCGACCGGGTCTTCACCGGGAACATGACGGGCAACGTCGTGATCCTCGGCATGGCGCTCGCCGGCGCCGACGACCTGCCGATCGTCGGTCCGATCGTCGCCCTCGTGCTGTTCATGGTCGGTGCGCTCATCGCCGGGCGCACGCTGCGTCCGGTGCCCGCCGGCTGGTCTGGCCGCAGCACGCTGCTGTTCGCGTTCGTGGGCGTCGTGATCCTGGCCGCGGCGGTGCCGTTGCTCGTGATCGACGAGCCCGCGGAGTGGGTGAAGCTCGCAGTGACCGGCGCGCTCGGCCTCGCGATGGGCCTGCAGGCGGGCGCCGCGCGGCACATCGGTGTGAAGGATGTCACGACCGTCGTGGTCACGTCGACGCTCGTGGGTCTCGCCTTCGACTCGAAGTTCGGGCAGGGCAACGGCCAGCAGTGGAAACGCCGCGCCGGGGCCGTGCTGCTGATCGGACTCGGCGCCCTCGCCGGCGGACTGCTGCTCAACGTGCACATCGGCCTGGGCATGGCGGTTGCGGCGGTCATCACGCTGGTCTGTGCGCTGCTCGGGCACCTGGGCCGCCCGCACACGCCTCCCGCTGGTTGAGTAGGGCGCTCTAGCGCCCGTATCGAAACCCTCCCGCGACCCAGGGTTTCGATACGGCCGCGGGCGGCCTACTCAACCAGCGGGTGAGTAGATCTGTACATCGTGCGCGTCAAACGCGAACCAGACGGTGACCCCCGGCGCGAGGTCGAGGTCGGCGACGAGAGCGGGAGCGACATCCGCCGCGATTCCCTCCGCCCGCACGCGAACCAGGTCGCCCCGCGGCTCCAGGTCGAGCACCTCGCCGCGCAGCCGGTTCGCAGCCACCGGCTCGTCGAGCGACACCCGCACGGCCGGCGGGCGCACCGCGGCGGCCGCCGCCGATCCGACCGCGAGCCCGGAAGACCCCGAGATATCGGTTCCATCGGCGAGGCGGATGCCGCGTTCCGTGCGCACCCCGACGAGCAGGTTCAGCGCCGCCAGCCCGGCCGTGAACCGGCTGCGCGGGCGTTCGAGCACGTCGCGCGTGACCCCCTGCTCGACGATGCGGCCGTGGTCGAGCACAACGACGCGGTCGGCGAGCGTGAACGCGTCGAGGATGTCGTGGGTGACGATCAGCACGGTGCGGCCGGCGAGCACGCGGCGCAGCATCCGCCGCAGCGCGGGCGCCACCGCCACGTCGAGGGCGGCGAGCGGCTCGTCGAGCAG